>JAEUOX010000377.1 GCA_016790475.1 Rhodoferax sp. | reverse complement strand
ATCCGTTGGAGGCCCATGTGTTCCAGGTGGCGGCGGGCGTCATCCGGTCGACTTTCCCGCAGGAAGCCGGTCGCCTGCGGCAGGCCAGCGAGCAGTATTTTGCGTTGCACCCTGGCGAACGGCTCGCAACCAGCGACGTGGTCCGCAACGGGTGGGTTGCGAGCTTGCCCCGGCTGCGCGACATGTTGACGCGCAGGCTGGGCGGAGTCTCAAGATGACCCCTTCCCCCCGCTTTCACACGGATACGGCGTTGGCCCGTGGATTGCGGGAGTTGCTCCGCAGCTTGTCGCACAGGCTGGCGTTGCGCAGCCCGTTGCGGGTGTATCTGGCTGGCGGCATGGCGGTTCACCTCTATTCGGCAACCCGGGTCACGACCGACGTCGACGCCGAATTCGGCAGCCGGATATTTGTGCCCCAGGATCTGGTTGTTGACGTCACGCTCGAGGATGGGACCCCTGCCACGGTGCACTTTGACACCAACTACAACGCAAGATTTGCGCTGATGCACGAGGATTACCTCCATGACGCGCTCCCCCTGGACATGGGGATCGACAACATTCAGCTGTATGTCCTGTCGCCGCTGGACCTGGCGGTCAGCAAGGTGGCCCGCTTTGCCGACAATGACAAGGAAGATATCGCGGAACTGGTGCGGCTCGGATTGTTTCTTGCAGACGACCTGGAGAAGCGCGCGCTGGCTGCAGTCGGCGGGTTTGTCGGAGGTCAGGCCCTGCTGCTGCTAAATCTTCGCGATGCCGTTGCGCTGGCGCGCCGTGTCGAGGCGTCGTCGAATGGTCACCCTGTCTGAGCGCCCGCGCGTCCCCTCAGCCGAAAAAGTCTCCCTGCCGTGGCGTAGCGCTGGCTCCCTCCGACCGGACCGGGCCCCGTGATGTTCCCCGCGGCCGCCCCGTCGGCGGAAGACCGCTCCTGCGCGACCCATGCCGTGCCTGCACCGCATCCGCCTCGGCCCGTGCCTGCGGTGTGGCGCGCAGGCCGAACAGCTGTTCACGGGCGGCCTGCAGGGCCTGCTTCTCGTTCACGATCGGGGCCGGGTAGTCGGGGCCGATCCGGCATCCGGCGGCCTGCTGAGTGGCCGCATCCATCAGCCAGGGACGCGCCAGCCAGGGCAAGGGCACACGGGCCAGCTCCGGCACCCAGCGCCGGATGAACGCGCCCTGCGGATCCTGGTCCAGCGCCTGCTTGGTCGGCGAGTAGATGCGCAGCGTGTTGATGCCGGTGGTGCCGCTCTGCATCTGCATCTGGCTCCAGTGGATGCCGGGCTCGAAATCCAGGAACTGCCGTGCCAGGAACAGCCCGGTCGGCCGCCAGTGCAGCCACAGGTGGTAGCTGGCAAAACTCACCAGCATCGCGCGCATCCGGAAGTTCAGCCAGCCGGTGGC
>JAEUOX010000350.1 GCA_016790475.1 Rhodoferax sp. | reverse complement strand
AGCGCTGCGCAACAAGCGCAATACCGAGGCCGTCGAGACCGGCCCGAGCCAGCTCGCGTCGGGCCGCATCGTCAGCTACGCGCCGGCGCGCAAGCTGCCGTTCGCCGAGGTCAAGGCCAGGGCGCAGGCGGGCGTGGTCGCCGAGATGGCCGCTGCCCAGGCGCGCAAGGCGGGCCAGGCGCGCCTTGCCGCGCTGCAGCAAGCGCCCGACGGCGCGCTCGCCGAGCCTGCAGTCGCGGTCTCGCGCGTGCAGCGCCGCGACCTGCCGCCGCCGGTCATCGATGCGGTAATGCGCGCCGACACGGGCAAGCTGCCGGCGCTGGTGGGCGTGGATCTGGGTGAAGGCGGCTACGCGGTCGCGCGCATCGACAAGGTTCTCGGCCGCGACCCGGCGGTCGCCGACCTGAGCCAGCTCTCGACGCAGTATGCGCAGGCCTGGGCCGAGGCAGAGACCACGGCCTACTACAACGCGCTCAAGACGCGCTTCAAGGTCGAGGTCAACGCCCCTGCAGCCGGCGAGGCGGCCTCGGCGCCCAGATAGAGTCGGACCGCGCCGCTATACTCGCTCTCTCAGCGGTGGCTGTAGCTCAGTTGGTAGAGTCCAGGATTGTGATTCCTGTCGTCGTGGGTTCGAGTCCCATCAGCCACCCCAGAACACCCTTGCAAGACCCTGTCATCGCTGTGATGGCAGGGTTTTTTTGTGGCCACCTGCAGGCGGCTTGTGCCCACGGTGGGACGGATGTACATTCAGACTGAAACGAGAGCCGGCGGCAGCGGTTGCCGTCCGGCCACCTGCATGGAGGAACCTTAGCGTATGGTCACCCGTTCCAAAGGCCCCGTGGTGCCGGCAGCGTCCAGCCCCAAGCCGCCGATCGACGTCTACCACCTGGGTGATGCGATTCCGGTGCCTGACGTGATCGAGAAGGATTCCGACTCGGTCTGGGCGATGTGGTCCGAGGCCATTGAAGGCCGTGGCGGCCGTGATGACGAGACGCAGCCCGCTACCTTGCTGATGGGCCTGCCTGAGCTTCCGAAAGAGCCGGAGCGCTGAGCGACGGCGGCCGCGCTGTGCGGTCCTTGCCGTGACGAGGTGCCCGACCTCAGTTCACCATGACGACCTTGCCCTTGACGCCCCGAGATCCCATGTGGGCGTAGGCCGCCTTCAGGTCGGCCATCGGCAGCGTGGAGTCGATCACCGGCTTGATCTTTCCCTGGGCATACCAGCCCGCCAGCTCAGCCATCATGCGTGCATTCGAGGCCGGCTCACGGCGCGCGTAGTCCCCCCAGAACACCCCGACGATCGATGCGCCCTTGAGCAGCGCCAGGTTCAGCGGGAGCGCAGGAATCGGGCCGGCCGCGAAACCGACGACCAGATAGCGGCCGCGCCAGGCGATGGAGCGGAATGCCGGTTCGGCGAGGTCGCCGCCGACAGGGTCGTACACCACATCCGGCCCCTTGCCGCCGGTCAGCGATTTCAGGGTTTCACGCAGGTTCTGGGTGCTGTAGTTGATGGTTTCATCGGCGCCCAGCGCCTTGCAGGTCGCGCATTTGTCGTCCGTGGATGCGGCGGCGATCACCTTGGCGCCGACCCCCTTCGCAATCTGCAGCGCCGCGGTCCCCACGCCACCGGCGGCCCCCAGCACCAGCACGGTTTCGCCCTGCCGGAGGGCGGCCCTGTCGATCAGTGCGTGGTGCGATGTGGCGTAGGTCATGATGAAGGCTGCGGCATCCACCATCGAGAAGTCATCCGGCAGCGGTACGCATGCCTGGGCCGGGACGACGACATGGGTGCCGAAGCCGCCGGTGCCGGACAGACAGGCGATGCGCTGCCCGGGGCGCAACTGGGTCACCTTTTCTCCGACGGCCTGCACCACACCGGCAAACTCCGAGCCCGGCACAAAGGGCAGGGCCGGCTTCATCTGGTACTTGTTCTGGACGATCAGCAGATCCGGGAAGTTGAGGCTTGCCGCCTTGATCTCGACCAGCACCTCGGTGGCCTGGGGGACGGGTGTCGGCAGTTCCTTCCAGGTCAGCGCGTCAACGCCGACCGGGTTCTCGCAAAGCCATGCGTGCATAGGTAAGCTCCAGTAGGGAGCCTGCATGATACGTTCCGACGTCCCGTCGGGTGGTCCCGCGCGTGACCTCGACCGGGGCCCGGCCCCCTACAATTCCGGCCACCGCAGGTACCCCATGAAAATTCTTGTCTCGAACGACGACGGCTACCAGGCTCCCGGCATCGTGGCCCTGTCCGAGGCCTTGCGTGACCTGGCCGATGTCGAGGTGGTGGCGCCCGAAATCAACAACAGCGCCAAGTCGAATGCGCTGACCTTGCATTCGCCTCTTTACGTGCACACCGCGCCGAACGGCTTTCGTTTTGTCAACGGAACACCGGCGGATTGCGTCCACATCGCCCTGACCGGGCTGCTCGGCTACCGGCCCGACCTGGTGGTCTCCGGCATCAACGACGGTGCCAACATGGGCGACGACACGATCTACTCCGGGACGGTCGGCGCGGCAATGGAGGCCTACCTGTTCGGCATTCCGGCCATCGCGTTCTCGCAGGTCGAGAAGGGCTGGAAGCACCTGGATGCGGCGGCCGCCAAGGCGCGGGAACTCGTGCAGCAGATGATGCGCCACCATCGCATCGGTACCCAACCCTGGCTGCTGAACGTGAACATTCCGAATCGCTCGCTGGCGGACATCCGGCCTCTCAAGGTCTGCCGGCTGGGGCGGCGCCATGCCGCGGAGGCAGTGATCCGCCAGACCAGTCCCCGGGGCGAGACGATGTACTGGATCGGCGAAGCCGGTGCGATCAAGGACGATGCCGATGGCACCGACTTCCATGCGACGCTGCAGGGCCATGTGTCCGTGACACCGCTGAAGACGGACCTGAGCGATCACGACAGCCTGGGCTACTGGGCCCAGACGATGGGTGCGATGGCACGCCAGGCGTCCGCGACGGAGCCATGAAGCCCCGCCCGTCCTTTCCTGCCCGGCTGGACACCCAGGCCCGCCCGGCGGGCGCTGCGCGGCGCCCACTGCCGGCGGCCCCGCCGCCGCGGGACGGCGGGACGTCGATCCGCCAGCCGGCCTTCGAGTCGACGCGCAAGCGCATGGTCGCGAAGCTGGTCGCCCAGGGCTTGGCCGACCGGCAGGTCTGCGCGGCGCTCGAACTCGTCGAGCGGCACCGTTTTGTCGACCCGGCCCTGGAAGGGCAGGCCTACGAGGATACGAGCCTGCCGATCGGGCTGGGGCAGACGATCTCGAAACCGGGCGTCGTCGCGCGGATGATCGAACTGCTGCTGAACGGCCGCACGGACCGGCTGGGCCGGGTGCTGGAGGTCGGGACCGGCTGTGGGTACCAGGCGGCGGTGCTCAGCCTGGTCGCGACCGAGGTCTACAGCATCGAGCGCCTGCGCGGATTGCACGACAAGGCCCGGGACAACCTGCGGGCCTTCCGGCTGCCCAACGTTCATCTGCTGTTCGGCGACGGCATGGCCGGCTTTGCCAAGGGTGCGCCCTATGCAGGCATCATTGCGGCGGCCGGCGGCGACGCGATACCGACTGCCTGGACCGACCAGCTCGCGGTCGGGGGCCGCCTGGTCGCGCCGGTCGCGGTGTCCGGTGCGGCCAGTGGCGCGGTCGGGTCGCAATCCATCGTCGTGATCGACAAGACGGCCCAGGGTCTGCGCCAGAATGTCTGCGAGACGGTGCATTTTGTCCCCCTAAAATCGGGCGTTGCGTGAAGGGAGCTCGAATGCAGTCGATCACCGGTCGGAGTGTCTGGCCCATGCTGGTGCTGGGTCTGGTGCTGGCGCTGGCAGGGTGCGGAACCAAGTCGGTCCAGCGCGCACCGGTCGAGGATCGCACCATGCCCGGCGCGGTCACGGTGCCCCCGGCGCCTGCGGAACAGCCGTCCACGGCGGCCCGCCCACCTGCGGGCATCGAGAACGCCGGACGTCCCGGCTACTACACCGTGAAGCCCGGCGACACGCTGATCCGCATCGGCCTGGACAACGGCCAGAACTGGCGCGACATCGCGCGCTGGAACGGTCTGGAGAACCCGAACCTGATCGAAGTCGGCCAGACCCTGCGCGTGATCCCGCCGCTGGGGGCCACGCCTGCGACGGCGGCCACACCGGCGCCTGCCGTGGTCGTCGCGCGGCCGGTTGCCAGTGCCCCGGTGACCGCGTCGCCGGTCCCGCCGGCGGTTGCGGCGTCGGGCGCTGGTTCCAGTGCTGCGCCGGCGGTTGCCAGCGCACCCGCGCCGGCGCCGTCTTCATCGGCAGGCGCCAACGGGGACGACGACATCGCCTGGATATGGCCGGCCCGGGGAAACATCATCGGCGGGTTCGACGAAGTCAAGAACAAGGGGCTGGACATCGCAGGGACGCTGGGCGAGCCGGTGCTGGCGGCAGCGGATGGCCGGGTGGTGTATGTCGGGGCCGGCCTGCGCGGCTACGGCAACCTGATCATCGTCAAGCACAACAACACCTATCTGACGGCGTACGCCCACAACCAGACCCTGCTGGTCAAGGAGGACCAGACCGTGCGCCGCGGCCAGAAGATCGCCGAGATGGGCAGCAGTGACGCGGACCGCGTCAAGCTGCACTTCGAGGTACGCCGCCAGGGCAAGCCCGTCGATCCGGCCCGCTACCTCCCGGCGCGCTGACCGTGCCGGTCGAAACCAGCCAGATGCCGGTGAGCGAGGCCGGGCAGTCGCTGTCGCAGGATCCGGATGGTCTCCTGCAGGTGGAATCGCTCGACATCGATGCGCAGGGGATCGCGCACCGTCCGGAGGGCAAGGTCGTCTTTGTCGAGGGCGCCTTGCCCTTCGAACAGGTACACGTGCGGGTGACCCGCAGCAAGTCCAGCTTCGAGAAGGCGGTCGTCACCGAGGTATTGCGCGCGTCGTCGCAGCGGGTCACGCCGGCGTGTCCGCACTTCGGCCTGCATGAAGGTGCCTGCGGCGGATGCAAGATGCAGCACCTGCATCCGGCGGCGCAACTCGCCGTCAAGCAGCGGGTGCTGGAGGACAACCTGTGGCACCTGGGAAAGGTGCGCGCCGAACTGCTGCTGCGTCCGATGCAGGGGCCGGATTGGGGCTACCGGTACCGGGCCCGCCTGTCGGTGCGCCATGTGCGCAAGAAGGGCGAGGTGCTGGTCGGTTTCCATGAGCGCAAGAGCAGCTTCGTGGCGGACATGCGCACGTGTCCGGTACTCCCCGCCGCCATGGGGGCGTTGCTGCCCGCCTTGCGCGCGCTGGTGTTTTCGATGGACGCGCGTGAAACCTGTCCTCAGATCGAACTGGCAGCCGCGGACGCCGAAGACGGGATCGTGCTGGCCCTGGTGCTGCGCCACCTGGAGCCACTTGGCGCAGCCGACCTGCAGCGACTGCAGGACTTCGCGCGCGCGTACTCCGGCCTTTTCCAGGGTCGGTCGCGCCTGATTCAATGGTGGCTGCAGCCCCAGGGGCCGGACACGGTCCGGCTGCTGGATCCGTCAACGATGCCGCTGTCGTATGCCCTGCCGGAGTTCGGCCTGCGCATGCCGTTCAAGCCGACGGACTTCACGCAGGTGAATCCGCAGGTCAACCAGCGGCTGGTGTCCCAGGCGTTGCGGCTGCTCGCGCCGGCGCCGGGGGATCGCGTGATCGACTGGTTCTGCGGCCTGGGCAACTTCACGTTGCCGCTGGCAACCCGCGCGGCCCAGGTGGTCGGCGTGGAAGGCAGCAGGACGCTGGTCGCGCGTGCGCAGGAGAACGCGCGCGCCGCCCGGGCTGCACCCGGCGCGCCCCGCATGGGAAGCACCGACTTCCTGGTACGCAACCTGTTCGAGATGAGCGACACCGTGCTGGTGGAAGACGGCACCGCCCAGCGCTGGTTGCTGGATCCACCGCGTGAGGGCGCGTTCGCCCTGGTCAAGGCGCTGTCCGACCTGCGGCAGGCACCGGGCCGGGTCTCGACCACCGGGGCCGCCTGGCTGCCTCCCGCCCGCCTGGTCTATGTCAGCTGCAATCCCGCGACACTGGCCCGTGATGCCGGCCTGCTGGTGCACCAGGCCGGTTACCGGTGCAGCGCCGCCGGCGTGATCAACATGTTTCCGCACACCGCCCACGTCGAGAGCATCGCGGTGTTCGATCGGGCGGACTGATCTGCAGCCGGTGGCATGCCGGCGGCACCTTGCTTCAGTGGGCGGGCGCCTTGCTGGCCGTCTTGGCATCCTTGGACGGGGCTGCCTTGCCCTTCTTGTCCTCGACGATGACCTCCTCCACCGGCTCCGCGGGGGCCGGGGGCTCCTTGGGCGCGATCCCCTCGATCTTGTTCTCGCGCATGTAGACGTCCATCTCCTTCCAGCCCTCGAACACGGCGGTCTTCAGCGCCTTGTCGTTGAGCCGGTAGCAGTCCTCGATGCCGCGGAGCGCATGGCGGCATGCGGCGCCGATGGCTTTCCCGTCGGCCTCACGCTGGGCGATGCGCGGATCCGGGCCGAGCCCGGGGATCTCGCAACCGGCCAGCAGCAGGGCGATCAGGACAACAAGGCGGCGGACATTCATGGCGTCATCGGTGAATAAGGGCTTATCGGCGGCCCGCTGCGCGGCCTGTAGCGGTCACAAGCGCAAAAAAGGGCTCCCGGGGGAGCCCTTTTCGGGGGATTGCGACCGCAAAGGGCTCAATCGCTGCTGCCGCCGATGCCCAGCAGCATCAGCAGGCTCTGGAACACGTTGTAGATGCTCAGGTACAGGGACAGCGTGGCGCTGATGTAATTGGTCTCGCCACCGTCGACGATCCGCTTCAGATCGAACAGCATGAAGGCGCTGAAGATCAGGATCGCGAGCACGGACATCGCCAGCATGCCGGCGGTCGAGCCGACGAAGACGTTGATGATGCCAGCCACCATCAGCACGATGGCGCCGACCGTCAGCCACTTGCCCATGCCCGACAGGTCACGCTTGATGACCGTGGACAGGCTGGCCATGAAGAAGAAGACGCCCGCCGTGCCGCCGAAAGCCATCATGATCAGTTCGGAGCCGTTCTTGAAGCCCAGCACCATCGCGATCAGCCGCGACAGCATCAGACCCATGAAGAACGTGAAAGCCAGCAGCACAGGAACCCCGGTGGCAGAGTTCTTGGTCTTCTCGATGGCAAACATGAACGCGAAGGCACCGCCGAGGAAGATCATCAACCCCAGGCCGCCTCCCAAGGAGGCCGTGATGCCGGTGGAGACGCCAACCCAGGCCCCCAGCACGGTCGGCAACAGGCTCAAGGCCAGCAGCCAGTAGGTGTTGCGCAGGACCTTGTTGCGCTGCTGCACGGAGACGCCGTAGTCCAATCCGGCGCCGGAACCCAGGACTTGCACGCGATCGTTCATGGTGTTTGCTCCTTGATGCCTGTCGATGACCGACAAGTAGGCGGATTCTAGGGGAATTCAAGAGCAGGACAGCCTGCTTTCGGGGCCAAATGCCTGCGTCTCAAAGGGTATTGGCGCCCCGCGCCTTGCGGTACGCGGAAGCCGGGCCCGGCGTGTATGCTTGGCCGGTTTCCACCCCCCCTTTTCCACCCCGGAGCCCCATGAAGATCAAACCCCAACTCGAGTTCGACGATATCCGCAAGATGGCCGATGCCGCGCAGGCCGAGGCCGCGCGCAACGGATGGGCGGTTTCCATCGCCATCGTGGATGAAGGCGGCCATCTGCTGCATTTCCAGCGCCTGGACGGGGCGGCGCCGATCTCCAGTGCCATCGCTCCGGCCAAGGCGCAGACCGCCGCGCTGGGGCGCCGCGAGAGCAAGGTCTATGAGGACATGATCAACGGCGGACGCCAGTCTTTCCTCAGCGCGCCCGTGTTGCACGGCATGCTGGAGGGCGGCGTGCCGATCCTGAAGGACGGCCAATGCCTGGGCGCCGTCGGGGTGAGCGGCGTCAAGTCGCAGGAGGACGCCCAGATCGCGAAGGTCGCCATCGCCGCGCTGGGCTTCTGAGCTGTCGCGGATCGGCCCGGCGGCCGGTGACGCGCCGGCTGCGTGTCAGTAGGACAGCCGCTCCGGGCGGATGTCCTGCAGGATGGTCGTGGCGATTTCCTCGATCGACTTGGTCGTCGTCGACAGCCAGCGGATGCCGCTACGGCGCATCATTGCCTCGGCCTGCGCAATCTCCTCGCGGCAGTTCTCCAGCGATGCATAGCGGGAGTTCGGCCGCCGCTCGTTGCGGATCTCGCGCAGCCGTTCGGGGCTGATCGTCAGCCCGAACAGCTTGTTGCGATGCGGCAGCAGCGCCTGCGGCAGCTGCTGGCGCTCGAAGTCCTCCGGGATCAGCGGGTAGTTCGAGGCCTTGAGACCGTATTGCATCGCCAGGTAGAGCGAGGTGGGCGTCTTGCCGCTGCGGCTCACGCCGACCAGGATCACGTCGGACTGCTCCAGGTCCCGGTTGGATTGCCCATCGTCATGGGCGAGCGAGAAGTTGATCGCCTCGATGCGCTCCTGGTACTCCTTGCTCTTGCTGGCGTCGCTGAAACGGCCGACGCGGTGGTTCGACTTGATCCCGAGCTCCGTCTCCAGCGGATGCACGAAGGTGCCGAACATGTCCAGCAGCATGCCCTGGCAGCCCTTCTGCAGGATGTGCAGGATCTCCATGTTGACCAGCGTCGTGAAGACGATCGGACGCTTGCCGTCGACCACGCCGGTGTGGTTGATCTGGCGCACGGCCTGGTGCGCCTTGTCGGCGGTGTCCGTGAACGGCAGCCGGACATGGCGGGCCTTCATTTCGAACTGGGCCAGGATGGCGTTGCCGAAGGTTTCGGCGGTGATGCCGGTGCCATCCGAGATGAAGAAGACGGTGCGGTTGGGCATGGACAAATTCACGGTAGGGTCTCGCGTGCGTGCTGCGGCGTGCAGGGTTCGCGCATGTCGCACTCTACAATGTTCGCAACCTACCCGTGTCTGGAATCTCCTGCACATGCCGCGCTCCCAGTTCCATTGCCAGACCTCTGGTCGCAGCGCCCGCAGCCACCCCCTCCGCCGCCATGTGCGCAGGGCATGGCGGTCGACCCCGATTTTCATCAACTCCGGAGCCCTCCCATGTCAGCACTTTATGCACCGACCGCCCTGGTCGTTCCGTTTGAGAACCTGAGAATGTCCGATGTCGAGGTGGTCGGCGGAAAGAACGCCAGCCTCGGCGAGATGATCTCCCAGTTGCCGACCGGCGTGCGGGTGCCGACCGGCTTTGCGACGACGGCCCATGCATTCCGGGAGTTCCTGAAGTTCGGTGGCCTGGGCGAGCGGATCCGGCAGCGGCTGTCCGGGCTGGACACCGAGGACGTTCGCGCGCTGGCGCTGGCTGGCGCGGAGATCCGCGCGATGGTGGAGGCCCAGCCCTTTCCGGCCGACCTGGAGCAGGCCATTCGCGATGCCTACGAAGTGCTGGCGGCCGGCTCGCCCCAGGCTTCCTTTGCGGTGCGCTCCTCTGCCACGGCCGAGGACCTGCCTGACGCGTCGTTTGCCGGCCAGCAGGAGACATTCCTGAATGTGCAGGGCATCGACGAAGTGCTGCACAAGATGCGCGAGGTGTTTGCGTCGCTCTACAACGATCGGGCCATCAGCTACCGCGTCCACAAAGGGTTCGCGCACGAGCATGTCGCCTTGAGTGCCGGCGTGCAGCGCATGGTGCGTTCGGACATCGGATCGGCGGGGGTGATGTTCACGATCGACACCGAATCCGGCTTCGAGGAGGTGGTGTTCATCACCGCCAGCTACGGACTGGGCGAGACCGTGGTCCAGGGCGCGGTCAACCCGGACGAGTTCTATGTGCACAAGCCGATGCTGCGTGCCGGCAAGCGTGCCATCATCCGCCGCAGCCTGGGCTCCAAGCTGCTCCAGATGCAGTTCTCCAGCGCGGCCGAGAAGGCCGCCAGTGGCAAGCTGGTCAAGACGATCGATGTGCCCACCGAGCTGCGCAACCGCTATGCGCTGACCGATGAGGACGTTGAACAACTGGCCCGCTATGCGCTGGTGATCGAGCAGCACTATGGCCGCCCGATGGACATCGAGTGGGGCAAGGACGGTCTGGACGGACAGCTCTACATCCTGCAGGCACGGCCGGAGACCGTCAAGAGCCAGAGTGCCGGCAAGGCGGAGCACCGCTACAAGCTCAAGGGGCGGGGTGCGGTGCTGGTCGAGGGGCGGGCGATCGGGCAGAAGATCGGTACCGGGCCGGTGCGGCTGGTCCACCACATCCGCGAGATGGACAAGGTGCAGGCGGGCGACATCCTGGTCACCGACATGACGGATCCGAACTGGGAGCCGGTCATGAAGAAGGCGGCCGCGATCGTCACGAACCGCGGCGGGCGCACCTGCCATGCGGCCATCATCGCGCGCGAGCTGGGCATTCCGGCCGTGGTCGGCTGCGGCGACGCGACGTCGCACCTCAAGGACGGCATGCTGGTCACCGTGAGCTGCGCGGAAGGCGACACCGGCTTCGTGTACGACGGCCTTCTCGAGACCGAGGTGCAGGAGGTCGCGCGCGGCGCGATGCCGGACGTGCCGGTCAAGATCATGATGAACGTCGGCAATCCGCAGCTGGCCTTCGACTTCTGCCAGCTGCCGAATTCAGGTGTCGGCCTGGCCCGGCTGGAGTTCATCATCAACAACAACATCGGCGTGCACCCGAAGGCGATCCTGGACTACCCGAATGTTGACGCCGACCTGAAGAAGGCGGTCGAGTCGGTCGCTCGCGGTCATGCGTCACCGCGGGCTTTCTACGTGGACCGCGTCGCCGAAGGCGTGGCCACGATCGCGGCGGCCTTCTGGCCCAAGCCGGTGATCGTCCGCTTGTCCGACTTCAAGAGCAATGAGTACCGCAAGCTGATCGGCGGCAGCCGCTACGAGCCGGAAGAGGAAAACCCGATGCTCGGGTTCCGCGGCGCGGCACGCTACATCAGCGCGGAGTTCGGTGAAGCCTTTGCGATGGAGTGCGAGGCCCTCAAGCGCGTGCGCACGGCGATGGGCCTGACCAACGTCCAGGTGATGGTGCCCTTTGTCCGGACGCTCGACCAGGCCCGCCGCGTGACGGACCTGCTTGCTTCACACGGGCTGCGCCGCGGCGAGAGCCCCACCGGCTCCGCCGACGACGCGCTGAAGGTGATCATGATGTGCGAGATCCCCAGCAATGCGATTCTTGCCGGCGAGTTTCTGAGATATTTCGATGGCTTCTCGATCGGCTCGAATGATCTGACCCAGCTGACCTTGGGGCTGGACCGGGACTCGGGGCTGGAATTGCTGGCCGCCGATTTCGACGAGCGGGATCCGGCCGTCAAGGCGCTGATCCACCAGGTCATCCAGGCCTGCCTGTCCCAGGGCAAGTACATCGGCATCTGCGGGCAGGGCCCCAGTGACCACCCGGACTTCGCGCAGTGGCTCATGGAGGAGGGCATCAGCTCGATCTCGCTGAACCCGGACAGCGTGGTCGCGACCTGGCACGGTCTGCACCGGGCTGCGGCAACAACGTCCTGATCCGGGTGCATCGGGAAAACCCTATTTGGGTCTTCCCTAGGTCGGCGACCTTCCTGACACGCCTGTAAGAATGCGGTAAGGCTCGGAATCAGAATGGGCGCACGTTCAACGATGCCCCCATGCTTGCACTCGTCACCACCGTCAAGCTGATTGCGGAAATCGCGCTGATGGCCTTGCTGGGCCAATGGGTGCTCGGCCTGCTGGCCGGTGCCAAGCGTGACAAGAACATCTTCTACCAGTTGCTGCAGATCCTCGGGCGACCGTTCGTGTCGGTGGCGCGCCTGGTGTCGCCGCGGTTCGTCGTGGAGCGCCACCTGCCGCTGGTGGCCTTCCTGCTGCTTTTCTTCGTGTGGCTGGCCGTCACGATCCTGAAGATCCAGACCTGTCTGAAGGTCGGCGTGGAGCTGTGCAAGTGATGGACCGCCTCACCTACCTGTACCTCAAGCTGCAGGCGATCACGCTGCTGGTGCTCGGGCGCAAGCGCGCGGCGCTGGAGCGATTCGAGGCCATGCAGGTGCTCGCTCCGCAGAACCTGTACGTGATGGCCAGCAGGGCGCATCTGCGGGGCGAACTGGATGACAAGCAGGGTGCCGTGGAGGTGCTGCAGGAAATCACCCGCCGCAATCCGGATGGCTCGGCCGGCTGGTTCAATCTGGGCTACATGCTCGACGACATGGGCCGCCACCTGGAGGCCGAACCGGCCTTTCGCAGGGCACTGGAGGCGGAGCCCAAGATGGACCGCGCCTGGTACGGCCTCGCGCTGGTCCTGATTCGTCAACGTCGCTTCGACGAGGCCATCGTGGCCCTGCGCAAGAACACGGAACTGCAACCCATGAGCCCGTTCGGCTGGTACCAGCTCGCGCGGGTTCATGTGGACCGGCACGAGCCCGAGGAGGCGGCGAAGATCATTCGCCACCTGCACGGGTTCGAGCCCAAGGTGGCGGCCCAGCTGGAACGCGAAACCGGACTGCGCGTCGCGCAGGGTTCGTGATCCGGCAGGCGGCCACCTGACGAGACGCGATCAGGCTTGCAGGCCACACTTGAGCGGTCAGGTGGCGATCGCGAAATGCCCGCAAGGGTGCATGTGTTGGAGACAGAAAACATGGAGCTGACAGAAACCCAGCGACGATACTGGCGCAAGAACCTGAACATCACGAGCATCCTGCTCGCGATCTGGTTTGTCGTCACCTTTGTCGTCAGTTATTACGCGCGCGAGTTGAGTTTCAACTTTTTCGGCTGGCCTTTCAGCTTCTGGATGGGGGCGCAGGGTGCACTGATCATCTATTGCCTGATCATCTGGTACTACGCCCGCCACATGGCCAAGCTGGACATTGAGCACGGCGTGCAAGAAAGCGAGGGCTGATCATGGCTGGAATGTTTGGCTCCGCTGACGAAACCGTCAGCAACGCCGCCTCCAAGGCGGCCTTCAAGCAGAACCTGAACAAGGTCTACACCTGGTACACAGGCGGGTTCGTGACCTTCGTGGTCGTTCTCGCCATCCTGGAGCAGATGGGGTTGCCACGGCAGTGGATCGGCTTCATCTTCCTGCTGGCCACGATCGGCCTGTATGCCGGTATCGGCATCATGAGCCGTACCAACGATGCGGCCGAGTATTACGTCGCCGGCAGGCGCGTGCCGGCCATCTACAACGGCATGGCGACCGGTGCGGACTGGATGTCGGCCGCGTCGTTCATCGGCATGGCCGGTACGCTCTACCTGACGGGTTACGCCGGATTGGCGTTCATCATGGGTTGGACCGGTGGCTACTGCCTGGTGGCCCTGTTCCTCGCGCCCTACATGCGCAAGTTCGGGCAGTTCACGGTGCCCGACTTCCTGGGTGAGCGCTACGGCGGCAACCTGCCGCGGTTCATCGGGATCGTGGCGGCCATCCTGTGCTCCTTCACCTATGTCGTGGCGCAGATCTATGGTGTGGGCCTGATCACGTCGCGGTTGACAGGCGTGCAGTTCGAGCTGGGGATTTTCCTCGGCCTCGGTGGCATTCTGGTCTGCTCCTTCCTCGGCGGCATGCGCGCCGTCACCTGGACGCAGGTGGCCCAGTACATCATCCTGATCGTGGCCTACATGATTCCGGTGGTGTGGCTGTCGGTCAAGCAGACCAGTGTCCCGGTGCCGCAGGCGATCTACGGGTTCCAGCTGGAGAAGGTCACGGCCCTGGAGAAGAAGCTGTCGAGCGATCCGAAGGAGCTGGAAGTCCGCGAGGTCTTCAAGCAACGGTCCGCCGCACTGGCCGAGAAGCTCAAGAACCCGGACGCTGCGCTGGCAGCCGACAAGGCGGCAGCGGAGAAGAAGGTCGCCGATCTGAAGGCGGCCAACGGCCCTGCGGCGGACATCGCTGCCGCGGAGAAGGCGCTCGCGGCCTTGCCGAAGGATGCCGCCGCCGCGACGAAGGCCTGGACGGCCGCCAAGGCAGGTGCGGACTCGAAGTCGCGGCCGCTGAATGCCATGCCGGCGCATTCCGCCCAGTACGCGGGTGACCCGAACGGCGATGCCGCGGCCCAGAAGGCCTACGATGTGTCTCGGCGCAATTTCCTGGCCCTGATCTTCTGCCTGATGGTGGGTACCGCCGCGTTGCCGCACATCCTGATGCGCTACTACACGGTTCCCAGTGTCAAGGAGGCGCGCGAGTCGGTTAGCTGGTCGCTGTTCTTCATCTTCCTGCTGTATTTCACGGCTCCGGCGCTCGCCGTCCTGGTGAAGTTCGAGGTGTTCACGCTGGTGGTGGGCACGCCGTTCGACCAGTTGCCTGCGTGGGTGGCCTCCTGGGCCAAGGTGGATCCGACGCTGCTGTCCGTCACGGACGTCAACAAGGACGGCATCCTGCAGCTCAACGAGATGACGATCGGCGGTGACATCGTCGTGCTGGCGACCCCGGAAATCGGCGGGCTGCCCTACGTGATCTCCGGTCTGGTGGCGGCCGGCGGCCTGGCCGCAGCGCTGTCGACGGCCGACGGCCTGCTGCTGACGATCGCCAACGCGCTGAGCCACGATCTCTACTACAAGATGATCGACCCGAACGCGTCCACCGCACGCCGGGTGGCCTTGTCGAAGATGCTGTTGCTGGTGGTCGCACTGGCAGCGGCCTACGTCGCGGCCCAGAAGCCGGCGGACATCCTGTTCCTGGTGTCTGCAGCGTTCTCGTTCGCGGCGGCGGCCTTCTTCCCGGCGCTGACCCTGGGCATCTTCTGGAAACGCGCCACCGGCATTGCGGCATCGCTGGGCATGGTGGCGGGCCTGGGCGTGACCTTCTATTACATGGTCATGACCCAGCCTTGGCTGCGGGGCGTGTTTGGCGTGACGTCGCCGGTCCAGTTGTGGTGGGACATCCAGCCCATCTCGGCCGGGCTGTTCGGCGTGCCGATCGGTTTCGCGGTGATCATCCTGGTCAGCCTGGTGACACCGGCGCCGAGCCGCAAGATCCAGGAACTGGTCGAGTTCGTCCGGTACCCGAACCTCAAGGCCAGCTGATCGATCGGCATCACAGGCCGGCAAGCCGACAGGCTGCCGGCCCTGAAGGGCGGTTGACCCAGGTCACCCGCCCTTCGTTTTTTTCGCGCCCGTCAACCGTATGATCAGGATTCCCGTGCCCAGCCGATGAAGCACCATGGTCAATCCACCGGATCCCGCATCGTCGTCCCCCTCCCACCACCTGCTGGCGAACCTGCGGCAGGACCTCATGCGCTACGCTCCGTTCGGGCAAATGGCGGTGCATGACGTCGACTACTTTCTGGGTCATGCCGCGCAGCAGTACTACGCGCCGGGTGAACTGGTTCTGGCGCCACAGCATGGCCCGGTGGTGGAACTACTTTTCATCCGCCAGGGTGCGGTGACCGGCGAGCGATCCGGCACGTTGGGTGCCTTTCAATACGACGCGGGCGACCTGTTCCCGGTGGGTGCAGCCATGGCTTCCCGTGCGGTGACTGCCACCTA
Source organism: Rhodoferax sp. (assembly GCA_016790475.1). Taxonomy (GTDB): domain Bacteria; phylum Pseudomonadota; class Gammaproteobacteria; order Burkholderiales; family Burkholderiaceae_C; genus CAISIP01. Next base: position 16,253 of record JAEUOX010000350.1, on the reverse strand, counting down.
CAAGGCCACGGCCGATTCCTTCATTCTGGCCTTGCCGCGGGAATCCATGCTGGAGCTCGCAACACGCAGTCCGGCATTCTCCGACTTCCTGAACGACCGGATCCAGCGCTTCCTGGCGCTGTCGCGTCAGGCATTGCAGGCCACCTACGCGTCGCAGGCATTGGCGCAGCAATCGCTCGAGAAGCGCCTGGGCGATATCGCCACCAAGGTTCCTGTCACCTGCCTGCCGACCACGAGCCTGCGCGAGGCCTTGACGATCATGATGCAGCGTCGCATCGGCTCGATCATCGTCGTGGACTCGGCCGGTGCATTGCTCGGCATCCTGACCCGCTATGACATTCTGGGCCGCGTGACGCTACCGGGCGTTCCGCTGGACTGCCCGATCCGGGAGGTGATGGTCTCGCCGGTCCTGTCCCTGACCGACGACCACACCGCGCAGGATGCGGCGATGCTGATGAGTGCCAATGGAATCCGCCATGTGCCGGTGACCCGCTCCGGCCAGGTGATCGGCGTCGTCTCCGAACGGGACCTCTTCGCGATCCAGCGTCTGAGCCTCAAGCAGATCAGCACGGCCCTGCGCACGGCCGCCGATGTCGGCAGGCTGCGTACGCTGGCATCAGACATCCGTCGGTTTGCACACAGCCTGCTGGCCCAGGGCGTGCAGGCACGTCAGTTGACGAACCTGATCAGCCACCTGAACGACGTGCTGGCGGAGCGACTGGTGACGCTGATGGCCCAGCGGCATGGCATTGCCCTGCAGGGTATCTGCTGGCTGGCCCTGGGCTCCGAGGGCCGGGGCGAGCAGACGATCGCGACCGATCAGGACAACGCGCTGATCCTGGATGACGCGATCTCCGCCAGCGCGCAGGCCGCCATGCCTGCTTTCGCACTGGCGGTGAATGCCGCGCTGGACGAGTGCGGCTACCCGCTGTGCAAGGGGGGCATCATGGCGTCCGAACCGGCTTGCTGCATGACGCTTTCGCAGTGGCGCCAGCGGTTTCGGGACTGGATCGAGCACGGTGCACCGGAGGACCTGCTGAATGCCAGCATCTTCTTCGATTTCCGCCCGGTGGCGGGCAATGCCGCGCTGGCGCAGGCATTGCGTGACGATGTGACGTCCGCGGCCTGCTCGGTACCCCGGTTCCTTCAACAGCTGGCGCTGAATGCGCTGACCCATACCGTCCCGCTGAGCTGGGTCGGGGGGATCGCCAGCGACAAGGATGGCCAGGTGGATCTCAAGCTGCAGGGGACCGCGGTTTTCGTCGATGCCGCCCGGATCTTCGCGCTTTCGCGGGGGACGCCCCACACCGGCACGCGTGAGCGCATCCAGGCGGCCGGCACGGCGATGGGACTGGCGCCCTCGGAGTACGAGGCCTGGATCGGCGGCTTCGAGTTCATCCAGATGCTGCGATTGCGCGTCCAGTTGTCCGCAGACACGGCGCCGGAGCGCCCCAACCATGTGCGTGTGGCGGATCTGAATGACATCGACCGGCGCATCCTGAAGGAATCGTTCCGGGTAGGGCGTGCAATGCAGCAGCGCCTGCAACTCGACTATGCGCGCTGAGTCATGAGCGCGTTCGATTGGTGGCCGCGCAGGAGACGTCCTTCGGCCCGGCTCGACGAAAACCGCTGGGTGGTCGTGGACGTCGAGACCAGTGGCCTCGACCCGGCCCAAGATGCCTTGCTCGCGATTGCAGCCATCGGCGTGCAGGTGGACTGGTCCGCCAGGCGCATGCGGATCCTGCCGGGGGACAGCCTGGAACTGGTGGTGCGGCCCGACGCGCCATCCTCGCGGGGCAACATCCTGCTGCACGGGATCGGCGTCGGGCGTCAGATGAGCGGGCTGGAGCCGGTTGAAGCGATGCGTGCCTGGCAGCGTTTTGCCGCGGATTCGCCCCTTCTGGCCTTTCATGCGGCATTCGACCAGACCATCCTCCAGCGGTATTGCCAGCACCATCTGGGAGCGGGGCTTGGCAATCCGTGGCTCGACATCGAGCACCTCTGCGCGGCGACCCACCCGGAGGTCAGTGCCAAGTCGCTGGATGACTGGATGGCGCGGCTCCGGATCGTCTGTGCAGTGCGTCACCAGGCCGCTGCCGATGCGTGGGCCGAGTGTGAGGTACTGCAGTCCCTGTGGCCCCCGCTCCAGAAGGAGTGCAGGTGCTGGAGGGATGTGGTCCGGCTGGCGGAGCGCCACCGCTGGCTTTCGCGACACTGACCCTCCGTCTGGCGGGATGGCAAGGCGGGGTCGGCCGGGGCGGTCGGTCGACGTCTTGGGAATTGTCGTCAACGCTACACTCGCGGTTCCGCCAGCAGCGGGAGTGGGGTCGGGATGGTCGATGACGGCATCGTGTTCAGGAAGTCCGCCTTGGGTACCCAGGCGATCGCCACGCGCCAACCGCCGCTGCCTCCGCGATTGCGCGCGCTGCTGATCATGGTCGACGGCCTCCGTACCGTGCAGGCGCTCGGCTCCTTCTTGGCGGCACCCGCGTCCGCGGGCGCGTTGCTGTCCGAACTCGAACGCCTGGGCCTGGTCGAGCGCGCCGCAGGGGGCGGCACGTCGGGCGGCTCACTGCCAGCCCCGGAGCTGGTGCAGGCACCGCCACCGCAGGCGCAGGCGCAGGCGGCCGGGTGGGGCACCACGGTACCGCTCGCCGAGGTGCGCCGCCATGCGGTCAGGACGCTCCTGGATCTGCTCGGCCCGGCTGCCGAGCCGTTGTGCGTGCGCATCGAGGCGGCAGGTGACTGGGCCGCCTTCGTCGAGAGTGTCAAGCGTGTCCGCGAGTCTGTACGGGGCATGCGGGGCCCCGAGGCGGCCAACCGGTACACCGAGAGCATCGAACGCTTCATCGAGGGGCGCTCCTGAGTCCTGGCATATAATCGCGGGCTTCGCCTTGCCGCACCCCGTGTTGACGCCGGGGGCGGCTTACACCCCCCGGCAACGGGACATCCACAAGGAGTCTGCATGCGTCACTATGAAATCATCCTGATGATCCATCCGGATCAGAGCGAACAGGTGCCAGCCATGCTGGAGCGCTACAAGGGCATGATCACAGCCGGCGGTGGCAAGGTCCACCGCGTCGAGGACTGGGGTCGCCGCCAGTTGGTCTACATGATCAACAAACTGGCCAAGGCCCACTACCTTTGCATCAACATCGAGGCCGACCAGGCCGTGATGGGCGAACTGGAGCATGCCTTCAAGTTCAATGACGCAGTGCTGCGCCACCTCACGGTGTCGCGCAAGAAGGCGGACACCGCACCGTCGGCGATGATGCGGACCGTGGAGCGCGAAGACGCCCGCAAGGCGCAGCAAGCCGAGTTCCACGGCAACAACGATCGGTAAGCATTCAGCGCAGGAGTGGAGCAAGCCGTCAACCGCTGCAGCCTGACCGCCTGTATCGCCGAGCTGGAAAGCATGCGTTACACACCGGCAGGGCTACCGGCACTCGGACTGGTCATCGAGCATGCATCGGATGTCCAGGTCGACGGGCAGACACAGCGGGTGAAGGCCATCATGAAGGCCAAGGCGTTTGGAACGGTGGCAGAGCGCCTCGCGGTGCAGGCCATCGGCAGCACCTGGACCTTCACCGGGCACCTTGCCTCTCCGCGCAATGGCAAACAGGTTTATCTGCACATCCAGGACATCGCGGCGACGCCGTGATGGCGAAATTGAAACCGGGAAACCGACGAACGGCTTCCCCTCATTGAGGACATAGACATGGCAGCACCCAAACGTTTCAACAAGGACAAGCGCCCGAAGCGCCCGGCACAGAATCTGCTCTTCAAGCGCAAGCGCTTCTGCCGCTTCACGGTCACCGGCGTCGAGGAAATCGACTACAAGGACATCGACACGCTGCGCGATTTCATCGCGGAGAACGGCAAGATCATCCCGGCACGGCTCACCGGCACCCGTGCCATCTTCCAGCGTCAGCTGAACACCGCGATCAAGCGCGCCCGCTTTCTGGCGATGTTGCCGTACAGCGACCAGCATCGCATCTGAGGGAGAACACCATGCAGATCATTCTTCTCGACAAGGTCATCAACCTGGGCAATCTGGGTGAAATCGTCAAGGTCAAGGACGGCTACGCCCGCAACTTCCTGATTCCGTCCGGCCGTGCGCGGCGCGCTACCGCAGCCGCCAAGCAGGAGTTCGAAGCCCGCCGTGCGGAGCTCGAGAAAGCTGCCGCCGCCAAGCTGGCCGAATCCCAGGCGCTCGGTGAGAAGCTGGCCGGCACGACCTGCAAGCTGACGCAGAAGGCCGGCGTCGACGGCCGCCTGTTCGGCTCGGTCACCAACTCCGACATCGCCGAAGAGCTCAACAAGCTGGGCTACAAGGTCGTCAAATCGCAGGTCCGCATGCCGAATGGTCCGATCAAGATGGTGGGCGACAGCGCGGTGAGCGTTGCGCTGCACACCGACGTGGTCGTCGACATCACCGTCTCGGTCTACGGCGAAACCACCTGATCCCGCCAGAGGCGGCTTCCGGCCACGCTGGTGCCGGGATCACCCAGGAGCCACCGCGGTGCACGCTGCGGTGGCTTCTGTCTTTTGTGCACCGGAACCCGGGTCTTTTGCACTGGTTTTCCACAGGCTGTGCGGGCGTTGTACCCAGGTTTGTCACTCGACGCGTCGGGTGGCGGCGCGTAGCATCCGGTGTTGCCCAAGGAATCTTCGATGTCTGCAGTTCTTTCCCCGATCGACGACTACGAGCAGGACCGCGAAGTCGCACAGCTTCGCATCCCGCCGCATTCCATCGAGGCCGAATCCAGCGTGCTGGGCGGTCTGCTGCTGGACAACGGTGCCTGGGACCGCGTTGCGGATCTGCTGGGCGAGTCCGACTTCTACCGCTATGAGCATCGGCTGGTGTTCGAGGCCATCAGCAGCCTGATCAACGCCAGTCGACCAGCCGATGTCATCACGGTGTTCGAACAGCTGCGCAGTCTGGGCAAGGCCGACGATGTCGGCGGACTGGCCTACCTGAATTCGCTGGCACAGTATGTGCCCAGCGCCGGCAACATCCGGCGTTATGCCGAGATCGTGCGCGAGCGTGCGATCCTGCGCAAGCTCGTCAGTGCCAGCGACGAGATCGCCACCAACGCGTTCAACCCGCAGGGGCGGCCGGTGGCCGCCATCGTGGACGAGGCCGAGCAGAAGATCTTCAACATCGGGGAACAGGGATCCCGCATGAAGCGTGGGTTCCAGGCGATGGACACGCTGGTGGTGGACCTGCTGGACCGCGTCCAGGAGATGGCCGACAACCCGAACGACGTCACCGGCGTGCCGACCGGCTTCTATGACCTGGACCGCATGACGGCCGGGTTCCAGGCGGGCGACCTGATCGTGCTGGCGGCGCGACCGTCGATGGGCAAGACGGCGCTGGCGATCAACATCGCCGAGAACGTGGCCCTGCAGGAAGGCCTGCCGGTCGCGGTGTTCTCGATGGAAATGGGCGCCGCCCAGCTGGCGGTGCGTATCGTCGGTTCCATCGGCCGGATCGACCAGAGCCACCTGCGTACCGGCAAGCTGACGGACGAGGAGTGGCCGCGCTTGACCGAGGCGATCGAGAAACTGCGCACGATCTCGCTGCACATCGATGAAAGCGCGGGCCTGACCTCCAGCGAACTGCGGGCCAACGCGCGGCGCCTGGCGCGCCAGTGCGGTCAGCTCGGTCTGATCGTCGTCGACTACCTGCAGCTCATGAGCGGCTCCGCGTCGGGTGACGAGAACCGTGCCACCGAACTCGGGGAGATCTCCCGGGGGCTCAAGATGCTGGCGAAGGAACTCAAGTGCCCGGTCATCGCGCTGTCGCAGCTCAATCGCAGCGTCGAGACGCGGCCGGACAAGCGCCCGATGATGAGCGACCTGCGCGAGTCGGGCGCGATCGAGCAGGATGCGGACATCATCATGTTCATCTACCGCGACGAGTACTACACCAAGGAAGCCTGCAAGGAGCCCGGTGTCGCGGAGGTCATCATCGCCAAGCAGCGCAATGGCCCGACCGGCACCGTCAAGCTGGCCTTCCTGAAGCCGATCACCAAGTTCGAGAACCTGGCCAGCGGCGGCTCCGGCGACTACTGAGCCCCTCGCTCAAAGCACCTCGCTGGCGAAGTCCGCCAGCCGGGAGCGCTCCCCGCGCGCCAGCGTGATGTGGCCGCTGTGCGGCCAGCCCTTGAACTTGTCCACCGCGAAGGTCAGTCCGGAGGACCCTTCGGTCAGGTAGGGCGTGTCGATCTGCGCCAGGTTGCCCATGCAGATGATCTTCGTTCCGGGGCCGGCGCGTGTGACCAGCGTCTTCATCTGCTTCGGGGTGAGGTTCTGCGCCTCGTCGATGATCAGGTACTTGTTCAGGAAGGTGCGGCCCCGCATGAAGTTCATGCTCTTGATCTTGATCCGGCTGCGGATCAGCTCGCTGGTGGCGGCGCGACCCCACTCGCCGGCGTTGGTGTCCGTCTTGCCGAGGACCTCCAGGTTGTCATCCAGCGCGCCCATCCAGGGGCCCATCTTCTCCTCTTCGGTGCCCGGCAGGAAGCCGATGTCCTCGCCGACGCTGACCGTGGCACGGGTCACGATGATCTCGGTGTAGCGCCGGTCGTCCAGCACCTGTGTCAGCCCGGCGGCCAGCGCCATGAGTGTCTTGCCACTGCCCGCCGTACCGGTCAGCGTGACGAAGTCCACCTCCGGGTCCATCAGCAGGTTCATCGCGAAGTTCTGCTCCCGGTTGCGTGTGGTGACGCCCCACACGGCGTTCTTCAGGTGGTTGTAGTCCTTGAGGGTCTTGAACACCGCCGTGTTGCCGCGCAGTTCCGTGACACGGGCATACAGGCTGGGCTCCCCCGGCGACTCGAAGTAGACGAACTGGTTGATCAGCAGGCTGGGAACCACCGGGCCGCTGACCCGGTAGAAGGTATGCACCCCCTGTTGCCAGCTTTCGACCGTCTGCCCGTGCGTGGCCCAGAAGTCGGTCGGCAGCGCGAACGAGCCGGCATAGAGGAGGTCGCCGTCATCCAGTGTCTTGTCGTTCTGGTAGTCGTCGGTGGCAAGGCCCAAGGCACGCGCCTTGACCCGCATGTTGATGTCCTTGGACACCAGGACCACCTCGCGCGCTGCCGCGCCGGCTTCCGGGTTGCCGTGCTGCTGCCGCAACGCCTCCACGACCCCCAGAATCTGGTTGTCGGCCTTGCCCTGCGGAAGGCTCGACGGCAGCGTGTAGCCCAGGGACTGCGTCTGGAAGAACAGCTTGCCCCGTGCCTCGGTGTGGCCGGTCGCGGACAGGCTCAGGCCCTTGCCCATGTCCGCACCGGCGGAGGCGGCCAGCGCATCCAGCGAGCGACTCGTCTGCCGCGCATTGCGGGCGACCTCCGTCATGCCCTTCTTGTGGCCATCGAGTTCCTCCAGCACGATCATCGGCAGGAAGATGTCGTGTTCCTCAAACCGGAACAGACACATCGGGTCATGCAGCAGCACGTTGGTGTCCAGCACGAACAGCTTGGCGGGGCCATCGGTCTTGGTCCTGCGGCCCGCGGCGCGCGCGGGCTGTGGGGCCACCTTGCTGCTGCGCCGGGCCGGCTTCTCGACCGGTTTGTCCACCACCGTGGACCGACGGGCTTCAACGACCTCGGCGGTCGGTTCCGGGGCCGCGAGGACCGCCGCAATCGCCCGGACCGGGGCAGGGCGGGGCGCTTGCGCTGCGGGCGTCTTGCGGGGAGTGCGGGTCGCCGGCACCGAGGCCGTGTAGGCGTCCAGATTCAGCAGGGATGCACGTTGTGTGGGGGCAGGAGGCAGAGGCATGGACCAGGGGCTCGCGAAGGAAAGACAGGGCGGAGATCTGCGGGTTCAGCCGGCGAGGGCAGCTCCAAACAAAAAGCCGCCTGGGTCCCAGGCGGCTTTCTTGGTGGATTGCAGTCGAACGACAAGACCATGCAACCCATTATGCATGACCAGGCCGGACCGCCCGGCCCGCGGGTCAGGCGGCTTTCTTCAGGGCCTTGACGGCCTTCAGCACGTCGTCCACATGGCCGGGCACCTTCAGGCCACGCCATTCTTCCTTCAGGATGCCGTCGGCGCCGATCAGGAAGGTGCTGCGCTCGATCCCCTTGACCTTCTTGCCGTACATGATCTTGTTCTTGACGACGCCGAACATGTGGCACATCTTCTCTTCGGTGTCGGCGATCAGCTCGAACGGAAGTTCGAGCTTGAGTTTGAAGTCTTCGTGGGACTTCATGTTGTCGCGCGAGACGCCAAACACGGCCGCACCCGCCTTGACGAAGTCCTTGTACTTGTCGCGGAACTGCATGGCTTCGGTGGTGCAACCCGGCGTGTTGTCCTTGGGGTAAAAGTACAGGACGACCGTCTTGCCGATGTGCGAGGTGTTGGAGACCTTGACCCCGCTGGTGGCATTGGCTTCGAATTCTGGGAGGGGCTTGTTGACAACGATCGCCATAAGTTTTTTGAGTCTCGCGTGCAGAATGTGTCAGGGTCTGGCAGAAGCGGGACATGCAGCCGAGGTGCACATGACTCCTGCCAAAACCCGAGATTTTAGCCGCAAAAGCCCGCTGACTCGGTCCTAATGCGCGGTGTTTTCGATCAGCAGGGCGGCGGCGACCCGGCGACCCTCGCCGGCAAGAATGTTGTAGGTCCGGCAGGCAGCCTGGGTGTCCATGGTCTCCAGGCCGACACGACGTTCGAACAGTCCGCGCAGCCAGTCCGGTGGGGGGAAGCGGATGCGGCCGCCGCTGCCGAAAATCACCAGTTCCACGTCCAGGTCGGCCAGCCGACTGAAGTGCCGGCTCGCGAGATCGCCGTACGCGCGACAGTCCCAGGGCTCACGCAGGCCGCCGGAGGTGAGGATGACGCTGCTCTGGATCCGCTCGCCGTCGACGGAGATCCAGCCGGCGCCGTATCCGGTGATCGACTGCACCGAGGATTTGTCCGGCTGGAGTTTCATGGGCCTGGGCCAGAAGTGAACTGTGGTCAAATTATAGGTTTGCTGCTTGTGCGCGGACACGCCGGAGGCCCTATGAGATCAGTACGCAAATCTTCCAAGCTGGACAACGTCTGTTACGACATCCGCGGGCCCGTGCTGGAGTGCGCGCACCGCATGGAGGAAGAGGGCCACAAGATCATCAAGCTCAACATCGGCAACCTGGCGGTGTTCGGCTTCGATTCGCCGGAAGAGATCCAGCAGGACATGATCCGCAACCTGCCGAACTCCGCCGGCTATTCGGACAGCAAGGGCATCTTCGCGGCGCGCAAGGCGGTGATGCACTATACCCAGCAGCAGGGCGTCAAGGGCGTGACGCTGGACGACATCTACCTGGGCAATGGCGCCTCCGAGCTGATCGTGATGGCCAGCAATGCGATGCTCAATGATGGCGACGAGATGCTGATCCCGTCCCCGGACTACCCGCTGTGGACGGCGGCGGTGGTGCTCTCGGGCGGCACGCCGGTGCACTACCGGTGCGAGGAGGCGAACGGCTGGATGCCCAGCCTGGAGGACATCCGCGCGAAGGTCACGCCGCGGACCAAGGGCATCGTCGTCATCAACCCGAACAACCCGACCGGCGCGCTGTATTCCGACGAACTGCTGCTCGGCATCATCGAGATCGCACGGGAACACGGGCTGGTGATCTTTGCCGACGAGGTGTATGACAAGGTGCTGTACGACGGCGTGCGCCACACCGCCATCGCCTCGCTGAGCGAAGACGTGCTGACCCTGACCTTCAACAGCCTGAGCAAGAGCTACCGCTCCTGCGGCTACCGGTCCGGCTGGATGATCGTCTCCGGCGACAAGAAGCCGGCCCGCGACTACATCGACGGCCTGAACATGATGTCCAACCTGCGCCTGTGCCCGAACGTGCCGGGCCAGTGGGCGATCCAGACGGCCCTGGGCGGCTACCAGAGCATCAATGACCTGGTCGCCGAAGGCGGGCGCCTGCGCCGCCAGCGGGACCTGGCCTATGAGCTGATCACGGCGATCCCGGGTGTCAGTTGCGTGAAGCCGCAGGCCGCGCTGTACATGTTCCCGCGGCTCGATCCGGCGATCTACCCGATCGACAGCGACCAGGATTTTGTTCTGGAGTTGCTGGAGGAGACCAAAGTGATGCTGGTGCAGGGCACCGGTTTCAACTGGGATCAGCCCGACCACTTCCGGATCGTGTTCCTGCCCCATGAAGACGACCTGCGCGAGGCCATCGGCCGGATCGCCCGGTTCCTGGAACTCTATCGCAAGCGCCACAGCGATTCGCCCGCGCGTGGTCCGATCAAACTCGTCGCGCAGCGTGCCTGAGCCCGCTGCGTCCCTTGACCTCCTGACCTTCTCTCCATGAATCCCATCCAAGTAGGCCTGCTCGGCATCGGCACCGTCGGCAGCGGCACCTTCAGCGTGCTCCAGCGCAACCAGGCGGAGATCCGGCGCCGGGCCGGGCGGGGCATCGAGATCACGATGGTGGCGGACCTGGATGTGGCGAGGGCGCAGTCGCTGGTCGGGCCGAACGTACGGGTCGTCAAGGATGCCCGGGAGGTGATCGCCAATCCGGACATCGACATCGTCATCGAACTGATCGGCGGCTACGGCATTGCGCGCCAGCTGGTGATGGAAGCGATTGCGGCAGGCAAGCATGTGGTTACCGCCAACAAGGCGTTGCTGGCGGTCCACGGGACCGAGATCTTTGCAGCCGCCCATGCCCGCGGCGTGATGGTGGCCTTCGAGGCCGCTGTGGCCGGCGGCATACCGATCATCAAGGCGTTGCGGGAGGGCCTGACCGCCAACAGCATCCAGTGGATCGCCGGCATCATCAACGGCACGACCAACTTCATCCTGAGCGAGATGCGGGACAAGGGGCTGGATTTTGCGGTCGTGCTGAAGGAGGCCCAGCGGCTCGGTTACGCGGAGGCCGATCCCACCTTCGACATCGAGGGCGTCGATGCCGCCCACAAGGCCACGATCATGTCGGCCATCGCGTTCGGCATCCCGGTGCAGTTCGACAAGGCCTATGTCGAGGGCATCACCCGCCTCACCGCCCAGGACATCCAGTACGCCGGGCAACTCGGTTACCGGATCAAGCTGCTGGGCATCACCAAGCGCAGCGTGGACGCGCGCAGCGGCGAACTCCGCGGCGTCGAACTGCGCGTGCATCCGGCCCTGGTGCCGATGAAGCGGTTGCTGGCCAACGTCGAGGGGGCCATGAATGCCGTGATGGTGCAGGGCGATGCGGTCGGCACGACGCTCTACTACGGCAAGGGGGCAGGCAGCGAGCCGACGGCCAGCGCCGTGATTGCCGACCTGGTGGACATCACGCGGCTGCATACGGCCGATGCGGCCCAGCGCGTGCCGCACCTGGCATTTCAGCCGGATGCGATGAGCGATCTGCCGGTGCTGCCGATGCGCGAGATCGTGACCTCCTACTACCTGCGGCTGCGGGTGGCGGACCAGGCGGGCGTGCTGGCCCAGGTCACCGGCATCCTGGCCGATGCCGGCATCAGCATCGACGCGATGCTGCAGCGGGAGGCGGATGAGGTCGTTGCCGCCGGCCAGGTGGCGCAGACCGACCTGATCATCCTGACCCACGACACGCGCGAAGGCACGATGGACGATGCGCTGGCCCGCATGCAGGCCTTGCCGAGCGTGCTGCAGCCGATCACCCGCATTCGCAAGGAAGAGCTGGCCTGATGGAATACCTGTCGACCCGGGGCCATGATTCCGGACAGCACTTCTGCGACATCCTGCTGGAAGGTCTGGCACCAGACGGTGGCCTCTACCTGCCGCGGACCTATCCGCGGGTGGATGACGCGACGCTGACGCGCTGGCGCGGCCTGTCGTATGCGGAGCTCGCGTTCGAGGTGCTGTCGCTGTACATCGACGACATCCCGGCGGACGATTTGCGCGCCCTGTGCGAACGCACCTATACACCGGCCGTGTTCGGCAACCCCAGGATCGTGCCGCTGCGCCGGCTGCTCGATCGGACGTCCGGCGCTGCGGCGTCCGCGCCCGCTGTCTACATCGAGGCGCTGTCCAACGGGCCGACCTTGGCGTTCAAGGACATGGCGATGCAGCTGCTCGGCAACCTGTTCGAGTACGAACTCGGGCGGCGCGGCGAGACGCTGAACATCCTCGGGGCGACCAGCGGCGACACCGGCAGCGCAGCCGAGTACGCGATGCGTGGCAAGAGGGGCGTCGCGGTGTTCATGACCAGCCCGCACGGGCGCATGAGCCCGTTCCAGCAGGCGCAGATGTTCAGCCTGATGGACGCGAACATCCACAACATCGCGATCCAGGGCGTGTTCGACGACTGCCAGGACATCGTGAAGGCGGTCTCGGCAGACCTGGATTTCAAGCGCCGCTACCGGATCGGCACCGTCAATTCCATCAACTGGGCGCGCCTCGTCGCGCAGGTGGTGTACTACTTTGCCGGTTACTTCCAGGCCACCGAGAGCAACACGCAGAAGGTCCGCTTCACGGTGCCGTCGGGCAACTTCGGCAATGTCTGCGCCGGGCATGTCGCCCGGATGATGGGGCTGCCGATCGACATGCTGGTGGTCGCCACCAACGAGAATGATGTCCTCGACGAGTTCTTCCGCACCGGCGTCTACCGGGTCCGCGGCAGCGCCGACACGCACGAGACCTCCAGCCCGTCGATGGACATCTCGAAGGCGTCGAACTTCGAGCGGTTCGTCTTTGACCTGCTGGGCCGCGACGCAGCGCAGACCCGCCACCTGTTCGACGACAGCCTGCGCACCACCGGCCGCTTCGATCTGCAAGCCCACCCGGCCTTCGCCGGTGTGGCGGAGCGCTTCGGGTTCGCCAGCGGTCGCAGCACGCACGCCGACCGCCTGGAGACGATCCGGGATGCCGACGCCCGCTATGGCGAGGTCATCGATACCCATACCGCGGACGGCCTGAAGGTCGCGCGGGAGCACCTGTCGGCCACCGTGCCGATGATCGTTCTGGAGACGGCACTGCCGATCAAGTTCGCCGGAACGATCATCGAGGCCCTCGGTCGGCCGCCTGCGCGCCCGGCCGGTTTTGAAGGCATCGAAGACCGCCCGCGCCGTGTCCAGGTGCTGCCAGCCGACGTGCAGGCTGTCAAGTCCTTCATTGCGGCGCACTGCCAGCCGCAGCCCTGAGGCCGGCGGAGCCCGAGCAAGCGATGCAAGCCTCCCGCCCCGCGATGCGCTCCCTGGATGACGCGCTGGCCGAACTGCTCGGGCATGCGCAGCCGCTGTCCGGGATGGAGCAGGTGTCGACCTTCGATGCGCAGGGCCGGGTGCTGGCCGAGGACATCGTGTCCGCGCTGCAGGTGCCGCATCTGGACAACAGCGCGATGGATGGCTACGCGCTGCGTTGCGCCGATGTGCCGCAGACGGGAACCGTGCTGCGCGTGACGCAGCGCATTCCGGCGGGCAGTGTCGGCACCGACCTGCTGGCCGGGACCGCGGCGCGGATCTTCACCGGTGCCCCGATTCCGCCAGGCGCGGATGCGGTCGTGATGCAGGAAGACTGCGAACCAGTGGCCCCCGGCACTGAGATCCGGGTGCTGTCGGTGCCGACCAGTGGCCAGTGGATCCGCCGCTCCGGCGAGGATGTGCGCCGGGGGGACCGGGTTCTGGCCGCCGGGCGACGCCTGGATCCGCAGTCGCTGGGGCTGGCGGCCAGTGTCGGCCGCCCGCAGTTGCTGGTCCGGGCCCGCCCGCGCGTGGCGCTGTTCTCGACCGGCGATGAACTGGTCATGCCGGGGGCGGTGGCCCCGTCGGACCTGCCGCCGGGTGCCATCTACAACTCGAACCGCTTCTTTCTCCGTGGCCTGCTTCAGCGACTCGGCTGCACCGTCACCGACCTGGGCATCGTTCCGGATCAGCGGGCTGCGACGATTGAGGCCCTGCGCGCCGCGGCGCAGCACCACGACCTGGTGCTGACCAGCGGAGGCGTGTCGGTCGGTGAAGAGGACCATGTCAAGCCGGCGGTCGCGGAACTCGGCCGGCTGGACTTGTGGCAGATCGCGATCAAGCCCGGCAAGCCGTTCGCCTACGGACGCATCGATGCCGCCCATTTCATGGGCCTGCCCGGCAACCCGGTGTCCAGCTTTGTCACGTTCCTGATGCTGGTGCGGCCGTTCCTGCTGGCGCTGCAGGGAGCGACGGACCTGGCGCCGCCGGGCCAGCCGATGCGCGCCGATTTCTCCTGGCCACGTGCCGATCGCCGGCGGGAGTTCCTGCGCGCGCGCCGCAATGCGCAGGGCGGCCTGGACCTGTTCCCGAACCAGAGCTCCGGGGTGCTGACTTCCATGGTCTGGGCCGACGGTCTGGTCGACAACCCCCCCGGTTGCACGGTGGCCGTCGGCGACACGGTGCGCTTCCTGCCGCTGGCGGAATTGCTCGGGTGACACGACGATGCAGGTGCAGGTACGCTACTTCGCGTCGATCCGGGAGGCCATCGGTACCGGCGGCGAGACCGTCGACACCGACGCTGCCGATGTGCAGGGCCTGCGGGATGCCCTGATGGCGCGCAGCCCGGCGCACGCCCAGGCGCTGGCGCGCGGCCGGGCGGTCCGGGTGGCGATGAACCAGGTCATGTGCGCGGAAGACGCGCTCCTCGCCGCGGGTGTCGAGGTGGCCTTCTTCCCGCCTGTGACCGGGGGCTAGGCGGTGGCGCCCGCCGCGTGCAGCGCACGGAGGCGGGAGAGGGCGGCTGGCGAGGCCCGGGTCATCGGCTCGCGGAGTTCGTTGTGCAGCAGCCCCTGCTGCGCCAGCGCCGCCTTGATCACGCAGGGATTGGGCTCCGAGAACGCGAGCTCGATCCAGGGCACCAGGGGGTGCCAGAGCGTGCGCGCGGCCGGCAGGTCCCCGGCCCGCAGCCGGTCCACCAGATCGACGAAGCGGCGAGCCTCCAGGTGGGCGCTGGCGGCGATCGCGCCGTGGGCCCCCTGCGCCAGCGCGGAAAAGATCTGCTGATCTTCCCCGGCGAGCACCTGCAGCGAACCCTGGGCCAGCACGGCCAGCGTCTTGGCCGGGTCGGACGCGCAATCCTTGATGGCACGGATGCCCGGGTGCCGCGCCAGCTGCAGCAGCGTGTCCCGGTGCAGCGTGACGCCGCAGCGGTACGGAATGTCGTAGACGATCAGCGGCACCCGCGCCGCATCGGCCAGGCTGTGGAACCAACGAAGGACACCCGCCTGCGAAGGCCGGATGTAGATCGGTGGTGGCACAAGCAGGCCGGCGATCGGCCGCTGGCACAGGGTGGCAATCCAGCGGCGGGTGTCGGGCAGGTGGTAGCCGGACAGGCCCATCACCACCGGACGCCCGTCACTGGCCGCCAGCACGGTTTCCAGCAGGGCCAGCTGTTCCGCCTCATCCAGCGCGGCGGCTTCACCGGTGGAGCCACACACGACAAAGCCGGTGACACCGGCCGCCCGCAGATGCCGCACCAGCCCATCGGCCGCCGCCAGGTCCACCCGCCCGCGGCGAAACGGCGTCACCAGGGGTACCCAGAGGCCCGAAAAATCTGTCGAAGAAGACACAACCCACTCCATTTCCGTGAACGACCGATGAATGACCGTCAGCGGACAGGCTCAGGGACGTGCAGGTCGGGGAGGCACCGGGCTGTTCCATCGCTCATCCGAGGACGGAACCGCAGCTCCGGTCAGATGAGCGCTGGTTTGTTGGATTTTTTGCCCATGGCTCGCGCAGGGCGACGCGCATCCCCGAGGCACGGGGCAGGCAGCGACGCGGGCGCGATCCAGAGCATGGCTGCATGCTACCACCGGTCTGGCGGGCCGGCAGTGCCACAATCAGGCCATGCATGGCGCCCGCGTGACGATTCAGACCGAAGACTTCGACCTGAGCACCGAGATCGCCGCACTGCGCGCGGGTGACGCGCGGGTCGGCGCGGTGTGCAGCTTCGTCGGCACGGTCCGGGACCGCAATGACGGCAGTGCGGTGCAGGGCCTCGAGCTGGAGCACTACCCGGGCATGACGGAGCGGGCGATCGAGTCCATGATCGATGCCGCCCTGGCGCGCTTCGACATCCTGGGCGCGCGGGTGATCCACCGCATCGGGCCCCTGCAGGTCCAGGACCAGATCGTGCTGGTCGCGGTGAGCTCGGCGCATCGGGGGGCCAGTTACCAGGCCTGCGAATTCCTGATGGACTACCTGAAGACGCAGGCACCGTTCTGGAAGAAGGAGCAGACGCCCGAGGGGGCCCGCTGGGTCGACGCCCGGGTCGCCGATGACGCGGCGCTGGAGCGCTGGGGCATCGCAGC
>JAEUOX010000331.1 GCA_016790475.1 Rhodoferax sp. | reverse complement strand
CGGCGGTGACCTGCAGCGCGCGGCCGAGGCGCTGCGGGACCACTCGCTGCTGTCGCGCTCCAAGGCCGGTTCGGACCTGCTCAAGGCCCTGATCGCGATGCCGCAGTCCACGCACTTCGCGTTGCATGAGCGGCCGGGCTTCCGCGACGAGCACATCCCGCTGCTGGCGAAGTGGTCCTTGCGGCCCCTGGCTGAGGTGCGGGCGGAGCGTGCGCGGCGCGCGCAGGCCGAGGCAACGGTGGCGGCTGCCCGGTGGCTGGCCGCGGAGCATGGCCTGGATCCGGTCGACCTGGAGGACTCCGACAAGGATGCCGAATCCGTCATCCGTACCGCCCTGTTGTGCGACCTGTGCCGCGTGCGCGCGATGCCGGACTGGCCGTCGTTCGAGAAGATGGTGCTGGCGCTGCGGCGCCGCCGGGCCGGCCGGCAGGGTGCAGCCGACACGCCGCCGGTCATCGCGCCGCCGCGTGGCCTGCCCGCCGCCTGCCGGGACGTCGTGCAGATGCACTGCGACGCCGTGCAGCAGGATCTGCCCCGCATTCTGGATCCGCGGCTTGCCGTGCGCCAGCTGTTCGACCAGACACCGGCCTTCCTGGGGCGCTACTACTGGATCGAGGACGCTCTGGCCGAGATCGAGCATGTCGAGCGCAGCCGGACCGCGGTGTGGGACAAGGCCACGGGCGGGCATCCGGACGATGCCGCGCTGCTGACCTTGTTCCTGCGCATCGCGACAGGCGCGGCGCACACCACGGTGCTCACGGAGGCGATGGCACGGACCCTGATCCGCAAGACCCGCAAGGCCGGGCTGGACACGGAGGCCCCGCGGCAGTTCATCCGGCGCCACGCGCCCCCGGAACACCAGGCCGACCATCTGCAACTGTGGGACCAGTTCGTGCAGGACGCCGAGCGGGTCCTGCGAAGCGATGCCGTCCATGGCCTGCAGGACGCGCTGGCGCTGCTGCGCCGGGATTGCCATGTGGCCCGCGATGCGCGGGGTGGATAATTGGTGGCGCCAGGAGGAGTGCCCATGCAGATACCGAATTCCCGGCCAGCGCTGGCAGCACTGGTCATTGCGGCGGCGGTGACGCTGCCAGCGCCTGCGATCGCTCAGACGCAGGCCTCGGCCCTGAGTGCCATTTCTGCGTTCCCGATCGCGTCGGTGGTGCTGGCCAGCGACGCAAGCGGGCCGGCGGTGGAGGCCTCCGTGCTTCTGGCGGCAGCCGGCGCGGGGCTCGTGGTGCGGGCGATCGAGTCCACCGCGCGTGGCACGGTCTATGTGCTGGAGCGCGTATCCGACGGGGCGCGCGTCAGCGTGCAGGTCGCAGGCGCCGCAGCTGGTGCGGCGAGTGTGGCGGTGGGAACGTCCGTCACTGTCGGGGTGATCGCGGCCGGCACGGTGCTGTCGGTGGCGGGGCAGGTCATCGCCTTCGTGCCGAATGCCGTCGGGCAGGCGCTGCTGTACAACCGGCGCGTCGGCAATTGACGTTCATGTCTGCGTGCGATGGCACCTTCCGGCAGGGCCTGGCCGCACTGCTGGTCGCGGGCGTGCTGGCGGTGGCCGGCCCTGCTGCATGGGCCGGGCGATCCTGCGAGCCGCAAAAGCCTGCGGTGCGCTCGCTGGAGAGCGGTCTGGCCATGGCTGCCAAGACGCTGCAGGCGCTGCAGGCCAGCGGTGAACGGGTGGTGATCCTGGCCCGTTCCGGCCAGGATCTCCGCAAGTACGGGCTGCGCTATTCCCACTTCGGTCTGGCGTACCAGCAGCCTGACGGGCAGGGAGGCACGGTCTGGCGCGTCGTGCACAAGCTCAACACCTGCGGCACCGCCACGTCCGACATCTACCGCCAGGGCCTCGGCGAGTTCTTCCTGGACGACCCCTGGCGCTACGAGGCCGCCTGGGTGGCGCTGACGCCGGCGTTGCAGGAGCGCCTGTTGCCCCTGCTGCTCGACGACGCCTGGGTGCTGCGCATGCATCAGAGGGCCTACAGCATGGTGAGCTATCCCTGGAGCACGCGCTTTCAGCAATCCAACCAGTGGGTCATCGAGACGCTGTCGATGGCGGCGGAGCCAGGTGTCGCCACCCGCGAAGCCGCGCAGGCCTGGCTGCGCTTCAAGGGCTATGAGCCAACGGCGCTGAAACTCGGCGCCTTCGAGCGCCTGGGAGCCCGCATCACCGCGGCCAACATCAGTTTCGACGACCATCCGAACGAGAAGCGCTTCGCGGACCGGATCGAGACCGTCACGGTCGATTCCGCATTTGACTGGCTGCAGCGGGCGGGCCTGGGCCAACGCCCGGTGGAGATCCAACTGCAGGCGTCGGGGCGCTAGCTAGACGCCGCGCGCGCGGTCCGCGGCAAACTGCGCCCGGAACGCCGCGAAGGTGCCGCTGTCCAGCGCAGCGCGGACCTCCCGCATCAGGTTCAGGTAGTAGTGCAGATTGTGGATGCTGGCCAGCATCGGCGCCAGCATCTCGCCGCAGCGCTCCAGATGGTGCAGGTAGGCGCGCGAGAAGCCGTCCCGCCCGCCCTCGGCCCAGGGCACGCCGCTGCGG
>JAEUOX010000288.1 GCA_016790475.1 Rhodoferax sp. | reverse complement strand
TAGAACTGGCTGGCGATCTGGACCGTCTCGACAACCACGCCCGAGCCGGTCCAGCCGATGACGTCGTCCGCATTGCCGTCGACCCGCAGGCTGTTGGAGGTGTCGGACAGCGCCAGCAGGTCGCGCGGCGACAGGATCAGCGTGTTGCGGCCGGTGCCGGTGAGATCGATCTGCTCGATGCTGCGGATGCGGTTGTCCGGCAGGGCCGTGAGATCCAGCCGCAGCCCGGCCCCACTCAGGGCCAGCGTGTCGCGGTCGCCGCCGCCGTCGATGGTGCGAAACTGGGTAGAGGCAATGATCAGGCGGTCCTGGCCGCGGCCGCCAAACAGCACCGACACACCATCGTTGGCGAGAGTCAGCGTGTCGTCGCCGGTGGTCTGGGCATGGATGCCGCCACCGGGCATGGTGTAGCCAAACACCACGCTGACCGAGCCGTTGCCGCTGTCCGACACGGAGCCGATGGCGACATCACCATAGCCGTCACCGTTGACGTCGCCGACACCGCTGACGCTCTGCCCGGCACCTTCGCCCGCAGCGCCGTAGATGGCCGTGTGCTGGGAACCGAACAGGTTGTCCACCACCGTGTCTGCGGCATACCCTGAGGACGCGCCAAACAGGATGTAGGCGGCACCTCTTCCGGCGAGCGCCAGGTCCACGCCCTTGGCGCCGATGATGACGTCGTCAAAACCGTCGGCATTGAAGTCGCCTGCGGCGCCGACCGAAGCGCCAAACCCGTCACCCGCCAGACTGCCGCCGACCCGGAAACCATTGCTGCCGTTCAGCGCGGCCAGGGCCAGTTCGGCCGGCATCGGGTCGCGCCGACCGAACACGATGTAGACGGCGCCCTTGCCGCCCGCGCCATTCCTGGCGCCGACCAGCAGGTCATCCAGTCCGTCGCCGTTGAAGTCTCCGGCGCTGCTGACCGCGATGCCTGCGTTGTCACCAGCCGCCTCGCCGCGCAATGCGAATCCCTGGCTGCCGTTCAGCTGCGAGAGGTTGAGCGATGTGTTGAAGCCGGACGCCTTCCCGAACACGAGGTAGGCCGCCCCCGCATCTGTGCCCGCGCCATCGGAATACGGCGCACCGATCAGCAGGTCGTCGAAGCCGTCGCCGTTGAAGTCGCCAGCCGACGCGACATCGGTGCCGGAACGGTCACCGCCGGCAGCGCCTGCGAACGAGATTCCGACGCTGCCAGCCATCGTGGCCAGGTTCGTCGTGGCGGGCAGACTGCTGCTGCTGCCGAACACCAGGTAGCTCATGCCGGCGAACGCGTTGCTGTTTGCAGTGGCGTCCGGGGCTCCCACGAGCATGTCGGCATAGCCGTCGCCGTTGACGTCTCCGGCCATCGACAAGGACTTGCCGGCAAGGTCATTGGCGGCACCTCCGTCCAGCCGGCCACCGCTGCCGACCGTGAGGCTGCCCAGGGAAGACGATGCGGTCCACCCCCCGAACTTGCCATACATGGCATAGGAGGAGCCGGCGTTCGTCCGTCCGTCAGGGTCGGCCAGATAGGCGCCGACCATCAGGTCCGCATAACCGTCGCCATTGATGTCGCCGCCGCCGCCCACCGCGTAGCCGGCCTGGCCCAACTGCGAGGTACCCACCAGCTGGGCGGCAAAGGTGGTGATCAGGTCGGGCAAGGCGGCGCTGGCGGTGAACGGGTTCTCGCGACCGAAAACCACGTAGGCCGAACCGGTGGGTGTGCTGCCAGAGACCAGTGGCGCACCGACGATCAGGTCGTCAAAGCCGTCGCCATCGACATCACCCGCCCCGCTGACGGAAAGGCCGGCCTGGTCGCCAGCGTTGGCACCGGTGAATCGGAATCCGTTGGTACCGTCGATTTCGGCCAGGGTGTTGATGGGCATCGCAGGCGTCTCGCTCGATTTGCTTAGCTTGACGGAAGGTTACACCACCACGAAATCCGCCACCGTCAACGCCAGCCCCGTGCCCAGCAACGCGAACTGCACCGGCGCCGCGCCCGTGCCGCTGCCATCGGCGTCATAGAACAGCGCCCCGGTGCTGCTGTTGTAGAGGATGAAGTCGTTGCCGTCCGCCGCCGTGGTGATGCCGGCTCCCGCGCGCAGCAGCCCGGCGCCCAGCGTGCCGGTGCTCACCAGCACCGTGAAGACTGCGTTTTCGAGCCACACCGTGTCATCCGCGACCGAAAAGTCCTGGACAAGATCGACGTTGGTGGCGCCAGGATTGGAGTTGAAAACAAACGCGTCCAGGCCAATTGCGCCATTGAGCGTGTCACTGCCCGGGCCACCCGCGAGCGTGTCATTGCCAACTCCTCCATAGAGTTGGTCGGCACCTTCGTTCCCA
>JAEUOX010000286.1 GCA_016790475.1 Rhodoferax sp. | reverse complement strand
CGCGATGCTGGCCTCGGCGCTGGTGGCGGCCATCGTGGGCATCCCGACGATCCGCCTCAAGCATGACTTCCTGGCCATCGGCACCTTCGGCATCGCGATCTGCATCCAGCTCGTCGCGATGAACTGGAAGTCCGTCACGCGCGGCTTCGACGGGCTGCACAGCCTGCCCAAGCCCTTCGCGTCGCTGGCCAGCTCGCCCTTCCAGGCCAACCTGTACTACCTGATCCTTGTGCTGGCGCTGATCGGGCTGATTACCTTCGCGCTGGAGCGCATGGTGCGCTCGCCCTGGGGCCGCATGCTGCGCGCAATCCGCGAGGACGAGGAGGCCGCGGCCGCGCTGGGCAAGAACGCCTTCGCGATCCGGCTGCAGACCTTCGTGCTGGGCTCGATGCTGATGGGCCTGTCCGGCGCGCTGTACGCGAACTTCATGGGATTCGTCAGCCCGCAGGACCTGCTGCCGATCTTCACCTTCCAGGTCTTCGTGATGCTGATCGTCGGCGGCAGCGGCAACAACTTCGGCGCGCTGCTCGGCGCGGTGATCATCTGGGCGCTGTGGACCGTCACCGAATCGGTGCTCAGCGCGGTCCTGCCGCCAGGGCTGCGCCAGCAGGTGTCGGCGATCCGGGTCGTCATGGTCGGCGCGATCCTGGTCGCGATGCTGCTGTACCGCCCGCAGGGCATGCTGCCGGAGCGGCGCAATGTCTCGCCCGAGGCCCGGCTGAAGCACTGACACCCACCCCCACCTGCCAGGAGGCCCGCCATGCCCCATGATGAATTCGAGCTCTACGACCTGCGCGTCGAGGTGGTCGCCCCCCCCGGCGCCCGCGTGATGTGCAATGCCCGGGTCGGGGACTGGTTCGAGGTCCGCGGCGAAGTGCTGCACTTCCCGCCCGGCCAGGGCTTCTCGATGTACTCGCTGGCCTCGATCATCCCGCTGCTGCCCGCCAAGCAGCGCCCGACCGACGCGAACGACTGGATGAGCACCGACGCGGAGGTCGCCTGCCCGGACCCGCACTGCCCGACGCGCTTTCGCATCACCCGGCTGGGCAAGCGGACCTTCCGGCATGCCGACACCACCGTTGTGCCGCTGCCGCCTGCGGCCTGATTCCGTCGCTGCGCCGGCTGGCCTGGGCCCGGTAGCGATGCACCACCCCGGAGGTCCCGCGTGCAGGCACTGACCGGTCTTGCCTGGCTGCTGCTGTGCCAGTCTGCCGGCGAGGCGCTGACGCGCCTGCTGCAGCTCGGCCTGCCCGGTCCGGTAGTGGGCATGGTGCTGCTGCTGGCAATGCTGCGTCTGCCGTCGGTGCGGCACAGCGTCGGGGCCTGTGCAGACGCCCTGCTGGCGCATCTGTCGCTGCTGTTCGTGCCGGTCGGCGTCGGCGTGATGACGCACCTGGGCGTCTTGTCCGCCCACGGCCTGCGCCTGGCGGTGGCGCTGGTGGTCTCCACCTGGATCGGGCTGGCCGTCACCGCCATGGTGCTGCGGGGCTTGCTGCGCGACCGCGCGCCGGCCACGGACGATCGGGAGCCCGGCTGATGCAGGACTTCGTCCAGCTCTGGGTCTACCTGTCGGCGACACCGCTGTTCGGCCTCACCGCCACCGTGGTGACCTATGTGCTGGCCCACCAGCTGTCCGTCCGGCTGGGCCAGCCGCCCTGGGCGAATCCGGTGCTGTGGACTGTGGTGGCGCTGGCCGTGCTGCTGACGGCGAGCCAGACACC
>JAEUOX010000241.1 GCA_016790475.1 Rhodoferax sp. | reverse complement strand
CCTGCCCGCCCCCGCCTGGCAGGTGATTCCGGCGCCGCTGGTGGTCGGGCAGCCGCCGGCGCCGCCGGTGGTGCAGGCACTGATCGAGGCGCCCGCACCGCGCAACGAGGCGCAGTTCGGGGACGCGATCTGGGTCAAGGTCTTCACGACCGAGCTGGAGCATCCTGCTGCGCTGGAAGACCTGATCGGTGGCAATCCGGTGGTCGACAACGCCCGCACCGAGATCGAGTGGCAGCTGCTGCAGAAGGATCCGGGCAACCCGAACTCCGGCCAGCTGGAGAGTGGCTACGGCGTGCCGGTGGGGCCGAATGCGGCATCGATCGTGCGCCGTTACGAGTTCTACAAGTTCGCCGGCACCTACAAGGAGGAGGACCATGAGGTGCAGTTCGCCGACGGCTTTGGCGACTCCAACCCCGGCCCGGGCGATGTCGGCACCTACATCGGTGCGCAGAATGGCGCCGCCAACCTGAACATCGCCGCGGTGCCGGAGCCGGAAACCTACGCGATGCTGCTGGCCGGCCTCGGGCTGGTCTTCACGCTGGCCGGTCGATCCCGCAGGCGCGGCCGCTGAGCGAGCCGGGCCCTGCCAGGGGCCCGGTGCACAATCGGCATGGAGGACCGAAGGGGAAGAGGCCATGCGATTGCTGCTTCTGGAGGATGACGCGATCCTGGGCGAGGCGCTACGGGACTACCTGCGCGCCGAGGGGAATGTGGTGGACTGGTTCACGCGGCTGCAGCAGGCGCAGTGGGCCAGCAGCGAGCCCTACGACGCCTTGCTGGTGGACTGGCAGTTGCCCGATGGCTCCGGCGTGGACTGGGTGCGCCAGCTGCGCGCGCAGGGACTGGTGCTGCCCATCCTGGTGATGACCGCGCGCGACCTGCTGGCCGACCGGATCCAGGGGCTCGACAGCGGTGCGGATGACTACCTGGTGAAACCCTTCGAGCCGGAGGAACTGGTGGCTCGCATCCGCGCGGTGCGCCGGCGCTCCGCCGCCCAGGGGGCGCCGCGCATGCGTCTTGGGGCGCTGGAAATCGACAGCACCGCCCGGGAAGTCTGGCGCGATGGCCAGCGGGTGGAGCTCACGCTGCGCGAATGGGCGCTGCTCGATGCGCTGGTCACCCGGGCCGGGCGGCTCGTCGCCAAGCAGGACCTGGAGGCCTTGATCGCCGGCTTCGACGGCCACGTCAGTGGCAACACGCTGGAGGTGCATGTGTACAACCTGCGCCGCAAGCTCGGGCATGAAGTGATCCAGACCGTGCGGGGCCGCGGCTACCAGGTGCTGCCATGAGGCCGGCCTGGCGCGGGGGCGGGCGATGACGGGTGGCGGCACGGTGCCGACCTCGCTGCGGCGGGAACTGGCGCGCACACTCACGTTGATCAGCGGCGTCTGGCTGCTCGCGGTGTTCCTGGTGATGGCCTTCGGCATCCGCCATGAGGTGGATGACCTGCTGGATGATGCGCTGCAGGAGTCGGCCGAGGTCCTTTGGGGCACGCTGGTGCTGCACGGGCCGGACCTGCACAGGGAGCAGGGCCCCGTCCTGCCGGCACCGCCGCACGACGAGCGGCTCGTCTGGCAGATTCTGGAGGGGGATGGTGGCCGGGTCCTGCTGCGCTCGCACAAGGCGCCGGCCGTCGCGCTGCTGGACCGGTTCGAGCGCGGCCCGCTCGACACGCCGACCCACTGGCGCGTCTACGCCTTGCGGCTGCCGGAGTCTCAGCGCTTCCTGGTCGTGGGGCAGCCCAGGTTCGAGCGCCTGGAGTCCCGCTACGAGGTGATCGCGCTGGTCGGCGCGAGCGGCCTGGTCGTCGGTGGCATCTGCGCCGTCTGGCTGCGCCGCAGGGTGATGGCGCTTATGCAAGAGCTGCAGGCGCTGTCACGGCAGATCCAGGCCTACGATCCGATGCAGCCGATCACGAACCTGCCTGTGGCGCAGCGCCAGGAGTTCGTGCAGGTTCGCGACGCAGTGCACGATCTCGGGCGCCGGCTCGCCCGACGCATCGAGAGCGAGCAGGCCTTCGCCGCGCATGCGGCCCATGCGCTGCGTACGCCGCTGGCCGGTGTGGACGCGCAGCTGGCCATGGCGCTGCGCGAGGTCGGCAGCACCGCACAGCCCCGCATCGCGCGCAGCCGGGAAGCCCTGGCGCGCCTCAAGCGGGTCATCACCGCGCTGCTGACGCTGTTCCGCAGCCAGGCGGATCTGGATCTGCAGCCGATCGACCTGCCGCGCCTGATCGCGCACCTGCCAGTGGAGGGGCTGCAGGTGCATGTGCTGCAGGATCAGCCGCTGCGCGCCGACGCCAACCTGCTTGCGGCGGTGCTGTCGAATCTGCTGGACAACGCCGCCCGCTACGGGGCGCACAACTGCTGGGTTCGCGCCGCCCACGAGGGTGGCGGGCAGTTCCTGTCGGTTCGGGATGACGGCCCTGGCGTGGAGCCGCAACAACGTGCGGGACTGCAGGCGCTGGTGGACCGCGAAGCGGGCGAGGGCTTCGCCGGCCTGGGCCTGCAGCTGGCGGCGGTCGTGGCCCGGGCCCACGGCGGACGTCTGGTGCTGGACGCGGCGGAAAGCGGCTTTGCGCTGACGCTGCACCTGGGCACCGGCACGCCGGATGCGGGGCCGGGTCAGAAGTCGTAGTGCCCGGGGCTTTCCTGGAGCGTGCTCAGGTCCAGCGGACGCACGGCGCCCATCCAGAGCGCCCGATCCCGGTGGTCGACCAGATCGTTGTCGCAGATCGGGTGGATGAACACGACCAGCCCGCCGCGATGCAGGGCCAGCCAGGGCACCAGCGTGCCGAACACCTCGGGCCGGAAGGCCAGCTGACAGCTCCAGTCCGGGTGCGGTCCGACCGGCCGCTCGTGGACCCGGCCCATCTTCAGCGGGAAGCGGGCGGCAGCCTCGGTGCACAGCGCGCGAGCCTGCTCCAGCGTCGACGCGTCAAAGTACACATGGGCATGAAAGCCGTGGATCTGCGGGGTGTTTCCTGCTGTTGTGTCCATCGCTGCCTCGCAAAAAAGTGTGAAGCCCACCGATAAGCCGGATTCTGTGCACCCGGGTCGCCCCGGATGTGACTGCCATTACTCTGGGCCGCCGGTCACCCGACGGCTCGGTGCTACCTACC
>JAEUOX010000197.1 GCA_016790475.1 Rhodoferax sp. | reverse complement strand
ACGCCTGGGTCTCAGCGGCAACCTGGTGTTCGACGCGAACTGGGACATTGCGCTGGCCGACACGCTGCGGCTGCGCGCCAGCCTGGCACGCCGCAGTGGCGACATCCGGGTGCTGGCCGAGCGGCTGCCCGGCAGCCTGGACCCCGGCACCGCGGTGGATGCCGGAGTCCGCGATGCCCGCATCGACCTGCGCATCGACGGCGAGACCGTGAACAGCACGGTGCGCTGGGACAGCGAACGGGCCGGGTCCGTGCAGGCGGAATTCGGCACCCGGCTGGTGCGGGACGCCACCGGCTGGGACTGGCCGCTGGCCGCGCCGCTGAACGGCAGCGTGCAGGCCCGCCTGCCGCAGGTCGGTGTCTGGTCCCTGCTGGCGCCCCCGGGCTGGCGCATGCGCGGCACGCTGGACGCGGGCCTGACGCTGGCCGGCACCCGGCAGGCGCCGGACTGGAGCGGGCGCCTGCAGGCCGACGGGCTCGCGCTGCGTTCGGTGGTCGATGGCATCGAGTTCGGCAACGGCCGCCTGCGCGCCCGGATGCAGGGCCAGCGCCTGTTCATCGAGGAGTTCCTGCTGCAGGGCGCCGGCGGCGCGGCCGGCGGCACGCTGAGCGCGACGGGTCATGCCCAATGGGTGCCGGGCAGTGACAGCGAGGGCGGCACGCTGTCGCGCATCCAGATCGATCTGGACGCGCAGGCGCAGGCGCTGCGCGTGTCGGCCCGGGCCGACCGCCGGCTGGTGGTGTCCGGCCAGCTGCAGGCCCGGCTGCGCAGCAACCGGCTCGACGTCCAGGGCCGGCTGCAGGCCGACCAGGCGCTGTTCGTGCTGCCGGACGAGACGGCGCCACGCCTGGGCGACGACGTCGTGATCGCCACCCGAGCGGCACCCGCCGGTGCCGAGGCCGCCACCCCGCGCAGCCCGGCAGACACTCCAGGCGCCGGCGTGCCGGTACAGACCACGCTGGCGCTGGCGCTGGCCCTGGGCCCGGACTTCCGGGTGCAGGGGCGCGGCATCGTGACCCGCCTGGCCGGCACGCTGCAGC
This sequence comes from Rhodoferax sp., assembly GCA_016790475.1. Classification (GTDB taxonomy): domain Bacteria; phylum Pseudomonadota; class Gammaproteobacteria; order Burkholderiales; family Burkholderiaceae_C; genus CAISIP01. The sequence goes on along the minus strand of JAEUOX010000197.1, from coordinate 6,285 downwards.
TGCGCGCGGCCGCCGGCGAGGCGCCGCAGCTGCAGGGCGAGGTGCGCACCGTGCGCGGCAGCTACAAGGCCTACGGCCAATTGCTCGACATCGAGCAGGGTGTGCTGCGCTTCAACGGCCGCTACGACAACCCGGCGCTGGACATCCTGGCGGTGCGCCCGAACCTGACCCAGCGCGTCGGTGTGCAGATCACCGGGACCGCCGCCGTGCCGCGGGTGCGGCTGTTCTCCGAGCCGGAGATGGCCGAGGCCGAGAAGCTGGCCTGGCTGGTGCTGGGCCGCTCCGGTGCCAACGGCGGCGCCGAGGCAGCCGTACTGCAGCAGGCGGCGCTGGCGCTGCTGGGCCGCAACGGACAGGGACTGTCCGGCGGGTTGGCCACGGCCCTCGGGCTGGATGAACTGTCCATTGCCGCGGCTGCCACCCGCGCCGACGGCAGCACCAGCGCGGCTACCGTGACGCTGGGAAAGCGCCTCTCGCGGGACTTCTACGTGGCCTATGAACGCAGCCTGGCCGGCACGCTGGGCACCATCTCGATCTTCTACGACCTGTCGCGCCGCTTCACGCTGCGCGCGAGCACGGGTGAGCAGAGCGCGATCGACCTGATCTTCACGCTGCGCTACGACTGAAGTGGCGGACAGGCCCGCAGGCAGGATTCAGGCAGCGCCCAGGAACCGGCTGACAGCAGCCCCGAAGAGGTCCGGCAGCTCGCGCTGCGGCATGTGGGCCGCGGGCAGCTCCAGCCACTCGGCGTGACCGATCCCGGCCTGGATCGCACGGCCCAGCGCCGGCGGCGTGGAAGGATCCAGAGCGCCAGCGATCACCAGCGTTGGCGTGGAGATGCGGGCCAGCGCCGGATGCAGGTCCATGTCGCGAATGGCCGCCGCACACCCGCAATAGGCCTCCGGGTCGAGCTGCAGGAAGGCGGCCCGTGCGGCGGCGATCTGCGGATCCTGCCGCGCATGGAAGGCCGGCGTGAACCAGCGCTGCATCGTGCTATCCACCAGGGCCTGCATGCCGCCGGCGCGCACGGCCGCGATGCGCTCGGCCCAGACCTCGGCCGGCAGCCGGGCCGCCGTGTTGGACACCGCCAGCCGGTCCAGCCGGTCGGCAGCCTCGCTGGCCAGCCACAGGCCCAGCATGCCACCGATCGACAGACCCAGCCAGTGGAAGCGCGGCGCACCGGCCGCGTCGGCAACGGCCAGCGCGTCCTGGGCCAGCAGCTCGATCGTGTAGTCGCGCCCGCGCCAGGAGGCGTCCACCGGCGACGCCCCGTGGCCGCGCGCATCAAAGCGCACCACCCGGAAGTGCGCCATCCAGGGCGCCAGCACGCCGTCCCAGGCGTGGTGGTCCGTACCGAGCGCATTGCCTACCAGCAGCACCGGCAGGTCGGGCGACCCGTCCGTGCGCCAGGCGATGCGCGCGCCCGGCCGCGTGATCCAGTGCAGGCCGTCGTCCGGCGACGGCCTGCCGCGGTCCGGGGCAGCGGCGGGACCGCTCATTCGCCCTTGATGTTGGCCGCCTTCACAACGGCGCCGTTGCGTGCGAGCTCGCGGCGCAGGAACTCGGCAAACTCCGCGCCCGAGCCCTTCCCGACGCGGGCGGCCTGTTCCTCGAAGGTCTTGCGCAGTTCCGCCCCACCCAGGATCTCGCTGAGCTCCTTGTTCAGCCGGTCGACCACGGCAGGCGGCGTGCCGGCCGGCGCGAACAGGCCGATCGACGTGGTCACATGGAAGCCCTTGAGCTCCGCGGCGTCCGACAGCGCCGGCACGTCCGGCAACGCGGCGATCCGGTCTTCGACCGTCACGCCGAGCGCCTTGACCTTGCCGGACTTGATGTGCGGCAAGCCGGTCGAGGGCACCACCAGCGCCAGGTCGATCTGGTTGCCGATCAGGTCGCTGACGATCTGCGGCGCGGCCTTGTAGGGCACATGCACGATGTCGATGCGGGCCTGCTGGCGCAGCGCCTCCATCGCCACATGCAGCAGGTTGCCCACGCCGGGGCTCGCGTAGTTCAGCTTGCCGGGGTTCGCGCGGGCATACCGCAGCAGATCGGCAAAGCTGTTGACCGGCAGGCCCGGCCGCGCGACCAGGATCAGCGGCGTGACGTTGATCAGGCCGATCGGCACCAGGTCCTTCAGCGGGTCGTACTTGACGGCATCCGGCGTCACCAGCGGCGCGATCACGATCGTGCTGTCCGGTGCCACCAGCAGCGAATAACCGTCGGGTGCGGCGCGTGCCGCCTTGGCGGTGCCGACCACGCCACCGGCCCCGGCCACGTTGTCGATGACGACGGCCTGGCCGATGCGCTCCGCCAGCCGCGTCGACACCATGCGGGCGGTGTAGTCGACGGCACCGCCGGCCGGAAAGGGCACGATCACCGAGACCGGCCGCGCAGCCGGCCAGGGCGCCGGTGCCTGGGCAAGGGCTGGCCGGGACAGCGCGCCGAGCGCCAGCAGGGCGGCCGCGATGAGCAGACGACGGGACATGGTCATTTCTCCTTGGACTCCGGTTGCGAAGGGGCGTCGGCCTGCGCATGCGTCGCCAGCAGGCTCTCCAGGACCGGTGGCGTATCCGGCTGGGTATCCAGACTGCAACTTTTGAGCCAGCCCGGGCGGCGTCCGTGGAAACCGCTGCGCAGCGCGTGGCCGCAGGCGCAAGCTCGGGCGTCGGGCAGCTGGCCGACCGCGTCGATCAGCGCCTGCTCGATGCGGTCATGCAGGCCCTCGCTGTAGTAGGCGTCGTTCATGCTGCCGGGGCCGACATGGATCACCGCCGGCGCCATGCCCGCGCCGTAGTTGATGACCGGGGCGATCGACGCGAAGCACATCTCGGCCTCACGCGCCAGCACCACCTCCGGCACGAGCGGCGTGCCGACGATGTCGGCGCCATCGCGCTGCAGCGCGCGGATCTCGGAGGGCGTCTCGAAGCGCGGGCCCTCGACGCAGGCGAAAACGCCGCGGTCCAGCACCCGGTCCGGCAGGGACCGTGTGGCGGCCATCAGGGCCTGGCGGACCTCCGGACAGAAGGGCTCGGTCATGTCCACCCGGACCCAGCACTCCTCCTGATCGAACAGCGACAGCGGGCGCCCCTTGGTGCGGTCCAGAAAATCGTGCGCGATGACGATGTCCCCGGGGCGAAGCATCGGGTTGACCGACCCGATGGCGTTCTGCGAAATGATGCGCTGCACGCCGAGCTCCCGCAGCGCCCACAGGTTGGCCCGGTAATTGATCTTGTGGCTGGGCACCGTCAGCATCGGGCCGTAGCGCAGCACGACGGCGGCCTCACGCCCGCCGATGCGGCCGGTCAGCACGCTCGCAGGGCCCCAGGGCGTTGGCACCTGCTGCTCGCGGCGGTCCTGGAGCAGCCGCCCGGAGGCCGCGCTCGAGATCAGGCCGATCGGGGCGCGGGCATCCGCGGCGGGGGAAGGCTGGGGCATGGGTTCTCTCTCCATCAGGCGGGGCGGGACAGCTGTCGGCCCTGCTGGCGTATCCGGGCCCGGACCGCCGACTCGTCGATCCGGGTGAACCGACCGTCCTCGTAGATCGTCTCGCCGTGCACCAGCACGGCCTGCACATGCTGCGGCCCGGCGGCAAACACCAGGTCCGACAGCACCCGCTCCGGCGTCAGGCCCAGCGGGTGGTCCAGGTCCAGCACCACCAGGTCGGCCTCCTTGCCGGCCTCCAGGCTGCCGATGTCGGCGTCCCAGCCGAGCACCTGGGCGCCCTCCCGCGTGGCCATCGCCAGCGCATCGCGGGCCGACAGCGCATGGCCGTCCAGCCGGTGCGCGCGCTGCAGCAGCACCGCAAACTTCATTTCCTGGAACAGGTTCAGCGCGTTGTTGCTGAGCATGCTGTCGGTGCCCAGCCCGACCGGAATGCCGCGCGTGCGCATCGCCTCCACCGGCGCGACGCCGCTGGCCAGCTTGGCGTTGCTGATCGGGTTGTGGGCCACCGTGGCACCGGACGCAGCCAGCAGATCCAGCTCGCCGCCGTCGAGCCAGACACAGTGCCCAAGAATGGTGCGCGCGTCCAGCACACCGAGCTGGTGCAGATGCTCGATCGGACGGCGGCCGTGCCGCTGCAGGACCAGATCGACCTCCTCCCGGCTTTCGGCCGCATGGATCACGAAGGGCAGGCCCAGCGCGGTCGCTGCCGCCTTGACCTCGACCAGCAGTTCCGGCGTGCAGCTGTACGGTGAATGCGCGCCCAGGTAGAAGCGGCAGCGCGCGTCGCCGGCCCGCTCGGCCAAGGCCTGGCGGGTCTCGTCGAGCGCGGCCGGCCAGTTCGGGCGGCCCGACGTGCGCAGCGACGGCGAGTTGGCCAGCGCCCCGCCGAGCGCCCGCATGCCGACCTCGGAGGCCACCGCGGCGAACAGGCCGGCCCCATAGCGCGTGCAGTCGCAGGCGGTCGTGATGCCGCTGCGCACCATCTCCAGCACCGCCTGGTAGCAGCCCTGGCGGTTGTCCTCCAGCGACAGCGGCCCGGTGTGCGGGGCCAGCGTCTGCGCCCACTGGAACAGGTTGCCGCTGTCGCAGCAGCCACGGTGCAGGCTGAGCCCGCCGTGGGTATGGGTGTTGATCAGGCCCGGCATGACCACGCGCCCGCCCAGATCGACGACGCGGGCACCGGGCGCGGCGGGCTGCTGCGCTGCGTCGCCCACCCAGCGCAGGCGGCCGTCGGACACCAGCAGCGCACCGTCCGCAAAACAGGTGTGCGCCGCATCCCCGGTGTAGACAAAGGCGTTGCGCAGCAGGGTGTCCATGTCCGACGGATTGTTGGGGCTGTACCAGGCCGGAGCAACCAGCCCGGGCGACATAGCTACTATGTGGATTTCACATAGCCGAGGCACGCATGGAACTGCGGGAACTGGAGGCTTTCGTACAGGTGGCCACCCACGGCAGCTTCAGCCGCGCCGCCGAGGCACTGGGCACCAACCAGCCAGCGCTCAGCCGGCTGGTGCGCCGGCTGGAGGTCGAGCTCCGGCAGACCCTGCTGGTGCGCAATGGCCGGGGCGCAGTGCCCACGCCGGCCGGCGACGTGCTGCTGGCCCACTGCAAGGACATCCGGCACCATGTACAGCTGGCGCGTGACGCGATGCAGAGCCTGCAGGGGTCGGCCCGCCAGAAGTTCACGCTGGGCATGGTGCCGCATGTGGCGCGCTTCGCGGTGCCCTCGCTGGTGCGCGATCTGCGCGAGCGCTTCCCGCAGGCGGCGATCAAGGTGGTCGAGGGCGTCTCGAACGCGCTGCTGGAGCTGCTGCTGACGGACCGGATCGACGCGGCCATCCTGTACGAGACGCCCCGCTCCGAGCAGATGGACAAGCGCACGCTGCTGCGCGAGGAGCTCTATTTGATCGGCCCGGCCCCGGCCGGCGCGCAGGCGCGGGACAGCGTGGTGTTCGCCGACCTGGCGCGCTACCCGCTGATCCTGTCGAGCCGCCGGCACGCTATCCGCGAGGTGGTCGAGGCCCAGGCGGCCCGGCAACAGGTCGCGCTGCAGATCGCGCTGGAGGTGGATGCCGTCGGCTCGGCACTGGACCTGGTGCAGGAGGGCTTCGGCCACGCGCTGCTCCCGCTGAATGCGCTGGAGCGCGACGGCCGTCCGCGCCAGCTGTCGGTGACCCGCATCACGGAGCCGACGCTGCACTGCCGCCTGGTCATCGCGACCGCCCGCCGGCAGGGCGCGTCCAGCCTGACCCGCAAGGCGCTGGAACTGCTGGAGGAGCGGATTGCGCCGCTGTATGTGCTGCAGGAGGAGGCACTGACCCGCCGGCTCGGCCCGCAGGGCGCCATGAGCGCCTGAACCCGCGCCCTACAATTCTGCGTCCCTCGCCATAGTTCAATGGATAGAACGAGTGCCTCCTAAGTGCTAGATGCAGGTTCGATTCCTGCTGGCGGGACCACATTCAAATGGCGAATGGTCCGGCGCATTCTGGATTCCTGCTTTCCACGCGCAGATCATTGCGTGATCATGCCTTGGTATCCAGGAGCAGCCATCGGCGTCGCCGCCCGGTTTCCCCGATGATGGGGGAACCCACCATCCGGGCCCAAGGAGCCTCCATGACAACCACCACCTACCCCATTGCCGTCACCGCCGCCGCCGTACCCCCGCGCAGCACGCCCTCCAACTACCCGGAGCCTTTTGCGTCGCGCATGGCCGGTCGCAGCAAACGCGCGCTGGGCGCCGTCTTCGGGCTGACCAACTTCGGCGTGAACCGCACCGAGCTCGCGCCCGGCGCGGTCTCTGCGTTGCGCCATGCCCACACGCGACAGGACGAGTTCATCTAT
>JAEUOX010000169.1 GCA_016790475.1 Rhodoferax sp. | reverse complement strand
GGGATCGGCATCCACTCCGGCACTGTCGTGGCCGCCAACATCGGCAGCAGCGAACGCATGGCCTATGCGCTGGTCGGCGATGCCGTCAACGTGGCCTCGCGCATCGAATCGCTGAACAAGCAGTTCGGCACCGAGGTGCTGCTCAGCGGGGCCACGCGCGCGCTGCTGGCCGCCCCCCCGCCGCTGGTCGCGATGCCGTCGGTACGGGTCAAGGGGCGCACGGCCGAGGTCGAGGTGTTCGGGCTGGGTCCCGCATGACATGCCGGGCGACGCCTGTCGAAGCGCTTGACACCGGCGCCCGCCCGGCCGGTCCCGGCTCGCGCAAGTGCCTGATCCGCCAACCGGCAACGGCCACTGGTGCAAAAATTGCTGTGCGCGTCCCTGTGGCGGGCCAACCCGCTTCGCTCCCTTGAACCGCCCCTGGAACACCGACCATGCCCCTGTCTCTCCGTCCCCTGGCCGCCGCGACCCTGGCGCTGACCCTCGCCGCCACCGCCCAGGCCAGCGGCACCACCGTGTTCGCCGACAGCTTCGAGGACGGCAGCGTCGCCGACTGGAGCATCAGCAAGACCAACAACATCACGGTGCCGCAGGTGATCCTGCGCACCGACTCCGTGGCCAGCGGCAACGGCGCCCTGTGGACTTTCTTCGATGCCCCCGGCGGGGGCACGGGCGCCGGCACGGTCCGCGCCAGCCATGCGTTCAACGCCCCGGTTGCCGCGGACTACACGCTGACGCTGTGGGCCCGCAGTGCCCCCTGCAGCGGTTGTGTCATGTCCTACCAGGTGCTGGTCGACGGCAACCTGCTGACGACCACGCACGCACCCAATGCCTTCGAGTCCCGCAGCTTCCTGCTCACGAGCCTGTCTGCAGGTGAGCACACGCTGACGCTGGGCATGCACACCACCGGCGCCAGCAGCGGGCGCTTCCAGGCGACGTTCGACGACGTCCGCATCACGACACTGGCCCCGGTGCCGGAGCCGGCATCGATTGCGCTGCTGCTGGCCGGGCTGGGTGTCGTCGGTGCCACTGCCCGCCGGCGAGCCGCTGCCTGATTGGTGTCGCCGGCATCCCACGCTGCCTGTCCACCATGCTGCAACTGCGCCCCGGCTGCGAATGCTGCGACAAGAACCTGCCGCCCGACGCGGTGGATGCCCGGATCTGTTCGTTCGAATGCACGTTCTGCGCCGACTGCGCCGAGGGCCGGCTGGCCGGCATCTGCCCGAACTGCGGCGGTGAACTGCTGCCGCGCCCGCGGCGACCTGCGTCGAAGCTGGCGCGCTTTCCGGCGGTGACGGAGCGCACGTTCAAGCCGCAGGGCTGCGGGCCGGGCGGATCCTGACGGCGGTCAGTGCTCCGGTCGAACGAGCCGCTCCACCGGCACACCCAGCAGGGGCGCAGCGATCTCGGGCGGCAGCCCGTAGGTCAGTGCCGCGGGGGTGTCACCCATCATGCCGCGGCCGGCGGCGCGCAGCGCGCCCATCATCTGGAAGGGCACGGCGGCGGTCTGGCCATCATTGCAGGTCAGGCTGGCCACGCCGCTGGTGGACGCCGTCAGCCGCAGTTCGCCGGAGCACGACAGCGGCGCGCCGTCGATGCTGTGCAGATGCACGATGCCGCTGCGCGACTGGTTGTAGACCGCCTCGCCCTCCAGGATGCGACCACCGAGCACGGCGGTGGCGGGGGTGCGGGAGGCCTGCACCCACTGTGCGGTGTCCTCGACCAGGGCACAGCCACCCAGCAGCAGGCCCAGCGCCGATGCGGCCAGCAGGGCCCGGCCACCGCGGGCCGGGGACGCCGCGCGCAGGCGGGCCGGGTTCCTCCAGAGATCCATGCCGGCATGGTAGCCCGTCGGCCCGCCGGGCCATCGCCGGTAATGGCGGGGCTTCCCCGGCCAGTTCCGCCGGCTGGGGACCTCAGATCCGCACCGTCGTGCACTTGGTCCGCAGGTAGCTGCGCAGCCCTTCGAGCCCCCGCTCCCGGCCGAAGCCGGACTGCCGGTTGCCGCCGAACGGCGTCTCCACGCCGCCCGCGTAGTACTCGTTGACATACACCTGCCCGGCGTCGATGTCCCGGGCCAGCTGCAGCGCGCGCTGGAGGTCCCGGGTGTAGATGCCGGCGGCCAGGCCGAAGCGGGTGCCGTTGGCCAGCGCCAGCGCATGCTCCGGCGAATCCGCCACCTGCACCACCAGCACCGGGCCGAAGATCTCCTGCTGCACCACCGCATCATCCGCCGGCACGGCGTCCAGCACGGTCGGTGGGTAGAACCAGCCCAGGCCGGTCTGCGGATCGACCGCAGGCACGCCGCCGCACAGCACCGGCACACCGCGGGCCCGGGCACCGTCGACATGCGCCGCGATGCGCAACTGCTGGTCCAGCGAGGTGATCGCACCCATCGCCGGTCCGCGCAGCCCGTGGCCCCAGTGCAGGGCCTGTGCATGGCGCACCAGCTGCGCGACGAAGCGCGCATGCACCGCCCGCTCCACCACCAGCCGCGAGCCGGCCGAGCAGGTCTGCCCGGCGTTGTAGAAGATGCCGCCGGCGACGTCCGCCGCGGCGCGGTCGATGTCGGCGTCGGCCAGCACCACCGCCGGCGACTTGCCGCCCAGCTCCAGCGTCACGCTGGCGATGTGCTGCGCCGCGGCCTGCATGACCCGGCTGCCGGTGCCGACCGAGCCGGTGAAGGTGACATGGCGCACCGCCGGATGCGCGACCAGCGGCGCGCCGGCCTGCGCGCCGGTGCCGGTGACGACATTGCAGACGCCCGGCGGCAGGCCGGCGTCGTGCAGGATCTGCGCCAGCAGCAGCGCAGAGATGGGCGTCTGCTCGGCCGGCTTGACCACCGCGGTGCAGCCGGCCGCCAGCGCCGGCGCGACGCTGCGCGCCATCGTCGAGGCCGGGTAGTTCCACGGCACCACATGGGCCGTGACGCCCACCGGCTCCAGCGTCGTGACCGACAGGTAGTCCGGCCCCAGCGGAATGCTGTCGCCCTGCAGCTTGTCGGCGATGCCGGCGTAATACTCGAACGCGCGCGCGGTGGCGCGGAT
>JAEUOX010000158.1 GCA_016790475.1 Rhodoferax sp. | reverse complement strand
CTGCGCGCAGACGCAGCGCTACCCGGGCGGGGGTGGCATCAACGTCACGCGGGTTCTGCAGCGGCTGGGCGCTGACTCGCTGGCGCTGTACCTGGCCGGCGGGGCGATGGGGCAGCAGCTGCGCAAGCTGGTCGCCCAGGAACGGATCGCCAGCCACAGCCTGCCGATTAGGGAGGAAACCCGCGAGAGCTTTGCGGTGCTCGACGCGTCCACCGGCAACGAGTACCGCTTCGTGTTGCCCGGGCCGACCGTGCAACCCCAGGAGTGGCAGGCCTGCATCGGCTTCGTGCAGTCGATGCAGCCGGCGCCGCGTATCGTGGTGCTGAGCGGCACGCTGCCGCCGGGGGTACCCCACGACGCCTATGGCCAGCTGGCCGCGGTCGCCAAGGCGCGTGGCGGACGGGTCGTTCTGGACACCTCGGGCGCGGAACTGCGGGAGGCGCTCGCCGAGGGAGTCTGGATCGTCAAGCCCAGCCTGCGCGAGCTCGGCGAGCTGACCGGACGGGATCTGCCGGACGAGCCCCAGTGGCTGGCGGCCGCCCGGCAGCTGGTGCAGGCCGGTCAGGCGCAATGGGTGGCGCTGACGCTGGGCGAGCGCGGCGCGCTGCTGGTCGGCGCCGACCGGGCCTGGCGCGCCGACGCGATCGAGGTGCCGGTGCTCAGCGCGACCGGGGCAGGGGACAGCTTCCTGGCGGCGATGGTGTGGGCGCTGTCGCGCGGGCTCGGCGAGGAGGAGGCCTTCCGGTACGGCGTGGCGGCCGGGACGGCAGCCTTGCTGACGCCGGGCACGGACCTGTGCCGCAAGGAGGATGTGCTGCGGCTGGTCGCGCAGGTCGTCACCCGCACAGTGTGACGCCGACGGCGCAGACATCTAGGGGTTTACCCTGGACGACCGTGCCCGCCGCCGGGTCGATGCGTCAGGTTTGCTTACACCTCGGCAGGATGCACGGGCACCAGTGTATGCAAGTGCTTGATTCACAACACTTGCCGATTTCCGCACGAATTTTGCTTGCCCGGCGACACCTGCAGTGACTGACGGCATTGCAGTCTGGTCCCTGCGTACCTTCCCCGATCCGGAGACACCATGAAACCGATTTCCCATTTCGTTGGCGCGGCCGTTCTGGCCCTGGCCTCCCTCTCCGCCAGTGCAGCGGCGCCACCCACCAGCTCCTGGAGCTCGCTGGTCATCTTCGGCGACAGCCTGTCCGACACCGGCAATGTGCTGTCGCTCACCTCGAGCTTCTCGCCGCCGGCGTTCCCGTCCTTCCCGGGCGCCGAGGGCCGGTTCTCGAACGGCCCCGTCTGGACGGAATACCTCGCCGCCGGACTGGGCCGGGCCGGCGATTCGGCGCCCAGCAACCTGCTGTTCGCCGGCCTGGCCACCGGCGTCATTCCGATCGGCGCGCCCGGCGGCCAGAACTATGCGTATGGCGGTGCCCGCACCGGCCTGGGCGGCTCGGCTGGCGCCACCACCGGCCTGCTGGGCCAGCTGGTGGCCTGGGACAATTCGCCCAGCATCCTCGGAGGGGGCCCGCTCACCCGGGCGGCCGATCCGAATGCGCTGTATGTCGTGATGGCCGGGGCGAACGACCTGCGCGACTACCGCAGCGGTGTATCCGGTGCACTGGCACCCTCGGCCGTGGCAGGCAACGTGGTAGGTGCGCTGGGCCTGCTCGCCAATGCCGGTGCCCGCCATTTCCTGATTTCAACGCTGCCTGATCTGGGATTGACCCCGGAGGCCGTCAACCTGCACGTCACCACCCGGTCGACGGCCGCGACGCTCGCGTTCAACGCCGCGCTGACGACGCTGGCCAACGGGCTGGACACGAGCTTCCAGCAGGCGACCGGTATCGATCTGGACATCCGCACCCTCGACTTCTATGGGCTGGTCAACCAGGTCGTGGCCGACGCTGCGGGGGGCAACAACGGTGCCGCCTTCGGCATCACCAATATCGACTCCGCGTGCATCACGCCTGCGATTCCGGGTCTGTACTTCTTCGCCGGCGCTACCGGTCCGGCCTGCAACGTGGCAGCGTTCTCGGATGACCTTCATCCTTCGTCCCGCGCGCACGAACTGCTGGGGCAGATGGCGCTTCAGGTCGCTGCGGCGCCGGTGCCCGAGCCGACCGAGGTCGCGATGATGCTGGCCGGCCTGGCCCTGATTGCCGGCGTCCGCCGTCGCGCACGGGCCACCGCCCAGGCCTGATCCGCAGGTG
>JAEUOX010000118.1 GCA_016790475.1 Rhodoferax sp. | reverse complement strand
TCGGCGGTGTCGATCGCGTTGAATCCCGCATCCAGCCAGGCGTCCAGCAGCGAGAACGCGGTGCGCTCGTCGACCGTCCAGCCGAACACGTTGCCGCCGAACATCAGCGGGGAGATGCGCAGGCCGGAGCGGCCGAGGGGTTTGAATTGCATGCGGGTTCCTTGAAGTACGGATGGAATCAGACGAGGCCGAGTGCGCCGAGCAGCGCGCCGGCAGCGAGCAGCCAGAGCAGGTGGATGCGGGTGCGCCAGAGCACCAGGGCGGCCAGCGCGGTCAGCGCCCACAGTGCCGCGTCGCGCCGCGGATCGGTATGGGCGGCGGACAGCAGCCAGGCTGTCGCGATCATCAGGCCGACGACGATCGGGGCCATGCCCTGCTTGAAGGCACGCACCGCCCGCATGTCGCGGTTGCGGTGTCCCCAGTTGGCCGTCATGTACATCAGCAGCGAGCTCGGCACCAGCATGCCCCCCAGCGTGATCACCAGACCGAGCAGTGCCAGACCGTAGCCGCCCGCATTCAGTCCGACGTTCCAGCCCAGCAGGCCGACGAACAGCACATTGGGGCCAGGTGCTGCCTGCGCCAGCGCCATGCTGGACGAGAACTGCACGTCAGTCAGCCAGCGCTGCTCGCCAACCAGGTACCGGTGCATGTCGGGGGCGGTCGTCACGGCGCCGCCGACGCTCAGCAGCGACAGGGTCATGAAGTGCACCAGCATCGCCGTCCAGTCGGCAGCACCGAGTTGCAGGTTCATGGCGCCCGCCCGGAGGCGGCCTGCACCTCGGCCCGGCCGATCTGGCGCCAGGCCCAGACGCAGGCCAGACTGCCCAGCCCCAGCAGGGCCCAGGCCAGCGGCAGCCGCAGCAGCGCGATCAGCACGAAGGCCGTCACGCCGAGCAGGATGCAGACCAGCCCGCCCATGACGTTCTGGCGCAGCCCCTCGACCATGCGCAAACCGGTGGCGGCCACAAGACCGGCGACGATCGCCCCCATGCCCCGCATGGCGCCCTGGGCCACGGGCGCGTCGGCGACACCGGAGAACAGCATCGCCAGCAGCATCAGTACCAGCAGGGGCAGGGACAGGATCCCGGCGACCGCCACCACGGAGCCCCGCCATCCGAAATAGCGGTTGCCCATCAGGATGGACAGGTTCAGCACGTTCGGCCCGGGCATGATCTGCGCCACCGCCCATTCCTCGATGAATTCCTGGCGCGTCATCCACTGCTTGCGGTCGACCATCTCGCGCTGCACGATCGCGATCACGCCGCCAAAGCCCTGCAGGGCCATGAAGGAGCAGGACCAGAACAGGTCGGCCAGCGAGGCCGGCCGAGGCCGCGCCGGCGGGGCGTCCGGCGCCGTGGACGAGGGGGGGGCAGCGGAGTCGGGCATGCGCGAATTATCACTGGCGATCACTGCCGTCGCTCCGGCGTGCGGGCACGTTAGCATGGGGGCTTCGATCGCTTCCCGCACCCTGCCATGGCCCGATTCATCAATCTTGTCGCGACCCGCTCCCTTGACGGCAATCACGATCATTTGCACCGCTGGTACAACGACCATGTGCACCTGCTGATGGGTTGCGACGCGCTGCAGGCGGCCACGCTGTACCGCAGGACAAGCCCTTCGCCGGCGCCCGACTACCTGTGCCTGTACGAATTCGCATCGGCGGCGGATTTCCAGGTGTTCGAGACCAGCGCGGCGCGCGCCCGGGCGCAGCGCGTGGTGCGTGAGGGCTGGGCCCGCACCGGCATCGAGATCGTGCAGCGCACGCAATACCTTCGGCTGGGCCGGCGCGATGACCCGGCGGGGCAGGGGGACCACTGGGCGGCGTTGCTGGACCTGGGCGCGGGTGCGCCGGAGGAGGTCGCACGCTGGCTCAACGACCGGGTGCACGCCACCTGGGCCGGCATCCCCGGTGCACGGGCCTGGCACCGCGCCGTCGACAGCGGGCCGGCCGGCGGAGATGCGCTTGTGCTGGGGCAGGGTGGCGACCCCGCTGCGGTGTCGGGGGCGCTGGGCGGGTGGGCTGACGGGCCCGCCGATCCGGACTTCGGCACGCGGCCGGCCGCGGTGCGGCTGCGCTGGCAGGGTAGCTACCGCTGCCTCAGCGTCTGGACGCGCTGAGCCTGCCCGGGCAGCGGTGTAGCGGAGCCTTCAGCGGCCGTCGCCCCGGCGCGCGGCATCGGCCAGCGGTTTCCAGTGCAGCAGGCCGAACAGCAGCGTCAGCAGGATGCTGGTCGCCAGCGGCCCGGGATAACGCCGCACCGCCTTGAACATCAAGGCCAGTTCCACCGCGTGGATCACGAGCAGGATCAGGCTGAGGCGCTGCAGCAGATGGCCCAGATCCGATGGCAGCACACCGAACAGGCTGACGATGGCTGCCGCATAGATCGCGATCAGCAGGGCTTTGAAGGTGGTCTGCACGGGCGGTGTCCTGGAGAGGCCGGCTGGTGGATGGTCGGATCGCCGCTCAGTAGCGCGGCGCGTTGGCGCGGATGCTGGCGATGACCGGCTCGGTGAGCGCGAAGCCGTCCCCGTGCTTGCTGGCGAGTGCCGCAGCCCGCTGCACGAAGGCATCGATGCCGGTACCGTAGATGAACTGCATCGCACCCCCCGTCCAGGCCGGGAACCCGATGCCGAAGATCGAGCCGATGTTCGCGTCATGCACCGTCGTCAGCACGCCTTCGCTGAGGCAGCGCGCGGTCTCGATCGCCTGCCGGTACAGCAGGCGGTCCTTGAGTTCCTGGATGTCCCAGGCGACACCGGGCTTCTCGAAATGGGTCTTCAGGCCGGGCCACAGGGTCTTGCGGGCGCCTTTTTCGGTCGGGTAATCGTAGTACCCACCCCCGCCGGCACGCCCCGGGCGGCCGAATTCCTTCACCATGCGCTCCACCAGCAACTGCCCCGGTCCGGCTTCGTAGACCCGCCCCTCGGCCGCGAAGTCGGCGCGGGTCTGGTCCATCACCAGCACGCTGAGCGACAACGCGGTCTCGTCATTGACCGCCAGCGGGCCGACCGGCATGCCGCACTGGATGCCGGCGTTCTCGATTGCCGCCGCCGGAATGCCCTCGGCCAGCATGTTGGCGCCCTCGGTCACGAAGGTACCGAAGGTGCGGCTGGTATAGAACCCTCGGGAATCGTTGACGACGATCGGGATCTTGCCCAGCGCCTGCACATAGTCGAAGGCCCGCGCGACGGTCTCGTCGTCGGTCTGCCG
>JAEUOX010000083.1 GCA_016790475.1 Rhodoferax sp. | reverse complement strand
GTGCTGGTGCAAGGTTTACTTGACGGCGGTCTTGCCGAAGCGGTTGCGGAACTTCTCGACGCGGCCGCCCATGTTGTCGACGGACTTCTGGGTGCCGGTGTAGAAGGGGTGCGATTCGCTGGAGGTGTCCAGCTTGTACAGCGGCAGCTCGCGGCCGTCTTCCATCTTGATCATTTCCTTCGTGTTGGCGCAGGAGCGCGTCACGAACTTGAAGTTGTTGGAAAGGTCGAGGAAGCAGACTTCGCGGTAGTTGGGGTGGATTCCGTCTTTCATGGGGGTTCCTTCAGTTGCGTCAGCCGCGCCGGACATCACGCAACCCGCTGCGCGATTAAGGATTCCGGCGTACTTTTCGCGGTAAAGCCTGCGATTATGGCACGAGACCCGGGCCGGGCCGCCGCGCTCAACCGCCGCGGCGCATCTGGTCGAAGAATTCGACGTTCGTCTTGGTCGCCTTCATCTGCTTGAGCACGAGCTCCATGGATTCGATTTCGTCCATGTTGTAGAGGAACTGGCGCAGGATGCGGGTCTTCTGCAGGATCTCGGGCGCCAGCAGCAGTTCCTCGCGGCGCGTGCCGCTGCGATTGAGCTGGATCGACGGAAAGACCCGCTTCTCGTAGAGGCGCCGGTCCAGGTGGATCTCGGAGTTGCCGGTGCCCTTGAACTCCTCGAAGATCACTTCGTCCATCCGGCTGCCGGTGTCGATCAGCGCGGTGGCGATGATGGTCAGCGAGCCGCCTTCCTCGACATTGCGGGCGGCGCCGAGGAAGCGCTTGGGCCGCTGCAGCGCATTGGCGTCGACGCCGCCGGTGAGCACCTTGCCGGACGAGGGGACCACATTGTTGTAGGCGCGGGCCAGCCGGGTGATGGAGTCCAGCAGGATCACGACATCCTTCTTGAGCTCGACCAGGCGCTTGGCTCGCTCGATCACCATCTCGGCGACGTGCACGTGGCGCGCAGCAGGCTCGTCGAAGGTCGAGGCGATCACCTCACCCTTGACCGTGCGCTGCATCTCGGTCACTTCCTCCGGCCGCTCGTCGACCAGCAGCACCATCATGTGGCTGGCCGGGTAGTTGGCCGAGATCGCGTGGGCGATGTGCTGCATCATGACCGTCTTGCCGCTCTTGGGCGGGGCCACCAGCAGCGCACGCTGGCCCTTGCCGATCGGCGCGATGATGTCGATGATGCGACCGGTGACGTTCTCGTCGCTCTTGATGTCCCGCTCCAGCCGCATCTGCTCCTTCGGGAACAGCGGCGTGAGGTTCTCGAACATCACCTTGTGCTTGTTCTCCTCCGGCCCGCCGCCGTTGACCTTGTCGAGCTTGTTCAGCGCGAAGTAGCGTTCGCCGTCCTTCGGCGTGCGTACCTCGCCTTCGATCATGTCCCCGGTGTGCAGGTTGAAGCGCCGGACCTGGCTCGGACTGATGTAGATGTCGTCGGTGCTGGCGGTGTAGCTAGTGTCCGGGCTGCGCAGGAAGCCGAAGCCGTCGGGCAGGATTTCCAGGACGCCGTCTGCAATGATCTGTTCGCCGGTGCGCGCGCGCTTCTTGATGATGGCGAACATCAACTCCTGCTTGCGCATGCGGCCGGTGTTTTCGATCTCAAGCTCTTCAGCTTGCTTGAGGACTTCCGACACATGCAGTGCCTTGAGTTCGTTGAGATGCATGGATTGACCAGACAGGGGGTGAGGAAAGGCAGCGGACGGAAACTCGGCGCGGGGGTTGGGGCGGCGGGCTGGAGCGTGGCCTGCGCCGGGAGATTCTCGACCGGTAACTCGAACCGGCAGGAACAGGCCTGCCGGCGATCACGCGGGATTATGACAGCAAAAAAGGCCGCGCAAGGGCTGCGCGGCCTTCGGGTACTGCCGCGGTGGCGGCGCTCAGGCGAGCTGCTGGTCGATGAAGGCCGTGAGCTGCGACTTGCTCATGGCACCGACCTTCGTGGCGGCGAGCTGGCCGTCCTTGAACAGCATCAGCGTCGGGATGCCGCGGATGCCGAACTTCGCCGGGATGTCACGGTTCTCGTCGACGTTCATCTTGGCGATCTGCAGCTTGCCCTCGTAGCCGGTGGCGACTTCGTCCAGGATCGGGGCGATCATCTTGCAGGGACCGCACCACTCGGCCCAGTAGTCCACCAGTACCGGGTGCTTGGACTGCAGCACATCGGTTTCGAAGGATGCGTCGGAAACATGCTTGATGAGGTCGTTGGCCATGGAGGGTCCTCGTGGGTGACGGTACAGGTACAGTGCAGAAATTGTGACAGAAACCGACCCGGGGCGCCGTGCCTGTGCAAGCTATGAATGACATAGCGACAAACCATCACGCCCAGCGTGCGTGGCTGCGTGTGGCCGAGACCGTTCGCGTGGCGATGCAGCGCCTGCAGGCCCACCCGGCGCGAACCGTGGTGCTGGTGCCGTTTGCGCAGCTGATGCCGCTGGCCCGCGCGGCCTGGCTGCAGGGCGGGGCCGACCGGCCCGCCGGTGCGCTGTTCGTTCCCCGCTTCGAAACCACCCAGAACTGGGCCCGTGCGCTGGGTGCGCTGCCGGCCGGGGGGGACGACCTGCGGCTGGACGCCGCGCATGACCTGCTGACAGCCGGATCCCTGCTGGCGCGGGCCGGTCTCGGGCCGCGCCGCCAGGATTTCGCTGCGGTGCTGATGCGCGCGGCCTGGGGTCTGGCACGCACCGCGTGCGCGGTGCCACCGTCCGAGCGCCCCGCCTGGGGCAGTCGGCTGGCGGCGCAGTTGGCGGCGCCGGCCCAGGATGCCGCGCTGGAGCTGGAGGCCTGGATCGGCCGCATTGCGCTGGCCTGGGCGGCGAACTCCAGCTACGCCACGGATGTGCTGTTTCCGGTGGAGGTGGATCTGCTGGTGGTCGTGCAGGGCTTCCAGCCGGAGCCGCTGCCCGCGGCACTGGCGGCGCGCGATGCGGAACGGACAATCGTGCTGTCGCTGCCCGAACAGACTGCACAAGGCGACGCGCTGGAGATCCACCGGGCGCTGGATGCGGAAGACGAGGCGCAGCAGGCCGCCGCCTGCATCCTGGCGCATCTGCAGGCGGGGCGTGCGCCGGTTGCGCTGGTCGCGCAGGACCGTCTGCTGACACGCCGGGTCCGAGCGATGCTGGCCGACGTTGGTGTCGCGATCCGTGACGAGACCGGCTGGACCCTGTCGACGACCCGGGCCGCGGCCGGCCTGATGGCGCTGCTGCGGGCCAGTGCCTGGAACGCAAGCTGCGACGCCGTGCTGGAGTGGGCCAAGGAGGCACCGGCTTTCGAGCCGCAGGCCCTGGCGGAGCTGGAGCGCGCGTTGCGGCGCGGCGGCGTGGCCCAGTGGCAGCGCGTCGCCACCGATCTTCCGCTGGTGACCGCGATCCAGTCGGTGCGTGAGGGTCTGCAGTCGGCGCGTCCGCTGACCCAGTGGCTGCACAGCGTGCAGCAGGCCCTGGAGACCTGCGGGCAGTGGAGTGGCCTGCAGGCCGACATCGCCGGGCAGGCCGTGACAGAGGCGCTGCGCCTGCGGGCCGAAGACGCCAGCGAGTTCGAGGCGATGGCCCGTCCGATGTCGGCCGCTGCCTTTGCAGACTGGGTGCGCCAGACGCTGGAATCCGGCAGCTTCGTGCCGCCGCACCCGGGCCAGGCGGATCTGGTCATCCTGCCCCTGAGCCAGTTGCTCGGTCGCGCCTTTGCCGCCGTCGTGCTGCCGGGCTGCGACGAGGTCCATCTGCCTGCGTCGCCGGAGCCGGACGACCTCTGGACACCGGCCCAGCGCCAACTGCTCGGGCTGCCTTCGCGCGACGCGGCCGCTGCGGCAGGCCGCGCGGCCTGGCTGTACGCGTTGCAGTCGCCCCGGCTGGACATCCTGTGGCGCCAGAGCGAGGCCGGTGAGCATGTGATGCCCGGCATCTGGCTGCTGGAGTTGCTGCAGTCGCAACCCGCCGAAGGGCAGGACCCCCGCACCCGGCGGCCCCTGCCGGTGCGGCCCGTGCACAGGCCGGCGCCGCGCGCCGAGAGCCTGCCGCTGCCGGCCCTGTCGGCCAGCAGCTACGAGGACCTGCGGCGCTGCCCCTACCGCTTCTTTGCGTTGCGCCTGCTCGGCTTGCAGGAGCAGGACGAACTGGACGGCACGCTCGACAAGCGGGACTTCGGCAACTGGCTGCACATGGTGCTGAAGGAGTTCCACGAGCAGCTCCGCGACGACGCTTCCGGCGACACGGCGAACCCGGATACGCTGCTGGACGCCGCCGCCGAGCGGGCGACGCAGGCCCTGGGTCTGAGCGAGGCGGAGTTTCTGCCGTTTGCCAGCGCCTGGCCGCGCGTGCGCGACGCCTACCTGCGCTGGCATGCCGACCATGCCTCCGCCGGCGCGCGCTTCGCGCAGGCCGAGCAGGACCTGCAGCAGCGCCTGGGGCGGTGGTCGCTGCGCGGTCGCGTCGACCGCATCGACCGGTTGCCCGACGGCGGGGCGATGGTGATCGACTACAAGACCGAATCGCGCGGCACCACCGAGGCACGCATCAAGCATCCCGCCGAGGATGTGCAGCTGGCGTTCTACGCGGCACTGCTGCCGGCGGATCCCGTCAGCGGCGCCTACGTCAGCATCGTCGAGAGCGAGCCGACCAAGGCACTGGCGGCTGCGGACCTCCCGGCGTGGCGGGACCGGCTGCGCCAGGCGCTGCAGCAGGACATGGATCGCATCGCCGAGGGGGCGCCGCTGCCGGCGCTGGGCGCCGGGTCCGCCTGCGACCACTGTGCGGCGCGGGGCCTGTGCCGGCAGGACTTCTGGGCACCGGACGGTGCCGCACGACCCGAGGAAGCCGCCTGATGGCCGACGCACGGGTCGCACCTGCCTACGAGCACAACGGGCACCGCGTCACCGCGGAACAGTTCTATGCCCGGGCCTGTGACCCGGCCCGCAGCGTGGCGGTGGAGGCCTGCGCGGGTGCCGGCAAGACCTGGATGCTGGTGTCCCGGATGGTGCGCGCGCTGCTGGCGGGCATGCATCCGCGGGAGGGCCAGCCGGCGCTGCAGCCGCAGGAGATCCTGGCGATCACGTTCACGAAGCGCGCCGCCACCGAGATGCGCGAGCGGCTGCACACCTGGTTGCATGACTTCTCCAGGGCGGGCCCGGAGGCGCTGGATGAGGCGCTGCGCATCCGGGGCGTGCCGGCGCAGGACATCCCGGCCCTGCGCCCCCAACTGGCCGGGCTGTATGCCCGCGTGCTGGAGACCGGTCGGCTGGTGCAGGTGCGCACCTTCCACAGCTGGTTCGCCGCGCTGCTGAAGGCCGCCCCGCTGGCCGTGCTGCAGCGGCTGGAGCTGCCGGTGCAGTACGAACTGCTGGAGGACGACACGCAGGCCGTCGCGCTGGTCTGGCGCCGCTTCTACCAGGCGCTGCTGGACGCGCCACCCTCCCGGCAGGACTACCAGGAGCTCGTGCAGCGGCATGGTCGCTCCCAGGTCGACAAGGCGCTGGCCGCCGCGCTGTCCAAGCGCACCGAGTTCCTGCTGGCAGATGCCGCCGGCTGCGTCGACAACGCGGTGCAGCCTTTTGCGGAACTGTTCCCGGCGTTCGCCGGCCCACCGGCGCCGGCTGCGATGCTGCTGGAGCCGTCGGTGCGCGCGCGCTGGCTCGACTGGGCGAAGGCGCTCGGGCAGGCGCCTGGCAAGACGGCGCCAGCCGTAGCCGACGCGATCCTGGAGGCCTTCGGGCTGCCCGGTGGCCCGCAGCAGGACGAGGACGCCCTGCTCAAGCAACTGCGCCGCGCGCTGTTCGTGAAGACGGAAGACCGCCTGACCCGCCATCTGGAAAAGTTCCCCGCCGCCCAGGCGGCGGCGGACTGGCTGGCCGAACTGTGCGCCGCCGACCGGCAGCACCAGGCCTGGCGTTACCAGCAGCGCATGGCCCGCCTGACCCGCCTGCTGATCCGCTGCCACGCCGATCTGAAGCGTGAACGCGGCTGGGTGGACATGGCCGACGTGGAGCGTGCCGCGGGCAGCCTGCTGTGCGATCCGGTCCTGAGCGGCTGGGTCCAGGAGCGGCTCGATGCGCGGGTGCGGCACCTGCTGATCGACGAGTTCCAGGACACGAACCCCTTGCAGTGGCAGGCCCTGTCGTCCTGGCTGGGCAGTTATGCCGGGGCCGGCAGCCAGGCGCCCAGCGTCTTCATCGTCGGGGACCCGAAGCAGAGCATCTACCGCTTCCGCCGCGCGGAACCGCAGGTGTTCGAGGCGGCCCAGCAGTTCGTCGCCACGGTGCTGGGTGGCGACCGGCTGAGCTGCGACCACACCCGCCGCAATGCGCAGCAGGTGATCGGCGTCGTCAACGCGACGCTGCAGGCGGCGGTGGCGGCCGGTGCGTTCAACGGCTTTCGCACGCACACCACCGACGCATCCGCGCAGGGGCAGGTGGCGGTGCTGCCGCCCATCGCGCGTGCGACGCCGGACCATGCGGCGGCCCCGGATCCGGACGCAGGGCCCGCTGGCTGGCGCGACAGCCTGACACAGCCCCGCGAGGTGGCCGAGGAAACCCTGCGCACCCGGGAGGCCCGGCAGGTGGCGGCCTGGATCGTGCAGTGCCTGCAGGCGGGCTGGCAGCCGGGCGAGCTGATGGTTCTGTCGCGCCGGCGCGTGGGCTTGCAGCCGATGCAGCAGGCCCTGCGTGCGCTGGGCATCCCCGCGCAGATCGGCGAGAAGACCGCACTGGGCGACTGCTGCGAGGTGCAGGACATCGTCGCGCTGCTCGACGCGCTGGTGTCGCCGCACCACGATCTTTCGCTGGCGCGGGCGCTGAAGTCACCGCTGTTCGGGCTCGACGATGCGGCGCTGGTGGCCCTGCGCCTGCGTGGCGCGGAGCGCGCGCTCAGCTGGTTCGACCGGCTGCAGCTGGACTGGCCCGCCGACAGCCCGCTGGCCGGCCTCGGCGCGCAGTTGCAGCGCTGGCGTGTGCTGGTGCGCAGCCTGCCGCCCCATGACGCGCTGCAGGCGATCTACACCGAGGCGGACGTGCTGGCCCGCTTTGCCGCCGCGGCGCCGGCCGACCAGCGCAGCGCGGTCCTGGCGAACCTGCGCGCGCTGCCGGAGGCCAGCCTGCAGCTGGCCGGTGGCCGCTACGCCACGCCCTACGCACTGGTGCGCGCGCTGAAGGCCGGCGGCGTGCAGGCCCCGGCCGCCCGGCTCGACAACGCGGTGCGCCTGCTGACCGTGCATGGCGCCAAGGGGCTGGAGGCGCGCGGCGTCGTGCTGCTGGACACCGACACGCCCGAGCGCCCGGGCGACACCATGGGCGTGCTGGTGGACTGGCCGGGCCAGGCCGCGCATCCGCGCCAGCTGGTCTTTCTGGCCAGCGAGACGGCGCCGCCTCCCGGTGTTGCTGCGCTGCTGGCGCACGAGCAGACGCAGCGCCGGCGCGAGGAGCTCAATGCGCTGTACGTGGCGATGACGCGTGCGCGCGAGACGCTCCTGCTGTCCGCGATCGAACCGCACCGTGACGCGTCCGGCAGCTGGTGGCGCCGGCTCGGCGCCTTGAACCTGCCGATGCTGGAGGCGCCGGAAACCGCCGGGCCGGCGCGCGTGGCGGGCGAGGGCGAGGCGGTGGTATATCTGCCGGCCCTGCCAGACTGGGTGCCCCCCGCGCGCCCGGAACTCCCGCCGGAAGACAGCCCGGCCGCACGGCTGGGCAAGGCGATGCACCGTCTTCTGGAGTGGGGCGACCTGACCCCGCAGCGGGCCGGCCTGGCCGCCAGGGAGTTCCGACTCTCGGCGACGCAGTCGGCGCAGGCGCTGGACATGGCTCGCCGCATCCGCTCCGGTGCGGGGGCCTGGGTCTGGGATCCTGCGATCCTGGACTGGCAGGGCAGCGAGGTCGAGCTGGCCGTGGATGGACAGCTGCAGCGCATCGACCGCCTGGTGCGCCGCCGCGACACCGGCGCCTGGTGGGTGCTGGACTACAAGTCCGCCGCCGAACCGCAGCGCCAGCCTGCGCTGGTCGCCCAGCTGCAGGCCTATCGGCGCGCCGTCGCCGGGCTGGCCGGCGGTGCGCCGGTGCACGCGGCCTTCCTGAGCGCGGACGGCGCCCAGATCGATCTTCCACCGGACCCATGAGGACGCTGCGATGCAACAGGTGGTCGTGATAGGCGCCGGCCCGGCCGGGCTGATGGCGGCGGAGATGCTGGCACGCGGCGGCGTGCAGGTGCATGTGTTTGATGCGATGCCGTCGGCCGGCCGCAAGTTCCTGCTGGCCGGCATCGGGGGCCTGAACCTGACGCATTCCGAGCCGGCGGAGCCCTTCCTGGCGCGCTACGGTGCGCGTGCGGCGGACCTCGCCCCGATGCTGCAGGCCTTCGGCGCGGACGCGGTGCGGCAGTGGGCCGCCGGCCTGGGCGTGGACACCTTCGTCGGCAGCTCGGGGCGCGTGTTCCCGACCGGCATGAAGGCGGCTCCGCTGTTGCGCAGCTGGCTGCACCGGTTGCGCCATCCAGCCGATGGGGCGTTCCCGGTGCAGTTCCACATGCGGCATCGTTGGGTCGGCTGGGCGGCGCGTGGATCGCCGTGTCCCGCGCTGCGCCTGCAATCCCCGCAGGGCGAGCAGACCGTGCAGGCGGATGCGGTGGTCCTGGCGCTCGGCGGCGCCAGCTGGCCGCGGCTGGGTTCCGACGGTGCCTGGGTGCCCTGGCTGCAGGAACACAAGGTGGACGTCGCACCTCTGCAGCCCGCCAACTGCGGCTTCGATGTCGCCGGCGGCTGGACCGCGCACTTCGCGCAGCGCTTCGCCGGCCAGGCCTTCAAGTCGGTGGCGATCCGCTGGCAGGACGGGCCCGCCGGCGCCTGGCAGCAGCGCAAGGGGGAGTTCGTGGCCACAGCCACCGGCATCGAGGGCAGCCTGGTCTACGCGGCGTCCCACGGCCTGCGCGAATTGCTGGCCGCTCAGGGCAGCGCCACGCTGGAGCTCGATCTGCTGCCGGGCCACAGCCCGCAGCGGGTGCTGGCCGAGGTGACGCATCCCCGCGGCTCGCGATCGCTGGCCAGCCATCTGAAGAGCCGGCTCGGCATCGAGGGCATCAAGGCCGGCATCCTGCATGAGCGCCTGCGGCGCGACGAGATGCTGGATCCGCAGCGTCTGGCCGCGGCGATCAAGGCGCTGCCGCTGACGCTGGGCGCGCCGCGTCCGATCGCGGAGGCCATCAGCACCGCGGGCGGCGTGCGCTTCGAGGCGCTGGATGCGCGGGGCATGCTGCGCGCGCTGCCGCGCGTGGCCTGTGCCGGGGAGATGCTGGACTGGGAAGCGCCGACCGGCGGCTACCTGCTCACGGCCTGTCTGGCCAGCGGCCGCGCTGCCGCGCTGGCGGTGCTGGACTGCCTCGGTGAAGACGCCGGCCGATAGAATCGCGGGCGTGACAGGCTCCCGGGCAGACAGGCTGCCGCCAGCGCATGAACAACGACAACACCATCCCCTCGCAGCTCGGGCCGGCCGACACGATGCCTTCGCAGCTGGGGCCGATGGCAGGGTCATCCCGGCCCCGCCGCGCAACGCCGGCATCCGGCGGGTCCTCACGCATCGTCTGGTGGATCCTGCTGCTGGCGCTCGGCCTCGGTGCGGCGCTGCTGGCCCGGGCCCAGCCGGCGCCGTTCCAGCTGTCGAGCCCGGACCTGGCCATGGGCACCTTCGACCAGCGTTTCGTGCTGCAAGGCTTCGGCTGCACCGGCGCGAACGTGTCCCCGGCGCTGGAATGGCGCAACCTGCCGCGTGGCACCCGCTCGCTGGCGCTGATGCTGCACGACCCGGATGCACCCACCGGCAGCGGCTTCTGGCATTGGGCGGTCTACAACATCCCGGCTTCTGCAACCGGCCTGCCGCAAGGGGCCGGCAATGCCGCTGCCACGTTGCCCGCGCCGGCGGCGGGTGGCATGAACGATTTCCACGACACCGGCGTCACGCGCGGCAACGGCAACTACGGTGGCCCCTGCCCGCCGGTGGCGGACCGTCCGCACCGCTATGTGTTCACGCTGTACGCGTTGGATGTCGAGGACCTGCACCAGGCCGCCGGCATCCCGCGCAGCGCGACGGCGGCGTTGCATGCATTTGCGCTGAACAAGGCGCTGGGCGCCCATCTACTGGAGAAGGTCAGCCTGACGGCGACGTACGGGCGCTAGGCGCGGCCCGGAGAGAGGGGGGGAGGGAAGTTGACGAGCCTTGACCCCGGCACTGGCTCCACAGTTAGGGCTGCTTGGTTCCCCACCTGACCCGGTTGGCCGCTTCACCATGCGGGAAGGCCCGTCGAGGCGCATTGTACGGCCTGAAGCGCGGCGGGCCGACCGGCGTCTGCAGGCCACTCACTAGAATGGCTCCATGTCCTATGTCGTGCTGGCCCGCAAGTACCGTCCGAAGAATTTCATGCAGATGGTCGGGCAGGAGCATGTCGTGCGGGCGCTCACGAATGCGCTGGATTCCCAGCGGCTGCACCATGCCTACCTGTTCACCGGCACGCGCGGCGTCGGCAAGACGACGGTCTCGCGGATCCTTGCCAAATCGCTGAACTGCGTCGGGCCGCAGGGCGACGGCGGCATCACCTCGCAGCCCTGCGGCGTGTGCCAGGCCTGCAGCGACATCGATGCCGGCCGCTTCATCGACTACACCGAACTGGACGCCGCCTCCAACCGCGGCATCGACGACGTGCAGACGCTGCTGGAGCAGGCGGTCTACAAGCCGGTGCAGGGCCGCTTCAAGGTCTTCATGGTCGACGAGGTGCACATGCTCACCGGCCCGGCCTTCAACGCGATGCTGAAGACGCTGGAGGAGCCCCCCGAATACCTGAAGTTCGTGCTGGCCACGACCGATCCGCAGAAGGTGCCGGTCACGGTGCTGTCGCGCTGCCTGCAGTTCAACCTGCGGCCGATGGCGCCCGAGACCATCCTGGAGCACCTGGGCCGGGTGCTGGGGGACGAATCGGTCGAGGCCGATACCGCCTCGCTGCGCCTGCTGGCCCGTGCGGCCCGGGGCTCGATGCGCGATGCGCTGTCGCTGACGGACCAGGCCATCGCCTTCGGCGGGGGGCGCCTGGTGGAAGCCCATGTGCACCAGATGCTGGGCAGCGTGGACCGCTCCTATGTGTTCCGGCTGATTGCCGCGCTGGCCCAGAGCGACGGTGCGGCGGTGGTCGCCATCGTCGACGACCTGCGCCTGCGGGGCCTGAGCCCGGCCTCGACGCTGGAGGAGATGTCGCTCGTGCTGCAGCGCATGGCGGTGCTGCAGGCGGTGCCCACGGCGGCCGACGCGGCCGATCCGGACACCGCGGAGATCACCCGGCTGGCGGCCGCCATGCCGGCGGACGAGACCCAGTTGCTCTACAGCATGTGCCTGCATGGCCGCGCCGAACTCGGCCTGGCGCCGGACGAATACGCCGCGCTGACGATGGTGCTGCTGCGGCTGCTGGCGTTCAAGCCGGCGGCGCCCCGCAGCGGGCCGGCGGAAAAAAAAACTCTGAATGACGCGCTGCCGCCGGGGCAGGTCCTGCCGGTCCTGGCTTCGCAGCGTCCGGAACCGGCGGGGGCCGCTCCGGTAACCGCCCCGGCAGCGTCCACCGCACAGACCCCGGTGCTGGCGGTGCCGGTGCGTGTGCAGGCCGATACGCGGGCCGAGACCGCCGCTGCCCGGGTGGCGCAGCCGGTGCTGGTGCCGACCGAGGAGGGCGCCTTCTGGCACGCCACGGTGCTGGCACTGGTGGCCTCGGAGGCCATCACGGCGCTGGTCCGCGAACTGGCCCTGCAGTCGCAACTCGTCGCCCGCGATACCGACCAGTGGCTGCTACGGGTCGAGCGCGAGTCCCTGAACCAGAACAGCACCCGGGAGCGCCTGGCGCAGGCCCTGCAGGCCGCCGGGCATCCGGTGCAGCTGGCGGTGGAGGTGGGCCGCGTCACCGACAGCCCGGCCCGCCGCAATGCCGCCGCCGCCGCCGAGCGCCAGTTGGCCGCGGAACGCATCATCTTCGAGGACCCGTTCGTGCAGACGATGATGCGTGATTTTGGGGCGAAAATCGTGCCCGGCAGCATTCGCCCGCTGTAGGCCGTCCCGGTCGCGGCCGCGCTGCCGGCTCTCCTGTTCCATCTCTAGCTCACAAGGAAACCCATGTTCAACAAAGGACAACTCGCCGGCCTCATGAAGCAGGCCCAGGCCATGCAGGACAACCTCAAGAAGGCGCAGGAGGAACTGGCGTCGGTCGAGGTCACCGGCGAGTCCGGCGCGGGGCTGGTCAAGGTGCTGATGACCTGCAAGCACGACGTGCGCCGTGTCACGATCGATCCGAGCCTGCTGGCGGAGGACAAGGACATGCTGGAGGACCTGGTCGCTGCCGCCTTCAATGCCGCAGTGCGCAAGGCCGAGGAGACGTCCAACGAGAAGATGGGCAAGCTCACCGCCGGCATGCCGGGCCTGCCCGGCGGCATGAAGTTCCCGTTCTGACACCCGACCCGCCGACCGCGCCCCCATGGCCGATTCGCATGCGCTCGAGGCGCTGATCCAGGCGCTGCGCCGCCTGCCCGGCGTGGGCGTGAAGTCGGCGTCGCGGATGGCCTTTCACCTGCTGCAGCACGACCGCGACGGCGCCCGCACGCTGGCGCAGGCGCTGGCACAGGCCACCGATGCGGTGCACCACTGTGAACGCTGCCATACCTTCACCGAGGCACCTGTCTGCAGTACCTGCCTGGACAAGCGCCGCGACACGACGCGCCTGTGCGTCGTCGAGACGCCTGCCGACCAGTCCGCCGTCGAGCGCACTGGCGCCTACCAGGGCCTGTATTTCGTGCTGATGGGCAAGCTCAGTCCGCTGGACGGCATCGGTCCGCGGGACATCGGCCTGCAGCACCTGTTCCAGCGGGCCTGCGACGGCGTCGTGCGCGAGGTGATCCTGGCCACCAACTTCACCGCCGAAGGGGAGGCTACCGCGCACGTGATCAGCGAATACCTGCGCCCGCGCGGGCTGACGATCACGCGCCTGGCGCGCGGTGTGCCGGTCGGCAGCGAACTGGAATATGTCGACCTGGGCACGATCGCCCATGCGCTGGTGGACCGGCGCTGACCCCCATATCGAAAGTACTCCATGACACCCGTCCATTTCTCGCTGGTCCACTGGTGCGTGCTGGTGGTGGCGCTGCTGCCGATCGTGTGCGCCGGCATCGCGAAGGCTGGCAGCTTCCGCACGCCGCGCAGCCAGGGTGGTTACGACAACGGCGATCCGCGGGCCTGGCTGGCGCGCCAGACGGACTGGCGGGCCCGTGCGAACGCGGCCCAGGCCAACAGCTTCGAGGCGCTCCCGTTCTTCATCGGTGCCGTCGTGCTGGCCCAGCAGCTTGGCGCCCGCCAGAGCCTGCTGGACATCCTGGCCTTCGTCTTCGTGGTGTTGCGCGTGGTCTACATCCTGCTGTATGTCGGGGGGCAGGCCACGGCGCGCTCGCTGGTCTGGACGCTGGCGCTGGCTGTCAATGTCGCGATCCTGTTTGCCGGCTATCACTGAGGTTGTCCCTTGCCGGTGCATTGCGACTAGGTAGTTTCCCTTTCGGGATCACCCCGATGCGCCAGGCGCGGTGGTTTGGTAGCCTTGAGGCAGACCAACACCACCACCGGGAAGGAGCGTCAGCGGATGGAAGGCATGCGCATGGACCGCAGGGAACTCCTCGCTGTCGCTGCCGCAGCGCTGGCGGCGTCGGTCCTCCCGGCCCGCGCCCAGGGCAAGCCCGAGAAGGCCCGGCTGATCGTCGGGCTGGGTGCGCCTGCGTCGCTGGCCTGCCTGCCGCTGACGATCGCCGACCGCCTGGGCTACTTCGCCTCCGAGGGGCTGGACGTCGACCTGCATGATTTTGGCGGCGGCCTGCGTACCGTGCAGGCGGTGCAGGACGGCGGCGGCGACATCGTGGCCGGCGCGTTCGAGCACACCATCAGCCTGCAGGGGCGCAACCAGCCGTACCGCGCGTTCGTGATGCTGGGGCGGGCGCCGCAGGTGGCGCTGGGCGTATCCACCCGCAATCTGCCGTCCTTCCGCAGCGTGGCGGACCTCAAGGGCCGACGGATCGGCGTCAGCGCCGTCGGCACGATGTCCGCGATGGTGGCCCTGCTGGTGCTGCAACGCAACGGGCTGCTGGCACAGGATGTGCAACTCGTCGAGCACGCGTCGCCGGCCGCAGCCGTGCAGGCGATGCGCGCCGGGCAGCTCGATGCGATCAGCCACCATGAGCCGGTGATGACGCTGCTGGAGTCCCGCTCCGACGTGCGCGTGATTGCCGATACCCGGTCGCTGCGAGGCAGCCAGGAGCTCTTTGGCGGGCCGGTCGTCGGGCCGAGCCTGTATGCGTCGGCGGATTTCGTGCAGAAGCACCCGCAGACGGTGCAGGCGGTCGCCAACGCGGTGGTGCATGCGCTCAAGTGGCTGCAGACGGCCGGCCCGAGCGACATCATCAAGGTCGTGCCCGAGTCCTACCTGCTGGGCGACCGGGGCCTGTACCTGGCTTCGTTCAACAAGGTCCGCGAAGCCATCGCGACCGACGGGCTGATACCCGACGACGGCGTACGCACGGCGCTGCGCACCGTGACACGTCTGGACTCCTCGTTCAAGGGCGAGCGCATCGACCTGGCGCGTACCTTCACCAACGACTTCTCGCGGCGGGCGAAGGAAAAGTTCCGCGCCTGAGCGGCGCGCGGATTCACTGCCGCGCGAGCTTGACGGGCTTCCCCTTGGCGCGCGGCTTGGCACCCGCCGAAACCCGCGGCTTGGCCTTGGCCGGGGCGCGGGCCACGCTGCTGGCGGCACTCGCCCGCGCCGCCACATAGACCGTGAGGCTCTGGCCCGGGCGCAGCGTTGCACCGCTCGGCAGGTTGTTCCACTCGGCGACGCTGGCCGCCGGCACGCGGTTGCGGCGCGCGAAGCTGGCGACGGTATCGCCGCGCGCCGCGCGCACCGTCTTGCGCGCCAGCAGCGGCAGCGGGCTCAGGCTGAGCTGCGCGTTGTCGGCCACATGCTCCGCGACGTCCTGGCGCACCGTCGCCGGGCGTGCCACCAGCAAGGTGGAGCCGGCCTTGATCAGCACGCCGCGCGGAATGCGGTTGACGTCCCGCAACTCCTGCTCGGACATGCCGACCCGCTTGGCCGCTGCGGCCGGCTGCATTGTGCTGGGCGCCTGCCAGGCGGTCCAGGTGGCCAGCGGGGCATTGCCGCGGGCCTGCAGGTTGCGCGTGAACGTGGCCGCGTTGTCCCAGGGCAGCAGGATCTCCGGCGTGCCCGCCGCCAGGATCACCGGCCGGTTCAGCGACGGGTTCAGGGCCTTGAAATCCTCCTCGTCCACCTCGGCCAGCCGGGCCGCCAGCGCCACGTCGATGTCGCGCGTCAGCGTGACCGTCTGGAAGTAGGGGTGGTTCTCGACGACCGGCAGCGTCGCGCCATAGCTCTGCGGTGCGGAGACCAGGTTCTTGACCGCCTGCAGCTTGGGCACGTACATCCGGGTTTCCGCCGGCATCGTCAGATCGACATAGCTGGTGCCCAGGCCCGCCGCCCGGTTGCGGGCGATGGCCCGCCCGACACTGCCTTCGCCCCAGTTGTAGGCGGCCAGTGCGAGGTGCCAGTCGCCGAACATGCCGTAGAGCTTCTGCAGGTAGTCCAGTGCAGCGCGGGTGGATGCCAGCACATCGCGCCGGTCGTCGCGGAAGGCGTTCTGCTTCAGTTCGAAGGTGCGGCCGGTGGCGGGCATGAACTGCCACATGCCGGCCGCCTTCGCGCTGGACACCGCCTGCGGGTTGAACGCACTCTCGATGAAGGGCAGCAGCGCGAGCTCGGTCGGCATGTTGCGCCGCTCGAGTTCCTCGACGATGTGGAACAGGTACTTGCGGCCGCGCTCGGTCATGCGGGCCATGTAGTCCGGCCGGGTCGCGTACCACTGCTCACGGTCGCGGACCAGATCATTCTGCAGGTCCGGCATGGCATAGCCGCGCCGGATGCGCTCCCAGAGGTCGGTCGGCGGGGTCAGCAGCGCGACGTTCAGCGACGCGGCGTGGTGGGCGGTCAGTGGGGCGAGCGGCGCCTGCGGCTGCGCCACGGCGGGTGCGGTGTTGGCGGCCGCCGCCGGGGCATCCGCCCGGCGCAGCGGGGCTGCGGCAACCGGCGCGGCGGGTGCCGCCTGCGTCGTGCTGGCGGCTGGCGCCTGCGTCACAGCTTCCGTGGCCGGTGCCGCCGCCGGCGCCGGTGGAAGGCCGCCCGTCGTGGAGCAGCCTGCCAGCAGGGCCAGCAGTGCGGCGAGTGTCAGCGAGGAAAGCTTCATGGGTGGTCTGGAGGGGGGTGACTAGAATCGGCGCCACGCCGGTGGCGGACCATGTCGGCCGGTGGCCGAGGGTTCCACTGCACGATTCAGTTTCATGGGCGCCCAAATTATAGGTTTGCACGAGTTTTTCGAGACCCCGCACGGGCGCTACCTGCGTGAATGGGAGCAGGCACAGCTCGATCGCGTGGTCGCGGACATCTTCGGCTTTCACGCGCTGCAACTCGGCATGCCGGACATCGACGCCCTGCAGGCGAACCGCATGCCGCACCGCTGGCTCGCTTCCAATGGCCTGGCGGTTCCGGCGGCCGGCACCCCCGAGCTTCTGCCATCCTCCGACGAATCCGGCCCGGGGCAGGGCGCGCGGCCGCTCGGGGGGCGTGCGGCGACTGACCTGCTGTGCGACTTCGCGGCCTTGCCCTTTCCCGCCAACAGCCTGGACCTGATCGTGCTGCCGCACACGCTGGAGCTCGACCCGGACCCGCACGCCACGCTGCGCGAGGTCGAGCGCGTGCTGGTGCCGGAGGGCCGGGTCGTGCTGTGCGGCGTCAACCCGGTCAGCCTGTGGGGCCTGCGCCAGCGGCGCGCCCATCTTTACCGCCGCATGGGCTTCGGGCAGCTCTACCTGCCGCGCGAAGGCGAGTTCATCGGCTACTGGCGCCTGCGCGACTGGCTGCGGCTGCTCAGCTTCGAGGTCGAGTCCGGCCGCTTCGGCTGCTACCGGCCTGCGGTCGTCGGGGAGCGCTGGCTGGAGCGTTTCAGCTGGATGGACCGGGCCGGCAGCCGCTGGTGGCCGATCTTCGGCGCCGTCTACATGATCGTGGCGGTCAAGCGGGTACGCGGCATGCGGCTGCTGGGCCGGGCCTGGAAGTCCGCGGCCAGCCGGCCGGTCGCCACCGTGCCGCTGGCGAACCGGCGTCCGGCGGCGAGCCAGCCGCATGCCGAAACCATGAGGAGCACCCCGCGTTGAACCAGGTCGAGATCTACACCGACGGCGCCTGCAAGGGCAACCCGGGCGCCGGCGGTTGGGGGGCCCTGCTGCGTGCCGGCGGCGTCGAACGCGAACTTTTCGGAGGCGATCCGGTCACCACCAACAATCGGATGGAACTCCAGGCCGTGATCGAGGCTCTCACCGCGTTGAAGCGCCCCTGCGTCGTGGTGCTGCACCTGGACAGCGAGTATGTGCGCAAGGGCATCACCGAGTGGATTGCAGGCTGGAAGGCCCGGGGCTGGAAGACCGCCACCCGCGAGCCGGTCAAGAACCTCGATCTCTGGCAGCGCCTGGACGCGCTGGTCCAGGGTGCCGGGCACCATATCGAGTGGCGCTGGGTCAAGGGCCATTCCGGAGATCCCGGTAACGAGCGCGCGGACGCGCTGGCCAATCGGGGCGTGGCGAGCCTGTCCCGGCGCTAAAACGCCACCGGGGGCATCCGTGCTGTCCACAGCGCAGGCTGGGCGTCGGCCTGCTACATTCGGTGACATTTTCCTTTCCCCTCAACGCACTGGAAACTGAGACAAGCAATGGCTTCAAAGGTGATCTATTCCGCCGTGGCGGTCGTCGGAATCGCGGCTGCGTCCGGGCTCATGTGGTGGCAGCAGACCAAGCCCCAAGGCCCGAAGGAGATCACCGCCGCGTCCAGCGGCGCCGGTTCCGGTGCAGCGGGTGCCCCGGCGGCGGGTTCCTCGGCGCCCCGTGCGGCGGGGGTCGAGGTGGCCAAGGTCGAGCGCGCAACGCTGCGTGACGATGCGCAATCCGTCGGCTCCCTGCGCTCGCGCCAGAGCGTGATGATGCGGCCGGAGGTTGCCGGGCGGGTGCGCGAGATCGGCTTCACCGACGGCGCCACGGTGCGCAAGGGGCAGATGCTGGTCCAGCTGGACGACACGCTGCAGCGGGCGGAGATCAAGCAGGCCAGCGCGCAGGTGTCGATCGCCAAGGCCAACTTCCGCCGCAATGAGGAACTCGTCGCGCAGAGCTTCGTGGCCCGCCGGGTGCTGGACGAGAGCGCTGCGAGCCTGCAGGTGGCCGAGGCCCAGCTGGCGCTGGCCTGTGCCCGCCTGTCGCGCATGGCGATCGTGGCGCCGTTCGATGGCACGGTCGGCATCCGCAACATCAATCTGGGCGACTACGTCAAGGACGGCGCCGACCTGGTCAACCTGGAAGACATCAGCGCGATGTACGTGGACTTCCGGATGCCGGAGCGTTTCCAGACCAAGCTGCGTCTGCGTCAGACCGTCGAACTGCAGCTCGATGCACTGCCTGGGCGTCTCTTCAAGGCCACGGTGGAGGCCATCGATCCGCTGCTGGACGTGAACGGTCGTTCCGTCGGTGTCCGGGCCGTCCTTCCGAACACCCCCGGCGAGCCGATGGTGCAGCAGGGTGGCGGCGGCCGCCCGGGTGGTGGCGGGCCGGCCCAGGGTGCGTCGGCACCGCGGCCCGGTGATACCCGTGCCGCCGCCGGCGGAGCCCGCCCGGGACCGGGCGCCGGTCGCCCGAACCGCCCCGCTTCGGCAGCAGCCGCCGGAGGCCCGGCCGCTGCGCCGGCCAGGCAGGCCGCGCCGGTGCTGGATGCCGACGGCTGTCCGGTCGCGCCGGTCGTGGCGGCGGCGCCTGCAGCGGCTCCGGCTGCAGCACCGGCGGGCGCGCGCACCGGTGCCCGCCCGGCGGGAGCCGGCGGCCCCGCCGCCGGCGGACCGGGTGCCGGCAACCCCCGTCCGCTGCGCCCCGGCATGTTTGCCCGCGTCAGCACCGTCTTTGCGATCAAGGACATGGCGCTGACGATCCCGGAGGAAGCGATCGTGCCGCAGGGCGGGCGCCAGTTCGTGATCAAGGTGGTGGAGCCCTCGGCCTTGCCGCCGAGCCCGACGCCGCGCCCGGCCTTGCCGCCGGATACCCGTCTCGTGTCGCTGCGCCAGGAGGTCAAGCTCGGGGCCCGGCAGCTCGGCAAGGTCGAGATCACCGAGGGCCTGGCCGAGGGCGAGACGGTCGTCGTCGCCGGCCAGCAGCGGCTGCAGCGCGATGGCAGCCCGCTGCGCATCGTCGAACTCGGCCGCGGCCCGGGCGGCCCCGGGCGTGCGGCTTCGGCGCCGGCTTCCTCGGCGGCCTCCGCCCCGCTGGCGGCTGCCAGCCCCTGACCCTCTGACATCGAGGACGCGACATGCAACTGGCTGAAACCTCCATCCGGCGCCCGGTCTTCGCATCGGTGCTGTCCATGCTGATCATGCTGATCGGCGCGGTCTCGTTCAACCGGCTCTCGGTGCGGGAGTACCCGAAGATCGACGAGCCGGTCGTCAGCGTGCAGACCCGCTTCGGTGGCGCGTCCAGCGAGGTGATCGAGGGGCAGGTCACGAAGATCCTGGAGGACTCGCTGTCCGGCATCGAGGGGGTCGATGTGATCACCTCCAGCAGCCGCCCGGAGCGCAGCCAGATCTCGATCCGCTTCGCGCTGACCCGCGACGCCGACTCCGCCGCGGCCGACGTCCGCGACAAGGTGTCCCGTGTGCGCCAGCGGCTGCCGCAGGGCATCGACGAGCCGGTCATCGCCAAGGTGGAGGCGGAGTCCTTTCCGGTCGTGTTCCTGGCCATGAGCTCGGACACGCATACCGAACTGCAGCTGTCCGAGATGGCCAACCAGCTTGTCAAGCCGGTGCTGCAGACGGCGCCCGGCGCGGCCGACGTGACGGTGTTCGGCGAGCGCAAGTTCTCGATGCGGATCTGGCTGGACCCGGACCGGCTGGCCGCCTACCGGCTCACCGTGCAGGATGTCGAGGACGCGATCCGCCGCTCGAACCTGGAGGTACCGGCCGGCCGGATCGAGAGCGCGCAGCGGGAGTTCAATGTCACCGCGGCCACCGACCTGCGGCGTCCCGCGGAGTTCCGCCAGATCGTGATCCGCAACACCAACGGCATGCCGGTGCGGGTCGGCGACGTGGCCCGGGTCGAGTCCGCACCGGCCGATGAGCGGTCTGCGGTTCGCCTCAACGGGCGAGACTCGGTGGCGGTGGGCGTGATCCGGCAGGCCACTGCGAACCCGCTGGAACTTTCCGAAGGCGTGCGGCAACTGCTCACGAAGGTACGCAACGACCTGCCACCCGGGGTGACGGTGGAGATCGCCAACGACAACTCGGTGTTCATCGACCGCTCGATCAAGTCGGTGTACACCACGATCGTCGAGGCGGTGGTGCTGGTGGCCCTGGTGATCCTGGTGTTCCTGCGCACGCTGCGCGCCTCGGTCATTCCGCTGCTGACAATCCCGGTGTCGCTGATCGGCGCGTTCGGCCTGATGGCGCTGGCCGGCTTCAGCATCAACACGCTGACGCTGCTTGCGCTGGTGCTCGCGATCGGTCTGGTGGTGGACGACGCGATCGTGATGCTGGAGAACATCTACCGCCACATCGAGGAGGGCATGACGCCTTTCCAGGCGGCGCTGAAGGGCTCGCGCGAGGTGGGCTTCGCGATCATCGCGATGACGATGACGCTGGTGGCGGTGTACGCGCCGCTGGCCTTCGCGCCCGGACGGACCGGGCGCCTGTTCACCGAGTTCGCGCTGGCGCTGGCCGGCGCAGTGGTCGTGTCAGGGCTGGTGGCGCTGACGCTGTCGCCGATGCTGTGCTCCGTGCTGCTGCGCCACAACCCGAAGCCGAACTTTTTTGACCGCTTCATGGAAGGCGTGCTCGACGGCATCACGCGGGGCTATGCGCGCCTGCTCGGCTGGAGCCTGCGCGTACGCTGGATGGTCGTGCTGATCGCGCTGGGCAGCGGCGCGCTGTCCTGGTCACTGCTGGGCCAGATCAAGCGCGAGCTCGCCCCGATCGAGGATCGCGGCGTGGTCGTGGCCCAGATCAACGGGCCCGATGGCTCGACGCTGGACTACACGAACCGCTACGCGAAGGCGATCGAGCGGGTCGGCGAAGGCTACCCGGAGTTCGACCGGACCTTCGCCAACATCGGCAATCCGACGGTGGCGCAGGGCACGGTGTTCTTCCGCGCGATCCCCTGGGAAGAGCGCAAGCGCACGACGCAGGAGATGGCCCGCGAGATGACCCCGCGCATCGCCGGCATGACCGGCGTCACCGCCTTCCCGATCACGCCACCCTCGCTGGGGCAGGGCTTCACGCAGCGGCCGATCAACTATGTGATCATCACCTCGGACAGCTACCAGAACCTGTCCCAGACCGTGCGGGCCTTCCAGGATGAACTCGCCAAGAACCCGGGCTTCGTGCAGGTCGACTCCGACCTGCGGCTGAACAAGCCGGAGATCCGGATGGAGGTCGACCGGGAGCGTGCGGCCGACATGGGCGTGGGTGTGGATGCGATCGCCCGGGCGATCGAGACCATGCTCGGCGGGCGCATCGTGACGCGCTACAAGCGCGAGAGCGACCAGTACGACGTGATCGTGCAGACCAACCCGTCCGGCCGCAACACGCCCGACGACATCGAGAAGATCTTCGTGCGCGGCCGCGGCGATGCGATGATTCCGCTGTCGG
Organism: Rhodoferax sp.; assembly: GCA_016790475.1. GTDB lineage: Bacteria > Pseudomonadota > Gammaproteobacteria > Burkholderiales > Burkholderiaceae_C > CAISIP01. The sequence continues at coordinate 22,842 of JAEUOX010000083.1, read as the reverse complement.
CGCTGGTCAAGCTGCGCGAGATCGTCGTGCCCCGCGAACTGAACCACTTCGGGCAGCGGCGCTCCGCGTCGATCACGTCCAATCTGTCCGCGGACTACTCGGTGGGCGAGGCGCTGGACTTCATGGATGCGACCGCTCGCAAGGTGCTGCCACCCGGCTACGCCACGGACCTGAACGGCGCCAGCCGGGAGTTCCGCAAGTCTGCCGACTCGCTGACGCTGGTGTTCATCCTGGCGCTGTTCTTCATCTTTCTGGTGCTGTCGGCGCAGTTCGAGAGCTTCGTCGATCCCTTCGTGATCCTGCTGAGCGTGCCGTTGTCGATGGCCGGGGCGCTGCTCGCACTGAAATGGTCCGGGGGCACGCTCAACGTGTACAGCCAGATCGGCCTGATCACGCTGGTCGGCCTGATCACGAAGCACGGGATCCTGATGGTGGAGTTTGCGAACCAGCTGCGCGAGCAGGGGCTGGAGACGCTGGAGGCCATCAAGAAGTCGGCCTCGCAGCGGCTGCGCCCGATCATGATGACGACCGGCGCGATGGTGCTGGGTGCGATCCCGCTGGCGCTGGCCAAGGGCGCGGGCGCCGAGAGCCGCCAGCAGATCGGCTGGGTCATCGTCGGCGGCATGTCGCTGGGTACGCTGCTGACGATCTTCGTGGTCCCGACGATGTACACGCTGCTGGCCCGTCGCCATGCACCGGGTGCCAAGAAGGAGCCCGCGGTACACCATGACGCGGCCGGCACGCCGCTGCCGCACCGGGATCTGGTCGTCGAATAGGCGCCGGAGGTACCCGCGGCCTCGTCGGGTTGCCTGGCGATGCCCGGGCCCCGGAGGCTCTCAGATCACGCCGTCGAACATCATGACCGCGACTTCGTCGCCGGCGGCGACCTCGCCCTGGTCATGGTGCAGCACGATCAGGCCATTGGCCTCCACCATCGAGCGCAGCACCCCGGAGCCCTGGTGGCCGCTGGGGGTGACCTGCAGCTGCCCTGACGCATCCGTCTCGACCCGTCCGCGCTGGTACTCGGTGCGCCCGGGCTTCTTGCGCAAGGCCTGCGTGCTGCGGGCGCGCAGCAGCGGTGTCGGCTCCGGGCGGGCGCCCATCATCCGCAGCAGTGCGGGCCGCACGAAGGCCAGGAAGGTCACCATCACCGCGACCGGATTGCCCGGCAGCCCGAACAGCACGGCGCTGGCGCGGCCGGCCGCCGTGGCGGCGCTGATGCGTCCCACCGCCATCGGGCGGCCCGGCCGCATCGCGATGCGCCAGAACGCGATCTGGTCCGGGTGGCCGCACAGGCGGCGCATGGTCTCCTGCGTGAAGTCGGCCTCGCCGACGCCGACGCCACCGCTGGTGATGATCGCGTCGGCCTGTTGTGCGGCGTCCAGGAAGGCGGCCTCCAGCGCTGCGGGATCGTCGCGCACCGCGCCGCGGTCCAGCACCTCCACGCCCAGCCGGCGCAGCAGGCCGAACAGCGTGTAGCGGTTGCTGTCGTAGACGGCACCGGCACGCGCCGGTTCGCCGAGGCTGACGATCTCGCTGCCGGTCGAGAAGAAGGCCACCCGCAGCCGGCGGACGACCGGGACCGCACCGATCCCCAGGCTGGCAATCAGGCCCAGGGCGGCGGGGCCCAGGCGTTCGCCCTGGCGCAGCGCTGCGGTGCCCTGCAGCAGGTCCTCGCCCCGGCAGCGGCGGTTGTCCCCGCGCTGCAGCAGACCGGCAGGGATGGTCAGGCCGTCCCCGTCCGCCGCTGCAAGTTCGTGCGGGATGACGGTGTCCAGACCGGCCGGCATCATTGCTCCGGTCGTGATCCGCACGGCCTGACCTGGTTCGAGCGCGCCGGTCCAGACGTCGCCCGCGCGGACCTGCCCGACGACGCGCAGGCGCAGCGGTGCGTCCGGCGCGAGGGCCGCGCCATCGAAGGCAAAGCCATCCATCGCCGCGTTGTCATGCGGCGGCACGCTGATCGGCGACACGATGTCCTGGGCCAATACCCGGCCGAGCGCGTCGAAGATGCCGACCACTTCCTGCGCCCGCACCGGTGCGACGAACTGCGCCAGCACCCGCTGGACGGCGTCGGCCGGCAGGTTGTCCGGGTCGTAGCCGGGCTGCCGGGCCGTCACCTCCGCCAGGCGGGGGTGTTGCAGTGCCTGCAGTTCGGCCATCGTGTTCACGTTCACGAAAGCCGCTGCATCGGGGAACACCACCGGCACATGTGCCAGCCGCCGGATCCAGTCCTCCACCTTGCGCCCGCCGCCGGCCAGAAAGGCCTGCAGGTCCGGCAGCAGACGCACCTGCATCAGGCAGAACACCGGCTGCAGGCGCACACCACCGGCTGCGCCCGGTGCGGCGACGGCGGCCACCGCCAGGTCACCGCCGGCTGCGTCCAGGGCCGAAGCCAGCCGGGCCACCAGGTCCTCCGGAAACAGCGGGCAGTCACAGGGGACGGTGACCAGCCAGGGCGTCCGGCAGTGCGCCAGCGCAACGGCCACGCCCGCCAGTGGCCCGGGGTGATCCGGCAGATCATCGGCCAGCACGGCAGCACCCCAGGCGGCGTACTGCTCCGGATGCCAGTTCGCGTTGATCAGGCACGTGTCGGTCTGGGACTGCAGACGCTGCAGCGCATGCCAGGCCAGCGGTTGCCCGCGGTAGGGCTGCAGCCCCTTGTCGACGCCGCCCATGCGCGTGCCCCGGCCGCCGGCCAGCACGACCCCGGTGATCTGCGTGCGCCCGATCATGCTCAGCCGCCGATGTAGCTCATCTCGACGCGGGCGGTGCTGCGGCCCTGCAGCGAGCCCCGCAGTTCGGAGTAGCGGTCTTCCCGTTCGCCCCAGACCTTCGCCAGCGCGCCGCTGAGCTCGGCGTCGCTGGCGCCGGACCGCAGCAGCGCCCGCAGGTCATGGCCCTCGGACGCGAACAGGCACAGGAACAGCTTGCCCTCGGTCGACAGCCGCGCGCGGTTGCAGTCGGAACAGAAGGCCTGCGTCACGCTGCTGATCACGCCGATCTCGCCCAGGCGCGGGTCGAAGCGCCCGTCGGCACCGGCATAGCCCCAGCGCTGCGCGGTTTCGCCTGCGGCAGAGGCCTCCAGCGGCACCATCGGCCAGGCCGACTGCAGCAGCCGCACCACCTCGGCCGACGGCAGGACCTCGTCCATGCGCCAGCCGTTCGTGACGCCGACGTCCATGTACTCGATGAAGCGCAGCACCACGCCGCTGCCGCGGAAATGCCGCGCCATCGGCAGGATCTCCTGCTCGTTGGTGCCGCGCTTGACCACCATGTTGACCTTGATCGGCCCGAGGCCCGCGGCCTGGGCCGCCGCGATGCCCGCCAGCACGTCGGCCACCGGGAAATCGACATCGTTCATGCGGCGGAACACCGTGTCGTCCAGCCCGTCCAGGCTGACCGTGACCCGCTGCAGGCCGGCCTCGCGCAGCTGCCGGGCCTTGCGCACCAGCAGCGAGCCGTTGGTCGTCAGCGTGATGTCCGGCGGCAAGCCGTCGACGGTGCGCAGCCGCGCCAGCTGGGCGACCAGCACCTCGATGTTCTTGCGCAGCAGCGGCTCGCCGCCGGTCAGCCGGATCTTGCGCACGCCGTGGGCCAGGAACAGCCGCGCCAGCCGGGTGATTTCCTCGAAGCTGAGCAGCGACGCATGCGGCAGGTAAGGGTGGTCGGGCCCGAAGACCTCCTTCGGCATGCAGTAGCTGCAGCGGAAGTTGCAGCGGTCGGTGACGCTGATGCGCAGGTCCCGCAGCGGCCGGCGGCGCCGGTCGGTCAGCACGCCGGTGGGTGCCCTCAGCTGCTCCGGCACCGCCAGCGGCCGGCCGCTGCTGCGGATGTCGACCAGCGGAATGACCCGTTCAGGCACAACGGCCGCCGTCCACTTCGATGCAGATGCCGTTGATGAAGGCGGCTTCATCGCTGGCCAGGTACAGCGCGGCATGCGCCACGTCCAGCGCGGTGGAGAAGCGGCCCAGCGGGATCGTCGACAGGAACTTCGCACGCCGGGCCTCATCCAGCGGGCCCCCGGCGAACTCGGTCGACAGGCCGGTGTCCGGATTGAACACCGGGTTGATGCAGTTCACGCGGATGTTGTCCGGCCCGAGCTCGGCCGCCAGCGACTTGCTCAGCGTGATCGCCGCACCCTTGGAGGCGTTGTACCAGGTCAGCCCCGGCCGCGGACGGATGCCGGCGGTGGACGCGATGTTGATGAAACTGCCACCGCCCTGGGAGCGGAACACCGGCGTGGCATGCAGCGTGGACAGGTACAGGCTCTTGACGTTGACCGCGAAGCAGCGGTCGAACTCCGCCTCGCTGACTTCCAGCGCCGAGCGGTTGCGGTGGGTCCAGCCGGCGTTGTTCACCATCACGTCGAGCCGCCCGAACTGCTGCACGGCGCAGGCGACGAGGGCTCGCATGTCGGCATCGCGGGTCACGTCGGCGGCGCAGAACACCGCCTCGCCGCCGGCGGCCCGGATCGCCGCGGCGACCCTTTCGCCGGCTGCCGCCTGGATGTCGTTGACGACGACACGGGCGCCGTCCTGCGCCAGGCGCAGCGCGATGCCTTCACCGATGCCGCCACCGGAGCCGGTGACGATGACTACCTTGTTCTTGACACGCATGGGGGTTCCTTGTTGCTGGGGGGGGCGGGTCGCAGTGCCGGAAACCGGCGGCGGCCCGCGGGGATCAACCGTGCCGGATCGCGACGGTCTTGAGGGCGGTGAATCCGTACAGGGCCTCGAAGCCCTTCTCGCGACCGTGGCCCGAGGACTTGAAGCCGCCGAACGGCAGCTCGACGCCACCGGCGGCGCCGTAGTTGTTGATGAAGACCTGCCCGCTGCGGATGCCGCGGGCCATCCGGAACTGGCGCCCACCGTCACGCGTCCAGACACCGGCGACCAGCCCGAAGGGCGTGGCATTGGCGAGTTCAATGGCATGGGCCTCGTCGCGGAAGGCCATGGCCGCCAGCACGGGGCCGAAGACCTCCTCCTGGGCCAGCCGGTGATCGACCGGTACGTCGCGCAGCAACGTCGGGGCCTGGTAGAAGCCGGTGTCCGGAGCCTCGTCAACGATCTGGCCCTGCGCGACCATCGGGATGCCGGCCACCTGGGCGTCGCTGAGGAAATCCCAGACGCGCTGCTGCTGGCTCTGGCGGATCAGGGGCCCGAGGTCCAGGTCCATCGCGGCGGGCCCGACGCGCAGCTTCGAGAAGGCCTCGCCGAGGCGCTGAAGCAGCGGCTCGTAGATCGCCTGCTCGACCAGCAGCCGCGAGCCGGCGGAGCAGGTCTGCCCGGCGTTCTGCACGATGGCATTGAGGATGGCCGGAATCGCGGCGTCCAGGTCGGCGTCGGCAAAGACGATCTGCGGGCTCTTTCCGCCGAGCTCCAGCGTGACCGGGCAGTGCCGCTCGGCGGCGGCCTGCTGGATCAGCGTGCCCACGCGCGGGCTGCCGGTGAAGCTGATGTGGTCGATGCCCGGGTGGCGTGCCAGTGCATCGCCGACCTCATGGCCGTAGCCGGTGACGATGTTCAGCGCACCGGCCGGGAAGCCGACCTCCGCGGCAAGCTGGGCCACGCGGATCAGCGACAGGCAGGCGTCCTCGGCCGGCTTGACGACGCAGACGTTGCCGGCGGCCAGTGCGCCGCCGACGCTGCGCCCGAAGATCTGCATCGGGTAGTTCCAGGGGATGATGTGGCCGGTCACGCCATGCGGCTCGCGCCAGGTCAGCACGCTGTAGCCGTCCAGGAAGGGGATCGTCTCGCCGTGCAGCTTGTCGCAGGCCCCGGCGTAGAACTCGAAGTAGCGCGCCAGCGCGGTCGCATCGGCGCGGGCCTGCCGCGTGGGCTTGCCGCAGTCCCGCTGCTCCAGCGCGGCCAGTTCGTCGGCATGGGCGGTGATGCTCGCCGACAGCCGCATCAGCAGGCGGCCGCGCTCGGCGGCGTTGACCTTGCTCCATACCGTGTCCAGGCACTGGCGTGCGGCCTGCACGGCACTGTCCAGATCGGCGGAATTGCTGCGCTGGATCTCGTCGAAGGGCTGGCCGTCGGACGGATCGATGACCGGGATCGTGCGCCCGGAACTGCCGGGCGTGGAGGTGTTGGCGATGTAGTTCAGCTGCATGCCGGCATTTTCCTCCATTCGCACCATGAAAAAGGCCCGCATCCGCGGGCCTGGCAGGGACATCCCGCCCGGCGTGGGCGGCGGGTATCCGGACCTTACTGCGATGCAGCGCTCGCCGGTGCGGCGGCCGCTGCCGGCGCAGCCGCCGGTGCCGGGGCCGCCGGTGCCGGCGCGCTGACGGCCGCCGGGGCGGTGGCGGCCGGCGCGGCCGCATTGGCCGTCGGGGCGTGGAGCTTCATCATCAGCGGCACGATCAGCAGCGCCACGATGTTGATGATCTTGATCAGCGGGTTAACGGCCGGGCCGGCGGTGTCCTTGTACGGGTCGCCCACCGTGTCACCGGTCACGGCGGCCTTGTGCGTCTCGGAACCCTTGCCGCCGTGGTGGCCGTCTTCGATGTACTTCTTCGCGTTGTCCCAGGCGCCGCCGCCGGTACACATCGAGATCGCGACGAACAGACCGGTCACGATCGTGCCCATCAGCAGGCCGCCGAGCGCCGCCGGGCCGAGGATCAGGCCGACCAGGATCGGCACCACCACCGGCAGCAGCGACGGGGTCATCATTTCCTTGATGGCCGCCGTGGTCAGCATGTCGACCGCACGGCCGTACTCCGGCTTGGCCGTGCCTTCCATGATGCCCTTGATCTCGCGGAACTGGCGCCGCACCTCGACCACCACCGAGCCGGCGGCACGGCCGACGGCCTCCATCGCCATGGCGCCGAACAGGTAGGGGATCAGGCCGCCGATGAACAGGCCGATGATCACCATCGGGTCGCTGAGGTCGAAGCTGATGGACCGGCCATAGACTTCGAGCTTGTGGGTGTAGTCGGCGAATAGCACCAGCGCGGCCAGGCCGGCGGAACCGATCGCGTAACCCTTGGTCACGGCCTTCGTCGTGTTGCCGACGGCGTCCAGCGGGTCGGTGATGTCACGCACGCTCTTGGGCATCTCGGACATTTCGGCGATGCCGCCGGCGTTGTCGGTGATCGGGCCGTAGGCGTCCAGCGCGACGACGATGCCGGCCATGCTGAGCATCGAGGTGGCGGCGATGGCCACGCCGTACAGGCCGGCCAGCTTGAAGGCGATCCAGATCGCCAGGCAGACGAAGATCACCGGCCAGGCGGTGGAGCGCATCGAGACGCCGAGGCCGGCGATGATGTTCGTGCCGTGGCCGGTCGTGGAGGCCTGCGCGATGTGCTTGACCGGGGCGTACTGCGTGCCGGTGTAGTACTCGGTGATCCAGACCAGCGCCGCCGTCAGGACCAGGCCCACGGTGCAGGCGCCGAACAGGCGCATCTGCGCGCCGGTGCCGCCCAGCGCGTTGTCCGGGATCACCGAGGTGGTGACGAAGTAGAAGGCGATCAGTGACAGCACACCGGCGACCGCGAGGCCCTTGTACAGCGCGGGCATGACGTTCTTCATGCCGGGCGAGGCCTTCACGAAGAAGCAGCCGATGATCGACGCGACGATCGACACGCCGCCCAGCGCCAGCGGATACACCGCGGTGCTGCTGCCGCCACCGGTGACCAGCAGCGCGCCGAGCACCATCGTGGCGATCAGCGTCACCGCATAGGTCTCGAACAGGTCGGCGGCCATGCCGGCGCAGTCGCCGACGTTGTCACCGACGTTGTCGGCGATCACGGCAGGGTTGCGCGGGTCGTCTTCCGGGATCCCGGCCTCGACCTTGCCGACCAGGTCCGCGCCGACGTCCGCACCCTTGGTGAAGATGCCGCCGCCCAGCCGGGCAAAGATGGAGATCAGCGAGGAGCCGAATGCGAAGCCGATCAGCGGATTGAGCTTGGCCGCGGTCACGGCACCGTCCGGCACCAGGAACCAGTAGAAGGTCGTCACGCCGAGCAGGCCCAGGCCGACCACCAGCATGCCGGTGATGGCGCCGCCGCGGAACGCGACGTCCAGTGCCGGGCCGATGCCCTTGGTCGCCGCCTGCGCGGTGCGCACGTTGGCACGCACCGAGACGTTCATGCCGATGAAGCCGCAGGCGCCGGAGAGCGCGGCACCGATGACGAAGCCGACGGCACTCATGCCATCCAGGAACAGGCCGATCAGGACCGCCAGCACCACACCGACGATCGTGATGGTCTTGTACTGGCGAGCCAGATAGGCCGCAGCGCCGGTTTGAATGGCGGCCGCGATGTCCTGCATCCGAGAGTTGCCTGCATCCTGTGCAAGGATCCAGCTGCGGGCCCAGAAGCCGTAGGCCACGGCTATCAGCCCGCAAACAAGTGCCATTACCAGCACCGAGTTGCCTGTCATAGTCAATCACTCCTCTAGTCGTTCTGGGCAAGGCGCGCACCTGCACGAGGTGGCTGCCCTGCACTCAAGTCCGAAGACTCCGGTTTCGCTTGTGGGGACAACGCGAGCGGTGCCCCCGCTGCGTTGCTTCCTCAGGCGTCCCGGGTCGGGAGCCGATTGGCCAACGCCGGAACTGTAACAACAAAAGTGGCGCTTTTCGGAGGGCGCAAGGGGCACGTCAGTAAAATCAGGGTTAATACTGAGTCCCCTCGCAACCTCCAACTTCATCAAGCGGAACCCACCATGTCCCTGGACAACGTCACCCCCGGCAAGAACGTGCCCGATGCCTTCAACGTGATCATCGAGATCCCGATGAACGCCGATCCGGTCAAGTACGAGGTGGACAAGACCACCGGGGCCATCTTCGTGGACCGCTTCATGAGCACCTCGATGCACTATCCGACGAACTACGGGTATGTGCCCAAGACGATCAGCGGTGACGGCGATCCGGTCGACGTGCTGGTGATCACGCCGGTGCCCCTGATCCCGGGCGTCGTCGTGACCTGCCGCCCGATCGGCATCCTGAAGATGCAGGACGAAGCCGGCGAGGACGGCAAGGTGCTGGCGGTGCCCACCGACAAGATCCTGTCGATCTACACGCAGTGGCAGAAGCCGGAGGACCTCAATCCGATGCGGCTGAAGACCATTGCCCACTTCTTCGAGCACTACAAGGATCTCGAGACCGGCAAGTGGGTCAAGATCCTGGGCTGGGAGGGGCCGGACTCCGCCCGCCAGGAGATCCTGGACGGCATCGCGAACTACCAGCGCCAGCACGGCTGAGCGTGCCGGCCCGCCCTAGCGGTGCGGGTCCGGAAACAGCAGGCCGTGCAGGCCGCGCTTGCGCTCGAAGGGCTTCCACTGGCCCTCGGGCTGCGCCAGCCGGTCGGCGACGGCCCACCAGGCGCTCGGGTTCAGGCCCAGGCCGACATGGCTGGCCACCACCTCGATGTTCTCGGTATGCGGGTTGTCCCGGCTGGGCGCCTGCAGGCTGGCCTGCCAGCTGACGATGCCGTCGGTGCGGGAGAACACCGACGTCGTCGGTGCCCGGGGCGCCTGCGGCAGGTCGTAGTGGGCGGTCTCGCGCTCGATGTCGCGCCCGCTCGTCAGTTCATACAGACGCCAGGCGTTGGTGCTCTTGTGGGAGCCGGCAAACGGCGTTCCCAGCGTGATCACGCCGCGCACCAGATCCGGCAGTTCCTTGGCGAGCTCGCGGGCATAGATGCCGCCGAGGCTCCAGCCAATCAGGCTCACGCGGCGGCCAGTTCGCTCGGCCAGCGTCTCGACCTGCCAGCGTGCGGTCTTCAGCACACCGGCGCGCGGCCCGAAATTGAAACCCTGGTCCCAGCCGGTCGGCTGGTAGCCCAGACCGCGCAGGTAGCTGCGCAGCGGCATGGTCGAGGCGTCGCTGGCTGACAGGCCCGGAAACACGACCACGCCATGCCCGTCGCCGGCAGGGGCCCGCTGCAGCGCAAACCAGGCGGGCAGCAGGGCGCCGAATTCCCAGGGCGCGCGGAACTCCAGGGCCAGCAGCCACGCGCTGGGTGCCGAGGCGCGCGCGGCACCGTGACTAGCGACCATGTCATTCTCCGGTTGGCAGCAGCCGGCATTCCGGCTGTCTGCGCATTCTAGGCACGGCGTCGCCGGTGCCGGCAGTCACCCGAGCGACTGGATCCGCGCCGCCGCGATTTGCATAATGGCGCGCCCCGCCTTCGCAACCTCCGACAGGATTCACCATGACACTCAAGCTTTGCGGTTTTTCCGGCAGCAACTACTACAACCAGGTCAAGCTGCAGTTGCTCGAGAAGCAACTGGGCTTCGTGGAGGAACTCGTGCTGACCGGCACCGGCGCGCCGGAGCTGGTCGACCGCTCGCCGATGGCCAAGGTGCCGTTCCTCGACACCGGCCGGGGCTGCATCAGCGAGTCGATCGCCTGCGCCGAATACATCGAGGCCACCTACCCGCAGTTCCCGCTGCTGCCTGCCGACCCGCTGGCGGCGGCCCGCGTGCGTGAGCTGGTGCTGTACACCGAGCTGCACCTGGAGCTTCCGGCGCGCGAGCTGTACCCGCAGGCCTACTTTGGCGGCAAGGTCAGCGAGGAGACCCAGGAGCGCGTGCGCAAGCTGCTGGTGCGCGGTGCCGCAGGATACGCAAAGATCGCGCGCTTCGCGCCGTTCGTCGCCGGTGCCGCGTTCACGCTGGCGGACTGTGCGGCCATCGTGCACCTGCCGGTCGTGTCCGGCGCCTGCAAGCTGGTGTTCGGCGAGGACCTGCTCGCGGCGCTGCCGGTCAAGGACTATCTGAAGGCGATGGGCGAACGCCCGGCGGTGCGCAAGGTCAACGACGACCGCAAGGCCGACACCCAGCGCATGCTCGCTGCGCAGCGCGCCAAGTGATCCGTCACGCCGGGCGGTCGGACGCCGCCTGGCGCGGTTCCGCCCGGAACGGGTTGCGCTGTTCCAGTGCCTCCATGTAACGCTCGATGCCCTGGCCCTCGCGGTCCAGGAAATCCTGCACCGCCTCGGCGAATGCCGGATGGGCCAGCCAGTGGGCGCTGCGGGTACGCACCGGCAGCAGGGCCCGCGCCATCTTGTGTTCGCCCTGCGCGCCACCCTCGAAGCGCCGCACGCCGTGCGCGATGCACCATTGCAGCGGCTGGTAGTAGCAGGCCTCGAAGTGCAGGCAATCCACCCGCTCCAGTGCGCCCCAGTAGCGCCCGTAGGCAACCACGCCGGTGGCCGGCCCGGTGGTGCTGTCGTTCAGCGCGACCAGGCTGCTGGCGATCGCGCGACCACCACGCTCGGCGATGAACATCAGCCAGTTGCCGGGCAGGTCCTGCTGCATCCGGTGGAAGAAGTCGCGGCTGAGGTAGGGGGCGTTGCCGTGCTCCAGGTAGGTGCGCTCGTAGCAACGGTAGAAGAAGTCCCAGTCCGCACGCTGGATATCCGCACCCTGCAGCGCGCGGAACTGCACGCCGGCCTCCTGCACCTTGCGGCGTTCCTGGCGGATCTTCTTGCGCTTGTCCTGGCTCAGCGAGGCCAGGAAGTGGTCGAAATCGCGGTATCCGCCTTCCGGTGCGGTCCAGTGGAACTGCACGTTGTGCCGCACCATCATGCCGGCGGCTTCGCAGGCGTCGATGTCGGCGTCGCTGGCAAACAGGATGTGCAGGGACGAGCGGCGGGTCGTGCGGCACCAGTCGATCACGGCCCGGGCCAGCGCCTGCCGGCTGGCGGCATCCCGGGCCAGCAGCCGGGCACCCGGGACCGGCGTGAAGGGCGGGGCGACGAGCGCCTTCGGGTAGTACCGCAGGCCGTGCTGGCGGTAGGCATGGGCCCAGGCATGGTCGAACACGTATTCGCCGTAGGAATGGTCCTTCAGGTAGAGCGCACAGCCGGCCAGCAGCTCGCGCCGGCGCCTGCCGGCATCGGCCCACAGCAGCAGGAAGCGCGGCGTCCAGCCGGTGTCCGGCGTGGCGCTGCCGCTGGCGTGCATCGCGGCCAGGTATTCATGGCGCAGGAAGGGGTTGGCGTCCGGCTGGCCGGCCAGCAGCGCGTTCCAGGCGCCCGCATCCACAGCGGCCGGTGATTCCACCACCTCGATGCCATAATCCGGCGCAGTCACCGGGCCCCCTGCATGCGTCTGCGGCCCGCCAGCGCCAAGCCCTGCGTCGGGCCCGCTGCAACCGTCACCCACTCTGTGTCCGTTGTCATGAATCTCAAACTCTGTGTGGCCCAGCTCAATCTGTGCGTGGGTGACCTTCCGGGCAACGCACGCAAGATCATCGACGCCGCCCAGGCGGCCTATTCTGCCGGTGCACGGCTCGTGCTGACGCCGGAATTGTCGATCTGCGGCTATGCGGCCGAGGATTTGTTTCTGCGTCCCGCCTTCATCGCTGCCTGCGATGATGCCGTGAACACGGTGGCGCGCGCACTGGCAGGGTTAAAGGGCCTGTCGGTGGTCGTCGGCCACCCGGTCGGGGGCGACAGCCGGACCCGTTCGGTGGCGATCCAGCAGCGCTTCAACGCCGCCAGCGTGCTGTGCGAGGGGCGGATCACGCACACCTACCACAAGCGCGAGCTCCCCAACTACCAGGTGTTCGACGAACGCCGCTACTTCGCGCCCGGGCAGGGTGTGTGCGTGTTCGAGGCGGGGGAGGGCGCGCAGCGCCTGCGCGTCGGGCTGCTGATCTGCGAGGACGCCTGGTATCCGGAGCCGGCCGCGCTGGCCCGGGCCGCCGGTGCGCAGCTGCTGGCGGTCATCAACGCCTCGCCGTTCCATGCCGGCAAGGGCTACGAGCGCGAGCAGACGATGCGCACTCGGGTACAGGCCTGCGGGCTGCCGCTGGTCTACGGGCACCTGGTGGGCGGCCAGGACGAGGTGGTCTTCGAGGGCCACTCCTTTGCACTGAACGCCGACGGCTCACTGGCGGCGCGGGCCCCGAGCTTCCGCGAGGACCTTTTCGAAGTCCAGATCGACGCCACCAGCGGCGCGCCGCGGCTCTCCGGGCCGATCGCGCCGGAGCGCAGCACCGACGCCGACCTGTGGGACGCGCTGGTGCTGGGGGTGCGCGACTACATCGGCAAGAACGGCTTCCCGGGTGCGATCCTGGGCCTGTCGGGCGGCATCGACTCCGCGCTGGTGCTTGCGATCGCGGTGGACGCGATCGGCCGGGACCGGGTGCGCGCGGTGATGATGCCCTCGCCCTACACCGCCGACATCAGCTGGATCGACGCGCGGGACATGGCCCGGCGCCTGGGCGTGCGCTACGACGAGATCTCGATCGTGCCCCAGTTCGAGGCTTTCAAGGCGTCGCTGGCGGCGGAGTTCGCCGGCCGCGCCGAGGACGCCACCGAGGAGAACATCCAGGCCCGCATCCGCGGAACGCTGCTGATGGCGCTGTCGAACAAGTTCGGCGCGATCGTGCTGACGACCGGCAACAAGAGCGAGCTGGCCACCGGCTACTGCACGCTGTATGGCGACATGGCGGGCGGCTTCGCGGCGATCAAGGACCTGGCCAAGACCACGGTGTTCCGGCTGGCGCGCTGGCGCAATGCGCACGACCCGTACGGCAGCGGGGCCACGCCGATCCCGGAGCGCATCATCACCCGGCCGCCCAGCGCCGAACTGCGGCCGGACCAGAAGGACCAGGACAGCCTGCCGCCCTACGAGGTGCTCGATGCGATCGTCGAGCGCTACATGGAGAACGACGAGAGCATCGAATCGCTGATCGCCGACGGCTTTGCGCAGGCGGACGTGGAGCGGGTCACGCGGCTCATCAAGATCAACGAATACAAGCGCCGCCAGGCGCCGGTCGGGATCCGCGTCACGCACCGCAGCTTCGGCAAGGACTGGCGCTACCCGATCACGAACCGGTTTCGCCAGTAGCGCGCGCCGGCCCGCCCGGAATGGCGCTATCCTCGGGGGGTACCTCCGTCGTACCCGCCGGTCCCCGGGCCGGATGCGACGGCCTGTCCTGCGGCCCTACCGGAAAGAGCTACCCACCATGAAGCAGATCACGGCGATCGTCAAACCGTTCAAACTGGAAGAAGTGCGTGAGGCGCTGGCCGAGTGTGGCGTCACCGGCCTGACCGTCACCGAAGTCAAGGGTTTCGGCCGTCAGAAGGGCCACACCGAGCTCTATCGCGGCGCCGAGTATGTCGTGGACTTCCTGCCCAAGGTGAAGGTGGAGGTCGTCGTCAAGACCGACGACGTCGACCGCTGCGTCGATGCGATCGTCAAGGCGGCCCGCACCGGCAAGATCGGCGACGGCAAGATCTTCGTGACCTCGGTGGAGCGGGTGGTGCGCATCCGCACCGGCGAGGAAGACGAAACGGCCGTCTGACGGGGTTCAGATCGCGCTGAGCCCGGGGCCATCCGACAGCCCGGCCGCCTGCACCAGCGCCGGAAGCAACTGCTGCGCGTTGGTCGCAGTGTGCACCAGGCCCATCAGGGCCGGCGCCATGAACTGCTGGCGCACGCTGTGGTCCAGGAAGGCCAGCAGCGCGTCGTAGTAGCCGGCCACATTGAGCAGGCCTATCGGCTTGTCGTGGTAGCCCAGCTGGCGCCAGGTCCAGACTTCGAAGATTTCCTCCAGCGTCCCGATGCCGCCCGGCAATGCGACGAAGGCATCGGCGCGCTCGGCCATCATGCGCTTGCGCTCATGCATGGTGTCCACCACGTGCAGCTCGGTGCAGCCGCGGTGCGCCAGCTCGCGCTCGACCAGGCTCGTCGGGATCACGCCGACGACGCGACCGCCGGCCTGCAGCGTGGCGTCTGCGACCACACCCATCAGGCCGCTCGTGCCGCCGCCGTACACCAGCTGGCCGCCATGGCTGCCGATCCAGTGGCCGATAGCGGCCGCTGCCTGCGCGAAGGCTGCGGTCACGCCGGTGCGCGAGCCGCAGTACACCGCGACGGAGAAGGCGGGCCGGCTCATGGTGCGATCCGTTGCCAGAGGGCCGCGACCCAGGTGCCGCCGCACAGCAGCAGGCTCAGCAGCACGGCGGCGCTGCCCATGTCCTTGGCGCGCTTCGCATGCAGATGCCATTCCGGGCCGACCCGGTCGATCGCGGCCTCGATGCCGGAGTTCAGCAGCTCCACGACCAGCACGAACACCACCGTACCGATCAGCACCGAGCGGGCGAGCCAGCCCTGGCCCACCCAGAACGCGGCCGGTACCAGGACCACGGCCATCCAGACCTCCTGGCGGAATGCAGCCTCCTGCCAGCCGGCGCGCAGCCCGGCCAGCGAGTAGCCGCCTGCGTGCCAGATGCGCGCCAGGCCGCGGCGGGATTTCTGGGGGTTGACCGAGGGATCCGGCTCAGGGGGCTGCATGGGTCGCCCCGACCAGACGGGTTCCCGCCAGCGCGTCATGCCAGAACTGGCCCTGGGGGTGGAACCGGCTCAGGATGGCCCAGACCAGGATCCAGCCCACGACCAGCACCGCGGACTCGAGCGGTCGCGCGCCCAAGGGTACGCTGATGACCAATGGCGGCAGCAGCCAGAGCCAGCTGGCCAGGTAGCGCAGCAGCGCGCGCGACTGCGTCAGCGGCCGCCCGGCCGCATCGACAACCCGGATACCCCAGGTCTTCATGGCCAGCGTGTGCCCCTTGGCCCAGAACCAGGTGAAGTAGATGCCGAATACCACGAACAGGAAGGCCTGCAGCCCGTGACGGTTGTCCAGCGCATGGCGGGTCTGGCTCAATGCCCCAAACAGGTAGCCCGCGATGAAAACCACACCGAACAGCAGCATGCCCTCGTACAGCCAGCAGGCCATGCGCCGCATCAGCGGGGGGGCCTGCAACTGCGCCGGGGACATGGACAAGCCGGCACCCGCGGGGGGCTCGGTCGGGGCGGAGCTCAGCCGGCGCATCGGATCCGCCTTGCGTCAGCGGCTGGCCTGGGCGCCGGATGCGGGCCGCGCAGGACGGCTGGCGCTGGCCGCTTCCTTGGGGGGACGCGGCTTGACGACCGGGGTCGGCTTGGGCGACGACTCGGAACGCGTGATCGGCACCGCAGCCAGCTTGTTCGGATCCACCGGCTGGCGGGCCGGCGCGGCGCCGACCGGCAGGGCCTGGCCCGTGGCAAGCTGCTGGCGCTGCTCCAGCGGCAGGGCCAGGTAGGCCTCCCATTCCGCCTTCTTCTGGTCCGGGCTCAGTTGCTGGGTCTGCGCGAAGTTCAGCCGGGCCTCGCTGCGTTGCACCGCGCTGAGGTTGATCCACTCGGTCATCCGGGCATGCAGCTTGGTCTGGGCGGCCGGCGTCATGGTCTGGAAGTTGCGCGACAGCGCGATCCATTTGCGCTTCTGGCCGGTGCTGATGGTGCCCCAGCTCGGGCCGAGCGGCTTCAGGGCCACCTGCTGCGCGGGTGTCAGGTCGGACCAGTCGGAGCCCAGCGGCAGCTTGGCGGCCGGGCGTGTCGGAGTCGGAGTCGGGGCAGGCTGTTGTGCGAGCGCAACGACTGACAGCCCGCACAAGGCGACCGCCGCGCCGATCCGCCTGGCGGTTGTCCGGCGGCGGCGGGAGGGCAGGAGCCCGGGCCCCGTCACTGCGCCTGTCTCCTTCGCAGCTCGACAAAGCGGGCAAAGCCAGGGTCGGCGTAGGCGGCCGGGGGCAGGTCGTCGACGAGCAGGGCGGCGTCCAGCGCGGCCAGTTCGCCGGCCACGCGTTCATTCTGCAGCCAATGGATCGTGACCAGACCCAGCACCAGAACGATCAGCGGCAGCACCGCGGCCAGCCGGCTCCAGAAGTTCATCGACTCGTCACCGCCACCAAGCGCTGCGGCATTCCCGGACGCCAGCACGGCGCTGGTGGGTGCCCGCACTGCGACGCGCCGCCGGGCGAGCGCCTGCATGCGCGCCGCCTTCAGGCGTTCGGTGACATCATGGGGGAGCGTCTGCGTGCCCATCGACAGGCGGGCAGCCACGCGCAGGCCGTAGCGGTCCTGCAGGGTCTCGAGCTGTTGTCGGTCTGCGTTGGTCATAGTGTTATTCCTTTCGCCCGCAGGGCCTTGCTGAGCGCCAGCACGGCCCGGGAGCAATGGGTCTTGACGCTGCCCTCGGAGCAGCCCATGGAGGCTGCCGTTTCGGAGACATCCAGTTCTTCCCAGTAACGCATCAGGAAGGCTTCCCGTTGACGCCCCGGCAACTGCTGGACCTCGGATTCGATCTCCCGGAAGATCTGCGCGCGGCGGGTGGCGTCCTCGGCGCTCTCCGTGCGCTGCAGATCCTCGATGCTCTCGTGATTCTCCAGCAGATCGAAATCTCCGTCATCCCCCGGGGACTCGAAGTCGCTCAGGTTGGAGAACAGCGCATTGCGGGACTTGTTGCGCCGGAACCAGTCCAGCGTGCAGTTGACCAGGATGCGCTGGAACAGCATCGGCAACTCCGCCGCCGGCTTGTCGCCGTAGTGTTCGGCAAGCTTCATCATGCTGTCCTG
Organism: Rhodoferax sp.; assembly: GCA_016790475.1. GTDB lineage: Bacteria > Pseudomonadota > Gammaproteobacteria > Burkholderiales > Burkholderiaceae_C > CAISIP01. Next base: position 5,480 of record JAEUOX010000083.1, on the reverse strand, counting down.
CACGATGTCGAGTGCGGCCTCCTCGTCGCGAACGTGGTAGACCGAACGCTTGAAGGCGCGCTTCTCGACGCTTTTCAGAAAGTCGGACAGTTCTTGTTCTGTGGCCAAGGCAGGGCGGCCAGAACGGAGGGCGGGCACGGTTGTCCCGCGGCCCCCCGACCACTGGCGTGGTGTGCAACTGCCACAAATTATGGCATCGGCACCCGTTCCCGCAGGCTCCGGCGGCCCGGTCCGTTGTTGCAATGCCATAATGCGCGCTGCAATTCAAACGGCAAACGGGTCCTGGTCTGGCGCAATATTCGCTGCGCCTGTGGCTTGGACCTCAAGTCCCGACGCGGCTCCAAAAGAGTTTTCGAAGGGGCACCCTAGGTATTTCGTCAGAGAAATTCACAAAGGTTCATCATGGAAATCTCGAAAGCCGAGCTGGCCTCGGCAGCAGCAGTCTCCCCGTCCTCGCGCAATCCGTCGGCAGCCTCGCCAGTCGAACTGCGGGGTGCGGAAATCCTCGTGCGCGCCTTGCAGGCCGAAAACGTCCAGTATGTCTGGGGCTACCCCGGCGGTGCGGTGCTGCACATCTACGACGCGTTCTACAAGCAGGACACCATCCAGCACATCCTGGTGCGCCATGAGCAGGCGGCCGTGCACGCCGCCGACGGCTACGCCCGTGCCACCGGCGAGGTCGGCGTCGCGCTGGTCACGTCCGGCCCCGGCGTCACGAATGCGGTCACCGGCATTGCGACGGCCTACATGGACAGCATTCCGATGGTGATCATCACCGGGCAGGTGCCCACCGCCGCGATCGGCCTGGATGCCTTCCAGGAATGCGACACCGTCGGCATCACCCGTCCGATCGTCAAGCACAACTTCCTGGTCAAGGATGCGCGCGATCTGGCCGAGGTCATGAAGAAGGCCTTCCACATCGCCCGCAGCGGCCGCCCCGGCCCGGTGGTCGTGGACATCCCGAAGGACGTGTCCTTCAAGAAGGTGCCCTACGACGGCTACCCCAAGTCGATCGAGATGCGCTCCTACAACCCGGTGCGCAAGGGCCACGGCGGGCAGATCCGCAAGGCGCTGCAGTTGCTGCTGACGGCCAAGCGCCCGTACATCTACACCGGCGGTGGCGTGCTGATGAGCAACGCGTCAGCCGAGCTGCGCACGCTGGTCGACATGCTGGGCTATCCCTGCACCAACACGCTGATGGGCCTGGGGGCCTACCCGGCCAGCGACCGCAAGTTCCTGGGCATGCTGGGCATGCACGGCACGCTGGAGGCCAACAACGCGATGCAGAACTGCGACGTGCTGCTGGCCGTCGGCGCCCGGTTCGACGACCGGGTGATCGGCAACCCGAAGCACTTCGCGCAGAACGAGCGCAAGATCATCCACATCGACATCGACCCGTCCAGCATCTCCAAGCGCGTGAAGGTCGACATCCCGATCGTCGGCGACGTGCGCGACGTGCTGACCGAGATGATCGCGATGATCAAGGACAACCCGCTGCGACCGGATCCGAACGCGCTGGGCGCCTGGTGGGAGACGATCGACGGCTGGCGCCGGCGCGAGTGTCTCAAGTACGACCACGGCAAGGGCGACGTCATCAAGCCGCAGTATGTGGTCGAGACGCTGTGGAACATGACGAAGGATGTCGAGACCTACATCACGTCCGACGTCGGCCAGCACCAGATGTGGGCCGCACAGTACTACCGTTTCGACGAGCCGCGGCGCTGGATCAACTCCGGCGGCCTGGGCACGATGGGCGTCGGCATCCCGTACGCGATGGGCATCAAGCTCGCCAAGCCCGAGTCGGAGGTGTTCTGCATCACCGGCGAAGGCTCGGTGCAGATGTGCATCCAGGAGCTCTCCACCTGCCTGCAGTACAACACGCCGATCAAGATCTGCGCGCTGAACAACCGCTACCTGGGCATGGTGCGCCAGTGGCAGGAGATCGACTACGAAGGCCGCTACAGCCACAGCTACATGGACGCGCTGCCGAACTTCGTCAAGCTGGCCGAGGCCTACGGCCATGTCGGCATGCTGATCGAGAAGCCGCAGGATGTCGAGCCGGCGCTGCGCGAGGCGCGCAAGCTCAAGGACCGCACCGTGTTCATGGACTTCCGCACCGACCCGACCGAGAACGTGTTCCCGATGGTCAAGGCGGGCATGGGCCTGACGGAAATGCTGCTGGGCTCCGAAGACCTGTAAGGCGCCACGATCCACCGAACACGGCCGCCTGGCGGCTTCACGCGGCGGGCGCGGCCCGCTGTTTCCCCTTCACGATGAGTCTATTGCCTGCCAAGCCCGGGTGTTACCGCACCCGGGGGAGGGCAGCGAAAAGAGGAATCTTATGAAACACATCATTGCTGTCCTTCTGGAGAACGAACCGGGCGCCCTGTCCCGGGTGGTGGGCCTGTTCTCGGCCCGTGGTTACAACATCGAATCGCTGACGGTGGCCCCGACCGAGGACGCCAGCCTGTCGCGCATGACGATCCAGACCACCGGGTCCGACGACGTCATCGAACAGATCACCAAGCACCTGAACCGGCTGATCGAGGTGGTCAAGGTGGTGGACCTGACCGAAGGCGCCTACATCGAGCGCGAGCTGATGATGGTCAAGGTGCGCGCGGTCGGCAAGGAGCGCGAGGAGATGAAGAGAATGGCGGACATCTTCCGCGGGCGCATCATCGATGTGACCGAGAAGAGCTACACCATCGAATTGACGGGCAACCAGTCAAAAAATGACGCGTTCCTGGAGGCGATTGAACGCAGCGCCATCCTGGAGACAGTGCGTACGGGTTCCAGCGGCATCGGACGCGGTGAACGGATTCTGCGGGTTTGACAACTGATTTGTTGAAGGAGAAAAGCATGAAGGTGTATTACGACAAGGACTGTGATCTGAGCCTGATCAAGGGCAAGACGGTCGCCATCATCGGCTACGGCAGCCAGGGCCATGCGCATGCGCAGAACCTCAACGACAGCGGCGTCAAGGTCGTGGTCGGCCTGCGCAAGGGCGGCGCCTCCTGGCCGAAGGTCGAGAAGGCCGGCCTGAAGGTGGCCGAGGTGGCCGACGCGGTCAAGGCCGCCGACGTGGTCATGATCCTGCTGCCGGACGAACAGATCGGCGCCGTCTACAAGAACGACGTCGAGCCGAACATCAAGCCCGGCGCCTCGCTGGTATTTGCCCACGGCTTCAACGTGCACTACGGCCTGGTCACGCCCCGTGCGGACCTGGACGTCTGGATGGTGGCCCCGAAGGCCCCCGGCCATACCGTGCGTGGCACCTATGTGCAGGGCGGCGGCGTGCCGCACCTGATCGCGGTGGCACAGGACAAGTCCGGCCGCACCCGCGAGCTGGCGCTGAGCTATGCGATGGCCAATGGCGGCGGCAAGGCCGGCATCATCGAGACCAACTTCCGCGAGGAGACCGAGACTGACCTGTTCGGCGAGCAGGCCGTGCTGTGCGGCGGCACCGTGGAACTGATCAAGGCCGGCTACGAGACCCTGGTGGAAGCCGGCTACGCGCCCGAGATGGCCTACTTCGAGTGCCTGCACGAGCTCAAGCTGATCGTCGACCTCATCTACGAGGGCGGCATCGCCAACATGAACTACTCGATCTCCAACAACGCGGAGTACGGCGAGTACGTGACAGGCCCGAAGATCGTCAACGAGCAGACCAAGCAGGCCATGCGCCAGGCGCTCAAGGACATCCAGACCGGCGAATACGCCAAGAGCTTCATCCTGGAGAACCGCGCCGGTGCCCCCACGCTGCTGTCGCGCCGCCGCCTGACGTCGGAGCACAGCATCGAGGTGGTGGGCGAGAAGCTGCGCGCCATGATGCCCTGGATCAAGGCCAACAAGCTGGTCGACCGCTCGCGCAACTGAACGCCGCGACGGCCGCCCGGCTGCGAAAGGCCGCCCACCGGGCGGCCTTTTCTGCGTCCACCCCTGCGCTATGCTCCCCGCCATGAACGACGCCATCGCCCCTGGGGCGGAAGAACCGCCCGAAGCCCCGAGGCCCCGGCGCAAGGGCATCTACATCCTGCCCAATGCCATCACCCTGGCCGCGCTGTTCTCGGGCTTCTACGGCATCGTGATGGCAGTGAACGGGCGATTCGAGGCGGCCTGCGTGTCGATCTTCGTGGCCGCCGTGCTCGACTCGCTCGACGGCCGCGTGGCGCGCATGACCAACGCCCAGAGTGCCTTCGGCGAACAGATGGACAGCCTGTCGGACATGGTGAGCTTCGGCGCGGCGCCGGCTCTCATCGTCTACATGTGGGCCTTGAAGGACATGGGCAAGCTGGGTTGGATCCCGGCCTTCGTCTACATCTCGGGTGCCGCGCTGCGGCTGGCGCGCTTCAACGTCAACATCGGCGTGGTCGACAAGCGCTTCTTCCAGGGGCTGCCCAGCCCGGCGGCGGCCGCGCTGGTGATCGGCATGATCTGGGTGGCCGAGGACTGGGGCCTGCGCGGCGGCGAGCGCCCGGTATGGCTGGCTTGGGGCGCGTTCGGCATGACGCTCTATGCCGGTCTGACCATGGTGACCAACGCGCCCTTCTACAGCTTCAAGGTGGTGGGGGCCCGCCAGACGGTGCCTTTCGCCGTGATCGTGGCCATTGCCGTGGCCATGGCGCTGATCAGCCAGAACCCGCCGCTGGCGCTGTTCGGCCTGTTCTGCCTGTACGGGCTGTCGGGCTACGCGGTCTACGCGTGGCGCCGCATGAAAGGCAAGCCGGCCAGCGTGATCGCGATCTCCACCGACGAACCCGACGAGAAGGGGCTGCACCAGTAACGCCCGCCGCGTTTTGCCGTGCTATATTGGCCGTGATGTCGTCGATCCACCACCTTCTGGCCCTAGCGCTACCGCCTCTGCGGGTGCGCTGATCGACCACGTCCCTTCCGACTCGAATCTTTCTCCGATCAACGGCCCGCCAGCGCAACGCAGCGGGCCGTTCTTCTTCGTGCCTGTTCAACGTCGAAGCCGGGCTGCGTGCACCCTTCAAGCCAAGGAGTCCTCCGATGCCGATGTTGAGCCACCCTGCCGCCAAGTACCGAGCCTTTGCCCCGGTGGCGCTGAGCGACCGCACCTGGCCCGACGCCGTGCTGAACCGTGCGCCGGTGTGGTGCAGCGTCGACCTGCGCGACGGCAACCAGGCGCTGATCGAGCCCATGGATCCGGCGCGCAAGCTGCGGCTGTTCCAGATGCTGGTGAAGATCGGCTTCAAGGAGATCGAGGTCGGCTTCCCCTCGGCCTCGCAGGCCGACTTCGACTTCGTGCGGCTGCTCATCGAGCAGCGCCTGATCCCCGATGACGTCACCATCCAGGTGCTGACCCAGGCGCGCGACCATCTCATCGAGCGCACCTTCGAGGCCCTGCAGGGCGCGCCCCGGGCCATCGTGCACCTGTACAACGCCACGGCGCCGGTGATGCGCCGCGTGGTGCTGGGGCTGGACGAGGACGGCATCGTCGAACTGGCCGCCCGCCACGC
>JAEUOX010000080.1 GCA_016790475.1 Rhodoferax sp. | reverse complement strand
GCGGATCCCTTGTGGCCGCCAAACGGCAACTGGGCACCCTGCAGGATCTGCGCCGGGTCGGTCGTCGGGGCGCCGTCCGGGCCGATGCCGGCGCCGGGCGGCACGCTGCGTCCGTCCCGGGCAGCGATCTGTATCTCGCCGCGCGCCATCGCGGCCGAGGCCTGGTCGAAGATCATCGTGCCGCCATCCGGGCGCGGCCAGCCGAAGGCCATCGGATTGGTGCCGAAGAACGGCTGGCGCGAGCCGTGCGGCGCCACTGTCGGCAGGTAGGCCGTGAAACACAGCGCCACCAGGCCGCTCTGCACAAGCGGCTCGACGTCGACCCACAACGCCGAGAAATGGTGCACGTTGCACACCGCTGCGGCCGCCATGCCCTGCTGCCGGGCCTGCGCGGCCAGGGCCGTGCATGCCACCTGCATCGCCAGAGGCGCGAAGCCACCGTGACCGTCCACCCGCAGCACGGCCGGTGCCAGCGGGCTCGCCGTGGGTCGGGCCCGGCCATGGACCTTGCCACTGCGCAGCGATGCCAGGTAGCCCGGCAGCCGAAACAGTCCATGCGAGGACGCGCCATCCGCCTCGGCGCGGGCCATCACGGCCGCCACCGCCTGGGCGTTCTGCAGGTCACAGCCCGCGGCCTGCAGCGCAGCCTGCGCCACCTGCAGGATCTCCGCGACGGGCACGCATACCTGATCGGCGTTCGTCGGCGCGGGCGTCGTCATCGTTCGCGCTCCACCAGCCAGTGCCACAGCGTCGCAAACAGGCGGTCGGCCTCGACCGGCTTCATGACGAAGTCGTTCATGCCGGCGGCCAGGCAGGCGTCGCGGTGTTCCTCGAAGGCATTGGCCGTCATCGCGATGATCGGCGTGTCTGCCCAGCCGGGCAGCCGGCGGATCTGCCGGGTGGCTTCCAGGCCATCCATGACCGGCATCTGCATGTCCATCAGCACCGCAGCGTAAGCCTGCCGCGCCGCCATCTCCACCGCCTCGCGGCCGTTGGTGGCGGTATCGATGCGCCAGCCGACCTCTTCCAGCACCTGCATCGCCACCTCCCGGTTGACCGGATCGTCCTCGACCAGCAGCAGGCGCGCCTGCCGGAAGCGGGACTGCAGCCGCTGCTCGGGTGCTCGGGCGTCGGCCAGATCGCGCGGATCCATGGGGGCCGGCTGGGACGGCAGCCAGGCCGAGTGCTCGACGGCGCGCGCCAGGCGCACCGTCATCCAGAAGCTGCTGCCCACGCCCTCCGTGCTGCTGGCGCCGGCATCTCCCCCCATCATCAGTGCCAGCTTGCGGGTGATCGCCAGGCCCAGCCCGGTGCCGCCGAAGCGCCGTGTCGTGGAACTGTCGGCCTGCTCGAAGGTCGTGAACAGCCGGGACAGGTTTTCCGGCGCGATGCCGATGCCGGTGTCGGTGACCTCGAAGCGCAGCAGCACATCCCGCTCGGTTTCCTCCAGCACCTGCACCGCCAGCACGATCCGGCCGCGCTCGGTGAACTTGACCGCATTCGCCAGGTAGTTCAGCAGCCCCTGACCAAGCCGCCCGGCGTCGCCGTACAGGCGCCCGACATCCGTCGGCGCATCGACGACCAGCGCCAGACCCTTGTCCTGCGCCCGTTGCTGCACCATCGCGATGGCATCCCGCAGCACGTCCGGCAGGTCGAATTCCGCCGCCTCCAGCACCAGCTTGTCCGCCTCGATCTTGGAGATGTCCAGGATGTCGTTGATGACGCGCAGCAGATGCCCGGCGGCCGCGTCGATCTTGTGCAGCCGGTCCACCTGGGTCGGTGTCAGCCCGGTGTCACGCCGCAGCAAATGGGTGAAGCCGATGATCGCGTTCATCGGCGTGCGGATCTCGTGGCTCATGTTGGCCAGGAAGGCGCTCTTGGCGCGATTCGCGGTTTCGGCGGCGGCGGTGCGCTGGGCCAGCGCCTGCTGCATCGCATCGATCTGGCGTTCCCGGGCCTTGCGCTCGCTGTTGTCGACCAGCGTGCTGCGGGACAGCACGAAGCGGCCCTCGGAGTCCCTCATCAGGTCACTGTCGACCAGGCAGGCCCGGATCGAGCCGTCCTTGCAAACGAAATCGAGCTCCAGACCGCGCACCTTGCCGGTTTGCGAGAAGCGCGGAAACTCGCGGCGGAACATCTCCACGCTCGCGGGTGCCAGGAAGTCGCTCACGTTGTGCCCGACATATTCCGCACGGCTGTACCCCAGCATCTGCAGCTCGGTCGCATTGACGCGCAGGATCGTCCCGTCCGCTGCCAACGAGTGGTAGCCGCAGGGCGCGTTGTCGTACAGGTCGGCGATTTCGTCGGTGCGCAGGGCCAGATCCGCGTTGGCACGTGCCAGCTCCGCGGTGCGCTGTTCCACCATTTCCGCCAGGTGCGTGCGGTGCTGGTCCAGTTCCTCCGAGACCAGCTTGATGTCGGTGATGTCGGTGTGGGACACCACCACCGCCTGGTAGGCGCCGCCCAGCGCGTTGACGGCCATGCGGTACCAGCGCAGCGACGTGGACGTCTCGCAGGGGTATTCCATCATGAAGACCGGGCACCGGCTGTCGAGCACCGACTGGATGCCGTCCATCGCCTGCGCGGCCCCGGCGTCGCCGGCGGCTGCTGCCGCGGCACACACCGCCAGATAGTTGCTGCCCAGGTCTGTCGCCGGTGCTGGCACGCCAGGCTGGCAGCCGTTGTCCTGCGCGAAGCGCCGCCAGGACGCGTTGACGGCGACGATCCTGCCGGTGCGGTCCAGCACCGCGATGGTGGCGGGCATCGCGTCGAGGATCGCCTCCTTCATGTGCTCGCTCTCCCGCAGCGCCGCCTCGCCAGCGCGGCGTTCGGTGATGTCGCGGGACAGCACCATGAAGCGCGGTGTCTCGCCCGGCGCCACGCTCCGGCGCGACACCGACAGCTCGAACCACCGGGTCTCCCCGCCGAGCTCGAGCGCGATCGTCTTGCCGAACGATGCACCGCCCTGCAGGGCCTCTTCCAGGGCTGCCATCACCACGCGGGCGGCATCCGGTGGCAGAACCTCCGGCACGGTGCGCCCGACCAGGGTGTCGCGCTGGGCCGCCAGCAAGGCCGGATCCCGCGCCCAGACCTGCAGGTAGACACCGTCCCGGTCCAGTTCGAAGAGCAGGTCGGGGATGGCCTGCAGCGTGGCCTGCAGGTCCGCATTGAGCCGGGCGATCGTCTTCTGCGTGGCGTGGGTCTCGGTGATGTCCCGCGAGATGCCGAAGATGCCGAACACCGTGCCGTCCGGGCCCCGCAGCGGGCCCTTGGTGGCCAGGAAGACACGGCGGCCCAGCGCGGTGTCGAGCGTCTCCTCGTTGGTCGCGATCTCGCCGCTGCGCACCACCTGGGTGCCGAGTTCCTGCAGCATCGCGGCCTGCGCCGGCGGAAACAGCGCCCGATCATCCTGCCCCAGCACCTCGGACACCGGCTTGCCGACCAGCTTGCTGGACATCGCGTTGAACACCAGGTAGCGGCCTTGCAGGTCCTTGGCGAAGATCGCGTCCGAGGAGCTGTCCGCGATCGCCTGCAGCAGCTGCAGTGAGCGCAGGCGCTCCGACAGCACCGCGGCCGTGCGCTGCCAGGAGCGCCGCGTGAGCTCGGCCAGCGCGCTGACCAGCGCGCCGTTGACCAGCAGGAAGAGGCACTGGATCAGATCCAGGCGCGACCAGATGGACAAATCGCTGCCATCACGCATCGCGATCAGACCGGCGCCGACGATCACGGTGGCGGTGGCTGTCAGTCCCGGACCGGCGCCGCCCAGCCCCGCCGACAGGATGATCGGAAACATCAGCACGATGAGCATCATGCGCTGCTCGAACGGCACACCCAGCGACACCCGCAGCTCCAGCGTGGCCAGACTCAGCGCTACCGCAAGCAGGTAGAGCAGCCAGCGTGGCCAGCGCAGCGGATCCTGCGCATGCAACGGCGGGGCATCGGGATCGATGGCATCCTGCTGCCGGCGGCGCGACATCAGCGCGAACAGCAGCAGGCTGGTGATCGCGATGTAGAACCAGCCCTTGGCCACATTGACCAGGGCCTTCACGCCTGCATCGGGTATCAGGGCCTCGACGGCCTGGTCCGAAAACAGGATCCAGGCCGTGCCGAAGACGGCGTAGAGCACGACGATGCGCAAGGCCTCGACCCGCCGCCAGGAGATGCTGGAGGGCACGCCCCCCGGGCCGTCGGGGTCGCCAGGGATCAACGGTCCACCCGGGCTGTCCATGGTCCGGCTCCGATCGTCATTTGCACCTCCATGGGGCGATGTTCGCATTCCGCGGACACCATGTCTTGACGGATGTCAACGACGTGGCCGACGCCGCCGGACCGTGGGCGCAGACGGCGCAGACGGCGCCGCCGCCACCGCAGGCGCCAGCAGCACGGTGCGCAGGACCATGTCCGCCAGCAGGTCCTCGGCGGCGCTGAAATCCGACGGCGCGAGCTGCTTCTTGCCCAGCACCAGGCAGATCTGGCTGGCGAAATCCGCATAGGCCTGGGTGGAGGCCCACAGCACCACCATCAGATGGACGGCATCCACCGGTCGGCAGAGACCCTGTTCCGCCCAGCGGTTGAACACCGCGATGTCGGCCTGCAGCGCGGGGACGACGCGGTCGCGGATCTCCTGGGCGAACAGCGGCGCACCGGCGATCACCTCGTTGGCATAGACCCGCGAATCGAAGGGCCGCTCGCGCGAGAAGCGCAGCTTGCCGGCGATGTACCTGCGCAGCGCCTGCTCCGGGTCCTCCGCATGGTGCGTGATGGCCTCCATGTAGGACAGCCAGACATCCAGCACCCCGTGCAGCACCCGGCGGTACAGGCCCTCCTTGCTGCCGAAGTAATACAGCAGGTTCTGCTTGGCCGTGCCGACTTCGCGCGCAATATGGTCCAGCGACACGCCGCCGTAGCCGCGCACCGCGAACAGGCGCTTGGCCGCCTCCAGGATGTCCTGCTCCAGCCGCTCGCGGATGTCGCTGCGTCGCTCCTTCGGGGCCGCCGGCTGTGCGCTCTTGACCATGGGAGGATGGTAGCCCCGAATGCCGGCGCCAATTGGCGCAAGTCTTGCTAGTGATCTTGCGGGTAAACCCCAGTTGCTGCCCGGGTGCGCCTGCGTTTCAATGCGCAAACATTTACCAATTGGTAAGTTTGAATCCGTCGACGTCCGCGAAAGCTGCACCATGACCGCTCCTGCCTCCGGTTCTCCGCCCGCTCCCGACATCCGGCCCGGCCGGCTGGACACGGCCCAGTACGCCCGCAATTTCTGCGACGCCCACCCGCCGCTGACGCTGGCCCAGGCCCGCATCGAAGCCGACCGCTGCTACTACTGCCACGACGCGCCGTGCCAGACCGCCTGCCCCACCGGCATCGATGTGCCCAGCTTCATCCAGCGCATTGCCGACGGCAACCTGCGTGGCTCGGCCCAGGCCATCCTGAGCGCCAATCCGCTGGGTGGCATGTGCGCGCGGGTCTGCCCTACCGAGGTGCTGTGCGAACAGGCCTGCGTGCGCAACACCCATGAGGACAAGCCGGTCGAGATCGGGCAGCTGCAGCGCTTCGCGACGGACGCCTACTTCGCCAAGCCCGGGGCACCGCTGTTCACCCGCGCTCCGGCCACCGGCCGCCGCGTCGCGGTGGTCGGTGCCGGGCCGGCCGGCCTGGCCTGTGCGCACGGCCTGGCGCGCCAGGGCCACGAGGTCGTCGTGTTCGACGCCCATGCCAAGCCCGGCGGCCTCAACGAATATGGCCTGGCCACCTACAAGACGGTGAACGACTTCGCGCAGAAGGAGGTCGCCTGGCTGCTGTCGATCGGTGGCATCACGATCCGCCAGGGCGTACAGGTCGGCCGCGACGTGACGCTGGACGCGCTGGTGGGCGAGTTCGACGCGGTGTTCCTCGGCCTGGGCCTGGCCGGCGTCAACGCGCTCGGCATCACCGAGCCGGCCGTGCCGGGCGTGCGCAATGCGGTGGACTTCATCGCCGAGTTGCGCCAGGCGGCGGATGTCGCCACGGTGCCGGTGGGTCGACGGGTGCTGGTGATCGGCGGCGGCATGACAGCCGTCGATGCGGCGGTGCAGTCCCGCCTGCTCGGTGCCGAGGAGGTCACGATCGTCTACCGGCGCGGCCCGCAGGACATGCCGGCCTCCGGCCATGAGCAGGATTGGGCGCAGACGCGTGGTGTCACGATCCGCCATTGGGCGGCGCCGCGCGAGGTGCTGCAGGAGAACGGCCAGGTCGCCGGCATGCGCTTCGTGCGCACGCGCAGCGAGGGCGGCCGGCTGGTCGACACCGGTGAGACCTTCACGCTGGCGGCCGACAGCATCCTGAAGGCGATCGGGCAGACCTTCGTCCCCGCGGCGGCGCAGCCGGCGCTTGCCCTGGAGGCCGGCCGAATCCGCACCGATGCCGACGGCCGGACCTCGCATCCGAAGATCTGGGCCGGCGGCGACTGCCGGGCCGGCGGCCGCGACCTCACCGTCGAGGCGGTCGAGCACGGCAAGCTGGCCGCCCTGTCCATCCATGCGGCGCTGGGCGCCACCCGAGGAGCCTGACACCATGGCCGACCTGCATACCGAGTTCCTGGGCATCCACAGCCCCAACCCGTTCTGGCTGGCTTCAGCGCCGCCGACCGACAAGGAGTACAACGTCCACCGCGCCTTCGAGGCCGGCTGGGGCGGCGTCGTCTGGAAGACGCTGGGCGAGGATCCGCCGGTCGTCAACGTGCACGGGCCGCGCTACGCGACGCTGATGGGCGGCGACCGCCGCGTGATCGGTTTCAACAACATCGAGCTGATCACCGACCGCCCGCTGCAAACCAACCTGGACGAGATCCGCCGCATCAAGCGCGCCTGGCGGGACCGTGCGGTCGTGGTATCCATCATGGTGCCCTGCGAGGAGCAGTCCTGGAAGCGCATCCTGCCGATGGTCGAGGACACCGGCTGCGACGGGGTCGAGCTGAACTTCGGCTGCCCGCACGGCATGAGCGAGCGCGGCATGGGCTCCTCGGTCGGCCAGGTGCCGGAGTACATCGAGATGGTCGCGCGCTGGTGCAAGCACTACACCCGGCTGCCGGTCATCGTGAAGCTCACGCCCAACATCACCGATATCCGCTACCCGGCGCGTGCGGCCAAGGCCGGCGGCGCCGACGCGGTGTCGCTGATCAACACCGTGAACTCCATCATGGGCGTCAACCTGGAGACCATGACGATGCTGCCCAGCGTCGGGCCGCAGGGTTCGCACGGCGGCTACTGCGGCACGGCCGTCAAGCCGATCGCGCTGAACATGGTGGCCGAGATCGCCCGCGATCCGCAGACCGCCGGGTTGCCGATCTCCGGCATCGGCGGCATCAACAACTGGCGCGACGCCGCCGAGTTCATCGCGCTGGGCAGCGGCACGGTGCAGGTCTGCACCGCCGCGATGGTCTACGGCTTCAAGATCGTGCAGGACATGTGCAGCGGCCTGTCCAACTTCATGGACACGCAGGGCTACACGCAGGTCGCGCAGATGGTCGGCCGGGCCGTGCCCAGCGTCACCGGCTGGAGCAACCTGAACCTGAACCATGTCGAGAAGGCCGTCATCCACCAGGACAACTGCATCCAGTGCGGCCGCTGCTACGTGGCCTGCGAGGACACTTCGCACCAGGCCATCTCCGCCACGAAGGACGGCAAGCGCCACTTCGAGATCAAGGAGGAGGAATGCGTGGGCTGCAACCTGTGCGTCTCGATCTGCCCGGTGCCCGACACGCTGAGCATGCGCAGGCTGCAGCCGGGCGAGGTGGACAAGCGCACCGGCAAGACGGTCCAGGCGGAGTACGCCAACTGGACCACGCACCCGAACAACCCGATGAGCCCGGCCTTCCAGGCAGCCGCCCGCGCGCCCGCCTGAAGCCTATGATGTCCGCTTGTCCGCAACCTTGGAGAATTTCATGACGGCAATCCTGATTCGCGGCGGCACGGTGGTGAACGCCGACCAGCAGTTCCGCGCCGATGTGCTGTGTGTCGACGGCGCCATCGCCGCCGTCGGCGAGAACCTGCAGGCGCCTGCCGGTGCGCAGGTGGTCGACGCCGGCGGCCAGTATGTGATGCCCGGCGGCATCGACCCGCACACCCACATGCAGCTGCCGTTCATGGG
>JAEUOX010000038.1 GCA_016790475.1 Rhodoferax sp. | reverse complement strand
CCGGTACCTGGGCCAGCGCGGCGGCGGCCGGCAGCAGGCCGGCCAGCGCCAGCATCCAGATGCGGCAAAGGTTGCGGAGGGTGTTCATGAGGGTTCTCCCGGGTGCGGTTGTCGTCAGATGCCAATGGTAGCAACGCCGCCAGCCGCCGCGCGGCAACGTGCCAGAATCGGGCCCCATGCCGGATCAGGACCTCATCGATCGCCTGCAGTTCATCCAGTCCGCGGAGCGGCTGAAGAACGTGCTGCGCAGCGGCCATACCTCTGAAGGCCGGCGTGAGAGCACCCCGGAGCACACCTGGCGGCTGTGCCTGCTGGCGATGGTGCTGCGCGACCGGCTGCCGCCGCTGGATTTCGAGCGGCTGCTGAAGATGTGTGTGCTGCACGACCTCGGCGAGGCGCTGCACGGCGACGTCCCGGCGGTGGATCAGGCCGCGCCCGGCGCCAAGGCCGCGGACGAGCGGCAGGACCTGATCACGCTGATGCAGCCGCTGCCGGCCCACTTGCAGGCGGAGTTCCTCGCGCTGTGGGACGACTACGAAGCCGCGGCCACCCCGGAGGCCCGCGCCGCGAAGGCGCTGGACAAGCTGGAGACGATCATCCAGCACAACCAGGGCGCGAACCCACCGGACTTCGACTACGCCTTCAACCTGGCCTATGGCCGCAAGCACACGGCTACCGAGCCGCTGTATGCCGCGCTGCGGGCGCTGGTCGATGTGCAGACCCAGGCGCATGCCGACGCGCAGGCGCCATTCATTTCACGAGGAGTACCATGACGACCCCCCGCAAGACCCCCGAATCCCTGCGCAGCGCCCGCTGGTTCGCGCCCGACGACCTGCGCTCCTTCGGCCACCGCTCGCGCGCGATGCAGATGGGCTACGGCCCGGAGGACTGGGCCGGCAAGCCGGTCATCGCGATCGTCAACACCTGGTCGGACATCAACCCCTGCCACACCCACTTCAAGCAGCGCGTCGAGGACGTCAAGCGCGGCGTGCTGCAGGCCGGCGGCTTCCCGATCGAGCTGCCGGCGATCTCGCTGGCCGAGCAGTATGTGAAGCCCACGACGATGCTCTACCGCAACATGCTGGCGATGGAGACCGAGGAGCTGATCCGCAGCCATCCGGTCGACGGCGCGGTGCTGATGGGCGGCTGCGACAAGACCACGCCGGGCCTGGTGATGGGCGCGCTGTCGGCCGGGCTGCCGTTTGTGTACCTGCCGGCCGGCCCGATGCTGCGCGGCAACTGGAAAGGGCAGATCCTGGGCTCCGGCTCGGATGCCTGGAAGTTCTGGGACGACCGGCGCGCCGGCAAGATCTCGGACGTGCAGTGGCTGGAGGTGGAAGCCGGCATCGCCCGCAGCCACGGCACCTGCATGACGATGGGCACCGCCGCGACGATGATGGGCATTGCCGAGGCGATCGGCCTGACGCTGCCGGGCGCCTCCAGCATCCCGGCGCCGGACGCCAACCACCCGCGCATGGCCGCCGCGTGCGGCCGGCGCGCCGTCGACATGGTGTGGGAAGACCTGACCCCCGCCCGCATGCTGACGCGCGCAAACTTCGACAACGCGATCGCGGTGGCGATGGCGATGGGCTGCTCGACGAACGCGATCATCCACCTGGTGGCGATGTCGCGCCGCGCCGGGGCGCACTGCACCGTCGGCCTGGACGACTTCGACGCAGCCAGCCGCCGCGTGCCGGTGATCGCGAACATCCGCCCGTCCGGCGAGAAGTACCTGATGGAGGACTTCTACTACGCCGGTGGCCTGCCGGCGCTGATCAAGCGCCTGGCACCGCACCTGAAGATGGACGCACTCACGGTGACCGGCCGCAGCATCGGCGAGAACGTGGCCGGGGCCGAGGTCTACAACGATGACGTGATCCGCCCGCTGGACAACCCGCTGTATGCCGAAGGCGCGCTGGCGGTGCTGCGCGGCAACATCGCGCCCGGCGGCGCGGTGATCAAGCCCAGCGCCTGCGCGCCGCGCTACCTGCAACACACCGGCCCGGCGCTGGTCTTCGACAGCTACCCGGAGATGAAGAAGGCGGTCGAGGACGAGAACCTGGACGTCACCGCCGACCACATCCTGGTGTTGCGCAATGCCGGCCCGAAGGGCGGCCCCGGCATGCCGGAGTGGGGCATGCTGCCGATCCCGCTGAAGCTGGTGAAGCAGGGCGTGCGCGACATGCTGCGCCTGAGCGACGCACGCATGAGCGGCACAAGTTATGGTGCCTGCATCCTGCACGCGTCGCCCGAGGCCTACATCGGCGGCCCGCTGGCGCTGGTGAAGACCGGTGACTTGATCACGGTGGACGTGCCCGGCCGGCGCATCCACCTGGAGGTCAGCGATGCCGAACTGCAGGCCCGCCGCGCCGCCTGGGTGGCGCCACCGCCGCGCTTCGAGCGCGGCTACGGCTGGATGTTCAGCCGCCACATCCTGCAGGCCGAGGACGGCTGCGACTTCGATTACCTGGAAACCTCGTTCGGTGCCCCGGTGGGCGAACCGGACATCTTCTGACCCACCCCTTCATCATCACCCGCCCGGAGACAATCCCATGCCCCTGTCCAACGACACCCGCCAGAAGCTCATGACTGTCAGCGTGGCCACGCTGTGCACCGCACTGTTCAAGCGCGGCCTGCGCAACCAGTTCATCCAGGACGTGCGCCCGCTGAACCCGAAGCTGCCGAACATGGTGGGCGAGGCCTTCACGCTGCGTTACATCCCGGCGCGCGAGGATCTGAATCCGATCACGGTGTTCCAGGACCGCACCCACCCGCAGCGCGTCGCGGTGGAGCAGTGCCCGCCCGGTGCGGTGATGGTGATCGACAGCCGCAAGGACCCGCGCGCCGCGTCGGCAGGCGGCATCCTGGTGAGCCGGCTGATGAAGCGCGGCGTGGCTGGCGTCGTGACGGACGGCGGTTTCCGCGATTCGCCCGAGATCGCGACGCTGTCGATTCCGGCCTATCACAACCGCCCGAGCTCGCCGACCAACCTGACGCTGCACCAGGCGCTGGACATCAATGTTCCGATCGGCTGCGGTGATGTGGCGGTGTGGCCCGGCGATGTCATCGTTGGCGACGCCGAAGGCGTGATCGTGATCCCGGCCGCGCTGGCCGACGAAGTGGCCGCCGAGGCCGTCGAGATGACGGCCTTCGAGGACTTCGTGACCGAGAAGGTCCACGAGGGCCGCTCGATTCTTGGCTTGTACCCGCCGACGGACGAGAAGAGCCGCACGGACTTTGCTGCCTGGCGGGTCGAGAAGAAGCGCTGAGGGCTGCTTCTTCTTCGTCGTGGTCTTGGCGTTCGTCGTCTTGACTACCTTGGCGTTGGCGCGCGTCGCGGCAGGCGCAGCCCGGCGGGGGCTCATAGGCGGCTTGGTCGGGCGCTGAACGCGCCGACAACCTGCGGTGCTCGCGGCCGGGGCGCATCGCCAAACTCGCTGCGCGCCCGTTGGGCGCTCCGCTCAAACAGTGGCGATGAGAATGTTGACGAAGTGCGCTGCGCGCACC
>JAEUOX010000034.1 GCA_016790475.1 Rhodoferax sp. | reverse complement strand
CGGCCCAGGCTGGCCTCGTCATGGCACAGCAGCGCCGGCATGCCGGCCGCATCGGCCGCGGCGGCATGGCGCACCACCTGCTGCGCATAGTTCACCTGGGCGCCGGGGAACCACTGCGCGCCGGGCATCGTGCGCTGCGCCAGCACCGCGGTGTGCGGCGTGGGCGACTGCAGCGCAAAGTAGTCCCAGATGCTCTGCCAGAACGCCTCCAGGTCGGTCGTGGACCAGCGCCACAGCGCGTCGTAGCTGTCGAACCGCAGGCCACGGGTTTCGGCGAGCCAGTGCTGGTAGCGGCGGATCCGGGGAATGCGGGGCGGGGGCGGCGTGTGCATGGACGCAAGCGTAGCGCAAGGGGGGCCTGCCGGCGAGCGCACCCTGCGCGGGGTGCGATACTTTCCGGCCTGCGGGCGGGCCATCTCCGGCCTGCTTGCGCGCCCTCTCGGAGCCCCCATGCGCATCTGGACAAAACCCATCTCGATCGAAGAACTTGCCGCCATCCACATCGACACCGCCGTGGCCCATCTGGGCATGGAGTTCCTGGAGATCGGCGACGACTTCATCCGTGCCCGGATGCCGGTGGACACCCGCACGCGCCAGCCTTATGGCCTGATGCACGGCGGCGTGTCGGTGGTGCTGGCCGAGACGCTGGGCTCCTGCGGCGCGGCCTATTCCTGCCCCGAGGGCCATCGCGCCGTCGGCCTGGACATCAATGCCAACCACCTGAAGGGCGCCACCAGCGGCTGGGTCACCGGCATCACGCGCCCGGTGCACCGTGGCCGCACGACCCACGTCTGGCAGATCGACATGCACAACGATGCCGGCGAGATGACCTGCGTGTCGCGCATCACGATGGCGATCCTGGCGCCGCGCTGACACACCGCCAGGCGCACGCTGGCCACCGGTGCGAGGGGGCGACCTGACCGTTAGCGCCGCCCCTGCGCCTGCAGCCAGGCGCGCGGCGACGCACCCAGCATCTGCGTGAACACCCGTGACAGAGACGACGCATCCGCATAACCGAGCGCATCCGCCGCTGCCTTCAGCGAGCGCCCTTCCCGCAGCAGCTGCCCGGCCCGCGTGACGCGCCAGCGCGCCAGATAGGTTGCCGGGGGCTCGCCGACGCGCGCATGGAACTGCGCGGCAAAGCTGCTGCGCGACATGCCGGCGTGCCGCGCCATCGCGGCCAGTGACCAGTCGGCGCCGGGGCGCTCATGCAGCGCGACCAGCACGCGCGCCAGCCGCGGATCGGCCAACCCCAGCAGCACGCCGGGCGCCAGCGGCGCCTGCTGCGGATGGTCGAGCAGCCAGCGCAGCAGCTGCACCAGCAGCACATCGAACAGCCGGTCCGCCAGCAGCCGCTGGCCGCAGCGCACGCGCGCGGTTTCGGCGAACAGCAGGTCCAGCGTCTGCGCCAGCCCGTCCACTTGGGCGAGCGGCAGCAGCACCATCGGCGGCAGCGCCCGGGCCAGCGGATGCTGCGCGCCGCCGTCGAAATCGAGCGTGGCGCAGACAAAGTCCGCCCCGTCCTGCGGCGCGTTGTGGAACCCATGGGCCAGCGGCCGCGGGTAGAACACCAGGCTGGGCTCCCGCACCGCGAGCCGCACCGGCGCCGCACCGGCCACCTGGTGGCGGATCTCCATGCTGCCGCGCCGCAGCACATGGAGAAAACCGCGCCCGGCCGCCGCGTCGAAATGCGTGACGCCACACAGCGGCCCGGCATGCAGCAGATGGGCCCGGACGCGGCATTGCTCCAGCAGGCCCGACAGGCGGTCGAGCGGCCCGTCGGCGGGTTCGCCGACTTCAACAGCAGCTGGATTTGGACGATTTGTCATGAATGATGGATAGATAGCCACAAATCATACCGATCGGCCGCCGACACTGCGGGCTCCCGATTCACCCACCAACGGAGCCCACCATGCCCCACCGCCTGTCCCTGATCGACCCCGCCGCCACGACGCCCGAGCGCCGCCAGTTGCTGGCGCCGATCCAGTCCGCCTTCGGCGCCAGCCCCCACATGTTCCGCGCCGTCGCGCATTCGCCTGCCGCATTGCGCAGCATGTGGGGATCCTTCGGCGCCCTCAGCCAGGGCACGCTGGGTGCCGCGCTGGGTGAACAGATCGCGGTGGCGGTGGCGAACGCGAACCGCTGCCACTACTGCCTGGCGGCCCACACCGCACTGGGCGCACAGGCCGGCCTGCGCACCGAGACGCTGCAGGCCGCGCAGCTGGGCCGCTCCAGCGACCCGAAGACCGCGGCGGCGCTGCAGTTCGCGCTGGCCATCGTGGCGCAGCGCGGGCAGGTGTCCGACGCGGACTGGCAGGCGGTGCGGGCCGCCGGCTTCAGCGACGAGGCACTGGTCGAGATCGTCGCGCATGTTGCCTTGAACCTGTTCACCAACTATGTGAACATCGTGTTCGAGGTGCCGGTCGACTTTCCGGCCGTGGCGCCACTGCCCGCCGGGCCGGCGTCCTGAGCCTCGCCTCCTCCCAGGAGCCCGCATGCAGGACATTCCGATGGCCCCTCCCGAATGGCAGGTCAGCGAGTGGCTCAACACCGCGACGCCACCGACGCTGGCCGGCCTGCGCGGGCAGGTGGTCGTGGTCCACGCGTTCCAGATGTTGTGCCCGGGCTGCGTCGCGCACGGCCTGCCGCAGGCGCGGCGCATCGCCCAGGTGTTCGCCGGGCGCGACGTTGCCGTGCTGGGCCTGCACACCGTGTTCGAGCACCATGCGGTGATGACGCCGGCGGCGCTGCGGGTCTTTCTGCAGGAGTACCGGATCACGTTCCCGGTCGGCATCGACCGCCCCGGTGACCCGGGCCCGCTGCCCTGCACGATGCAGGCCTACGGCCTGGAAGGGACGCCCACGCTGCTGGTGTTCGATCGCAGCGGCCAGCTGTGCCTGAGGCAGCTCGGACAGCTCGACGACATGGCGGTAGGCGGACTGATCGGCGAACTGCTGGCGCTGCCCGCGTGACCGGCCAGGGCCGCGCCGCGGCCACCTGGCTACGCGGCGCCGCCCTGCTTCATCCGCTCGCTCTTCCAGTAGACGTCGTCCCCGCGGGTGCCGTCGGTGCGGAAGCGGTTGAGCACCCGGGCCAGCACGAACAGCAGGTCGCTGAGGCGGTTCAGGTACTGGCGCGGCGTGTCCTTCAGCGCGTCCTGCGCGCCCAGCGCCACGACGGCGCGCTCGGCGCGGCGCGCCACGGTGCGGCAGACATGGGCCTGCGACGCCGCCCGGGTACCGGCCGGCAGGATGAACTCCTGCAGTCGCGGCAACTGCGCGTTGTACTCGGCGAGTGCCTCGTCCAGCGCGATCACCGCCTCGGCCTTCAGCAGCTCGAAGCCGGGGATCGACAACTCGCCGCCCAGGTTGAACAGCTGGTGCTGGATCTCGACCAGCAGCGTGCGCACCGGCTGCGGCATGTCCTCGCACAGCAACAGGCCGATGTTCGAATTGAGTTCGTCCACATCGCCCATCGCGTGGACACGCAGCGCGTTCTTGGAGATGCGGGTGTTGTCGCCCAGGCCGGTCGTGCCGTCGTCGCCGGTGCGGGTGGCAATTTGTGTGAGGCGGTTGCCCATGCGTGGTCTCCTGAAGAGACCGCATTGTCGCCGCCCGGCAAGGGCCTGCCGGGCGCGGGGGCAAGGGCGACTGACGGCTCCGGCGTCCTGCGCTAGGCAAGCTCCGGGCGGTGGGCCTGGAGCCAGGCAAGCACATGTCGCTCCAATTCGCTGGCTGCGTTCAGACATTCGCGCGCCGCGGCCTCTGCGATGAGATCACCTGCATAGTCCGACCGATTGCGTTGCTTGCGCAATGCGTCCAGCACGATGATCTGTGTCTGCGGCAGGTCCACGCTGAGATGCAGTGTCTGGATGGCGGTCTGGTGATGGCCGGGCTTGCTGGTCAGCGTGCGATAGCCATTGGCGTGGAGGGCCACCAAGGCCAATTGCATGATCGCCTTGTAGGCTGCGTCAAATCGGTTCTCAGCACTCAACCCGATCAATTGGGCGTCGGCGATGTTCCGCTGCGCGGCGGCCAGGAGCCTCGCTACCAGGGCCTTGTCGGGCGGGACGGTATCAAGACTGATGCCCAGCAAGTTCCTCAAGGTCATGGGCGTTTCCGATCAGAAACAGTTTGGGTTTGGCCAGCACATCGACAAGGAAGGGCTCGACGCGCTGTTTGGCAATGAACTCGCCGATGCCGAACACCTGCGGGTTCACCTCCCGTCCCAATATGGACTGGACAGGATGCAGCAATTCGACCGCGCGGCGGAACCCTACATCCCCAATCAGCATGATGTCGATGTCACTGCCGGCATTCGCCCGCCCCTGCGCCATCGAGCCGAATACGAACGCAACCCGCACCTGCTGGACGACTGGTGCAAGCGCCTGAACCAGCACATCCGCCAGACCGGAGGTCTTGCGCAGGATGCTGGCCAGCTCCTCGTGAATGGGACTGTTCGTGTCGGCGCTGTAGATCTGCTGGTTGCCGCGCTTCTCACGCCGGAGCAATCCCGCTTCCACCAGCTTGGCAAGCTCCCGCGTGATCGTGCCTGCGGGGAGGCCGGTGCGGCGGGCGATCTCACGCCCGTGCAGCGCCTGATCCGGCCGCAGCAGCAACAGCCCGAGTACTCGGCGACGGTACTCTGGAAACAGCAGGGCGGACAGAGATTGACGCATTGACGGCGTCAATTGTTGCCTTTATTGCATCATTTCGCAAGCAAAACCGTCCACCTCAGGGCGCCCGCAGCGTCACGAAGTTGACCTCCACCCGCCGGTTCGGCAGCAGGCACTCCAGCGCCTCGGCGCGCGAGCGGGTGCCGTCGTTGCAGGTGGTGACCGGCTGGCGGTCGCCCTGCACCGTGATCTGGATCCGGTCGGCCGGGACGCCCTTGGCGACCAGGTAGTCGCGCACGGTCTGCGCGCGGGCCTGGGCCAGCAGCTGGTTGGCCGCGGAGGTGCCGGTGCGGTCCGCATGGCCGACCAGCTGAACCTGCTGCAGCTGCATGCCCGACTCGCGGGCACGGGCCACCGCGACAGCCAGGCGCTCCATGCTCAACGCGCGGGCATCGGCCAATGCGGAGCGGTTGTGGTTGAACAGCACATTGGCCTGGAACTCCAGCGGCTGCGCGGCGCGCGGCGCGGGCGCAGGCGCCGGCGCGGCAGCCACCATGACCGGCGGGGGCGGTGGCGCCACCGCTGCGGGCGCCGGCACCGCGGCCGGGGCCGGTGTCGGGGCCGGCACGCAGGCCTCGACCTGGGCCGCCGCCTGCTGCAGCTGGTCCTCCGCCATCTGTACGTAGGGCCGCGCATGGCGCCAGCCCTGCTGGCGGTGTTCGTTGCCCGCATGCACCAGCGCGACCTCGGCGCAGGCGACGCGCTGCGCGACGCAGGCGCGCCCGGCATGCGCCTTCAGCGTGTCGGCCTGCGCCCACAGGTCGGGGCGCAGCCGATCCGCCTCGTTCACCAGCGGCGTGTCCATCGGCAGCGAAGCGGCCTTCTGCTCCATCAGCAGCACCAGGTTCAGCGACTGGTCCAGCGCCTGCTGCGGGAACGCACTGCGGTCATTGCGGCTGTACTCATGGAAGGACGCATCCAGCCAGCACTGCGCCTTGGCCAGGTGGTAGTCGCGCAGCGGCCGGCCCCCGTCGTTGAGCGCCTTGATGCGGGCCTGGGCCTGCTCGTAGGTCTGGTAGTCCGCATGGATGGCACGGTCGCTGATGCGGGCGGCCGGCGGGTTCAGCGCCGGGGTCTGGGCCAGGGCCGGCGGTACCAGGCCCAGCAGGCCGGCAAACAGCGCCGCAGCACGAAGAAGGGAGGGGGAGTTCATGGTCTTCGGGGGATCGCAGAAAAGGGAAGGGCCCGGGCCTCAGCGCGCCAGCGCGGGGTTGGTCGCCGGCTGGTCGCGGCGGAACAGGTCCTCGTCGAACTTCCAGCGCAGCCGCAGGTAGATGCCGCGGCGCGTGTAGTCGGTGCCGACCAGGTCGCGGTCGACGAAGCCGCTCCAGTTCACGCCCAGCGCCAGCCACAGGTTGGTCTGCACCTGGTAGCCCAGCTCGACGCCCTGCGCCCACTGGCGCGCGGAGCCCTGCGGGCTGACGAGCAGGCTGGTCATGAAGGACGCGCTCCAGGACTCGGTCATGTCGTAGGTCACGCGCCCGCCGAGCAGCAGCGCGGAGTAGCTGTCGCGGATGCCGTCGAACTCCTCGCGCACATGCTTGGCGGCAATGCGCCCGGTCCACCACCAGGGCCGGCTCGGGTGGTAGTCGGCATGGGTGGACACCACATGCGCGGCGCGGCGGTTGCGCGGCGACACGGAGGCATCGTTCTCCAGCTTGTACTCGTAGCGGGCCAGCGCGTTGATGCGGTTGGTGTCGGTGTCACGGTAGGCCGCGCCGATCTGGAAGCGGTTCTGCAGCAGATCGCCGGTGCTGCGGTTGTCGTTGACCAGCAGGTAGTTGCGCGCCAGCAGCGTCCAGTCGCGGTCCAGCTTGCGCGCCAGCATCAGCGTGGACAGGTAGGAGTCGGCCCCGGCCACGGTGGCGGTGTCACCGGTGCGGCGCCACTCGAGCCGGCCGGACGCGCGCCACAGCGGATCGGCGCTCCAGTCGACACCCGCCGTCAGCGCGGTGGCCTGCTGGCCGGTGCCGGCCAGGATGGCCAGGCGCTCGGCCGTGGTGCTCAGCCGCCAGCCCTCGGCGACGTCCCAGACGTTGCGCACGCCGCTGGCCAGGTGCAGGTCCTGCGCATTGATCGCATCGCGCATCCGGACTTCGCTGAAGACCTGGCCGCCGCGCATGTAGTCCGTCTCCAGGCCGGCGACGAACACGTTGCTGCGCGACGACGGGCTGATCGCGTACAGCGAGGACAGCCCGCTCTGCGACTCCAGCCGCCCGTAGGCCCGCGTGCGTTCGCCCAGCTGGTAGTCCGCGCCCACGGCGGCGCGCCGGCGGTGGTCGCCATCGATGCCCAGCTCCAGCTCGCCACGCAGGGCCAGCCGCTCGGTGGCCTGGTAGCGCAGGCCCAGCCGCGCGGTCGTCGCATCCAGGTTCTGCAGTCCGCCGCCCGCGGCGCTGGTGGTCGGGAACACGCTGCCGTTGTTGACGATCGGCAGGCCGGTGGCCGGGTCGATCGCACCGGCGCCGTTGCCGAAAAAGCCCCCGCCATTGCCGCTCAGCAGCGAACCGGTCGCGCCGGCACCCAGCGGTGCCGTCACCGGCGCGGCCACCGACAGGCCGTTGCCGTTGGCGCTGCCCTCCTCGTGCACCGCGCGCACGGCCAGATCGACCGTCAGCCGTTCGCTGGCCTGGTAGCGCAGGCCGAGCTGCGCGCCCTGGCGCCGTGCGCCGCTGTTGTCGTCGTCGGCACGCAGCGCCTCGGCATACAGCTGCACCTGCTCGCTGACGCGGGTGTCGACCCGCACGCCGGCGTCGGAGCGCCCGCCGGAGAAGGCCGCCGCCTGGTTGTTGAAGCCGGCATCGCTGCGCGCGGCAAAGGCATGCAGCTGCCAGCGCTCGCCGTCGTGGCGCAGATCCGCGCGGGCCGCGTTGCCCGACACCTCGCCGACCTGCGCCGCCAGCGCCGGCGTCACATAGGTGTTGACGGTGTTGGTGTTGACGTTGGACGTGGTGCGCGCCACCTCCAGGACCAGCCGCGTGCGCTCGCCCAGCCGCAGGCCGAGATTGGCGCTGCCCAGCCGGAACGGCGCCAGCGGGTTCTGGTCGCGCACCAGCGAGCCGCCGAGCTCCAGTGCGTCGGTGATGCGCCATTGCGCATCCGCGCCGGCCAGCCAGAAGCTGTCGCCGCCCTGCTCCACCTCGTAGGTGATGCGCACCGACACCGGGTTCAGGTTCGCGTCCACCGAGGGCACCGGCTGCGTGAACAGCACCCGCCCGGAGAAGGGCTCGAAGCTGTAGTCGGTGAAGCGCACCAGCGGCGTCGCGCTCAGGATCACGGCAGGCTGGTTGCGGTCGCGCACCAGCAGCTCGATCTTCTCGCTGTTCTGCACGCCAGTGTTGTTCGACACCGCGTACGGGCCCGACACGCCGCGGCCGGCGAACTCCTCGATCACCTGCTTCAGGTTGTCATGCGAGGCATAGACATTGGCGTGGTAGCGGTCGTTCTCGCCGTGCAGCCGCAGCCCGTTCAGCGTGCGGTTGAAGTTGCCCAGCTGGCGCTGCGCCAGGCTGGCGGTGGCGCCACCGGCCGACTGCTGCGAGAAGCCCGCACCGGTGCTGAAGTCGCCGAACAGCGCATAGTGGCGGCCCTTGTCGATGCGCACGTACAGCGGGCTGATCGAGCGCGCATCGAAGCCGCGCAGCGAGGCGTCGCCGTAGACCGGGTACATCTGCTCCGGCTGGATGTCGCGCAGCAGGCGCTCGCGCGTGTCCTTGTCGGAGTCGTAGGCGGCGGTCAGCAGGTACTCGCCCTTGATCATGCCCTTCAGGAAGAAGGCCGCGCGGTAGGCGTACGAGGACCTGCCGTTGTTGAACTGCTGCTCGAAACGGCGGATCTCCTGCTCGAACACATCCGCCGCACGCGGCTGCGCCAGCCGGGTCGTGGCCCGGTTGCCGAAGTGCACGACGCCCTCGACCAGCCCCACCGCCAGCATCTCGCGCAGCTCCGGCAGGAACTGCACGCTGCCGGCGGCCTCCTCGCTACCGGCGGTGACGCGCAGCTGCACCTCCATCGGCTCGGCCGGCGCCAGCAGCGTGACCTGTGCCACGCCGTTGTCGACCCGCAGCTGCGTGCCGGCGGTGACCCGGTCGGCGTCCAGCCGCCCCTGGCCCAGCTCGTCGGTGCGGGCACCGGGCAGCTGCAGCCGCCCGCCACTGGCCTCGATCGTGGCCCAGTGCGTGCCACGCAGCGGCTGGCCGTCGGCACCGAACAGGCGCACCGTCAGCGCCACCGGCGACTGGCCGTCGGCCGGCACGCCGTTGCGGTCCAGCTCGACCAGGATGCGCGCCACGCGCGCGTTGGCCGCATAGTCCGTCGGGCCGATGCCCTGGCGGAACACCGACGGAAAGGCGCCGGTCGTCTGCGCCTGCGTCCCTGCCGGAATGCAGATCTGCGCGGCGGCCAGCGCGACCGCGCCCAGGCGCAAGGCCCCCCGGTGGGCGCGATGGAATCGCAGGAAATCAGGGCTGCGCATGGGCACCTCCGCGCAGGTTCCGGGGTTGACTCTCGAAGCGCAGCGGCGGCCCGCCGGTGGACGGCGGCTTCTCGACGCGCGGCACCACCACCTCGCCCTGGCGCCGGCGCGCCTTGACCTGCTCCAGCACCGGGGCGGCACAGCCGCCCTCGATGAAGTCGGCCCGGTGCAGCTCGCCGTTGCGCAGATCCAGGAACAGGCTGTTCGCGTCGCCCGCATTGCGGTTGGACGAGGTCGTCAGCCGGCTGCCGCGCGGCAGCGTGGACGGATCGACCTTCAGCACATGCGTGCGCGGCAGCAGGTTGCAGACGCTGTACTTGCCCTCCACGTCGCTGACCAGGTAGCTGCCGTCCTGGAAGTACAGGCGCACGCCCGGGATGCCGAGCTCCTCGGCATCCTGGACATGGTTGCCGTTGCAGTCCACGAAGATCTTGCCCAGCACGCAGGCCTCGCTGGTGAACACGCCGCCGGTCACGCGCACGCGCCACTGCGCGGTGTTCGACGCGAACGCGCCGGAGCGCGCCTGCGCACGGTTGATGCCGTTGCCCTGCTGCGCGCCGACCGCCACCCGCACCCGGTAGGTGATGGTGATCGTGCTGCTGGCCGCCATGTTGCCCAGGTTGAAGGTCAGCACCGGGCCCACGCCGCCGCCCGGGTCGGCCTGCGCGACCGCGCCGATGCGCGTGGTGCCCGGGATGTAGCGGAAGCCGGCCGGCAGCGTGTCGACCACGGTGACTGCAGACAACGGCCCGGCGCTACGGTTGCGCACCGCGACGGTGTACTGCAGGCTGTCGCCCAGCTCGACGACGCTCGCCGAGCCGGTTTTCGTGATGGCCAGCACATTCGCGCCGAACGGATCCAGCGGGATGTGGTTGTTCAGCACGTTCGCCGAGCCCGGCACCGTGATCGCGAAGGACGTGAAGTACTGCGTCGTGCCCTGGTTGCCCGGCGCCAGCGCGGCGGTCGAGGCCGGGCAGGTGGCCGGGTCGTGCACCGTGTTGGCCCCGGCAGGGGCGGTGTCCTGCGCCTGGATCAGCGCCGGGTCCGGCGCGCCGGCGACGGTGGCGGTGTTGGTGCAGACCGGGATCAGCGCCGAGGGCTGCGCAATGTAGTCCGGCGGGAAGGTGGTCACGGCCAGCGTGTAGGTGCCGCTGGGCGCGGTGGCATTCAGCAGGAACTGGTAGAAGCCGTCCGCACCGGTTGTCGAGGTCGCGCTGCCGCCGGCCAGGTCGGTGGCCGGGTTGAAGCCGCCCGGCCCGGTGATCGTGACGACCGCGCCCTGCACCGGCTGGCGCGTGATCGCGTCGTAGACGACACCGGCCGGATCCAGCGGCAGGCTCTGCTGCACGGTGTTGGTACCGGCCATCAGCGTCAGGCCGCTGAGCGTGCCGTCGGCATTGCTGGCGCCGCCCGGGTTGGCGCCGGAGCGCAGCCCGGTGCCGGTATCCACCGTGCCGCTGGCTACGCCGTTGGTATAGGCGATGCCGGTCTCGTTGGGCACCGGGCGGCCGAAGACCGTGCCGCCGCCGGGCTCGCGGAACGCGATCTGGTAACCCGCCCCGGGCGCGACATCGTCGAAGCGGTAGGCGCCCTGCGCGTTGGTCGTCGTCGTGGCCACCACGACGCCGCCATTGCGCAGCTCGACCGTCCAGCCCGGCACGACCGGCTCGCCGACGTCCTTGATGCGGTCATGGTCGCTGTCGCGCCAGATCGAGCCGCTGACGGAGGCCGGCAGATCGATCGCCACCGGGTCCACCGCGCTGTTGTTGCCGGCAAAGCCGGGCGGCTCGCCGCCACCGCTGACGACCGCGTTGTTGATCAGCACCTGGCCGGCCAGGCCGGCGCCGACCGCGACGCGCACCAGGATCGGGTTGCCGGTGCCCGTGGCCGGAATCGCCGTCGTGCTGGTGCAGGTGATGACCGCGCCGGCCGCCGCGCAGGTCCAGCCGGTCCCGCTGGCCGCGATGAAGCTCATGCCGGTCGGCAGCGTGTCCACGACGGTGACGGTGCCGCTGGTCGGCGCCGCGCCGATGTTGGACGGCGTCAGCGTGAAGAAGCCGGTCACCGAGCCCTGCGCAAAGCTGCCCGGCGTGTGCGTCTTGGCCAGCCGCAGGTCGGGGGTCAGCCCGGGCACCTCGGCGAAATTGTTGCCGGCCGACACGGTGTTCGGGCCCGACAGGTCGATGCCGGTGATCGTGCTGGGCGCGGTACCCGGCGGTGTCGCGACGCCACCGGTGCTGCCGGGCGTCGTGATGCCGTTCGTCGTGCCGGGCGGCTGCACCGGCTGCGTCACGGTGTAGCTGGTGCCGGGTGGCACGCCGGTGAAGGTGTAGGTGCCATCCGGCAATGTCTGCGTGCTGATGCTGACCGGATTGCCGTTGAGGTCGGTGCCGGTCAGCGTGACGGTCTGCCCGCCCAGGCCGTTGTCGGTCGGGTCGAAGCTGCCGTTGTTGTCGTAGTCGGCGAACACCCGGCCGGACAGCGTGCGGCCGTTCGGCAGCTCGGCAAAGTTGTTGCCGGCCGCGGTCGTGTTGGGCGGCAGAACGATGCCGGTGATCGTGCTGGGCGTCGTGGCCGGTGTGCTGGGCGTGCCGGCGGTGCCGCCGTTGGCGACGCTGCCGGCCACCGTCAGGCCGCTGCTGGTGCCGGTGGGCTGGGTGGGTTCACGCACGCTGTAGGTGCCCGGCAGCAGGCCGGGAAAGCTGTAGGTGCCATCGGTGCCGGTCGTTGTCGTGGCCACCACCGTGCCGCCGCCGTCGAGCAGTTCGACCGGCACGCCGGCCAGCGGGCTGTCCGCGCCGTTCTGCACGCCGTTGTTGTTCTGGTCCAGGAAGACCCGGCCGGAGATCGTGGACGGCAGGATCTCGGCGAAGTTGTTGTTGGCCGAGCCGCTGGTCTCGCCACCGGCGCCATCGGTGTTCAGCACGATGCCGGTGATCTGGCTGGTGCCGGGCGTCGGGTTCGATGCGCTGCCCGGCGTACCGGTGCTGCCGTTGATCGGGCTCAGTGGTCCGGCCGTTGTCGTGCCGTTCAGCGTGCCGCTCGGCGCCACCGGCTCGCAGACGGAATAGGTGCCTGCCGCCAGACCGGCGAACAGGTAGTTGCCGGCCGCGTCGGTCGTGGTGCTGGCCACCAGCGCGCCGCTGCAGGTGGCACCGCTGCGCAGCTCGATCGCGACGCCCGGGATCGGCGTGTCGGTGCCGGCGTTGAACACGCCGTTGGGCACCGGGTTGTTGTCATGGAAAACCCGCCCGGAGATGAAGCCCTGCGTGCTGACCGCCAGCGTGGCGTTCGCCGGCGCCTGGTTCGTGCCCAGCGTGGTCTGCAGCGCCCCGGCCGGAATGCTGTTGGCGTAGCTGCCCGGCACGCTGGCGGTCACGTCCAGGCTGATCGTGCAGCCACCCGGCGGGATCGCCTGGCCGCTGGCATAGGTGACGCTGGCATCGCCCGCACCGGCGCTCACGGCACCGACACCGCCGCCGCAATTGGTCTGCACGTTGGGCACCGCTGCAACCACCATGCTGCCCGGCGCGGTCGGCAGGTTGTCGGTGAAGGGAGCCGTCAGCGTTGCGGCGGCGGCATTGCTGTTGTTCAGGAAGATCGTCAGCCGCGACACCGCGCCCGGCGCGATCACCGGCGGCGCGAACTGCTTCGTCACCGACGGCGGCGTCGATACCGTCAGCTGCGCCTGCGTCGGCTCCTCGTTGCTGACGCCCTCGGCGCTGTTGACCGCGCTGGCCGGGATCGTATTGACATAGCTGCCCGGGATGTTGCTGAGCACCCGCACGGACACGGTGCAGGCGCCGCCGGCCGGGATCGTCGCGCCGCTCAGGCGCACGCTGGTGCCTGCGGCCGGCGCGGTGACCAGGCCGCCGGTGCAGGTGGTGCTGCCGTTACCCGGCGTGGCGACCACCAGCCCGGCGGGGAGCGTGTCGCGCAGGCTGACGGAGGTGACGTCAGCGGTGTTCGGGTTGCTGATGCGGATCGTCAGCACCGCGAAGCTGCCCGGCGGCTGGCTCGCGGTGCCGGTCGTGAAGCCGTCCGGGTTGCCGGCATCCAGCGTGCGGCTGTCCAGCGCCTTGTGCAGCACCAGCGGGTTCTTGCCGCGCACCGTGTCGGTGGCCGGCTGGGAGTTCGTCACCGGGATGCCGCCGGACGTGCCGGTGACGCTGCTGGCGCCGATCGTGTTGACATAGTCGCCCTGCGCCGAGACCAGCACATCGATCTCGGAGAAGCAGCTCGCCGCCACCGCGCCGCTGGCGGCCGGCACGCTGGCCCCGCTCACCTGCACCTGCGTCGGCGTAGGTGCGCTGATCGTGGCGCCCAGGCAGGTGCTGGTCGGGTTGGCGCCGACCGGCACGGTCAGGCCGGCGGGCAGGTTGTCGGTGACCGCCAGGTTCGCCAGCGGCAGCGCGGTCGCGTTGAAGAAGCTGATCCGCAGCCGGGTGCGCTCGCCGGGCTTGACCACCAGAGGCGTGAAGTTCTTCGTCACGCCGAGGTTGGACTGCGTGGACAGGCTGGTCTGCGCCGGGCCGGCGTTGCTGAGGCCCTGGTCGGTCGTGATCGCGTTCGTCGGGATCAGGTTGGTGATGCCGCCCACCGCGGTGGAGGTGACATTGACCGACATCGCGCACTGCGCGCCGTTGGCCAGCGAGGCCACCGACAGGCCCAGCGAGGTGCCGCCTGGCACGGCGGTCACGACACCGCCCGGGCAGGTCGTGCTGGCTGCCGGCGTGGGCGCGATGACCATGCCGTTCGGCGTGCCGTTGGCCAGGCCATTCGTCGTGAAATGGTCGGTCAGCGCCATGCCGCTGACGGAGCTGCTGCCGCCGGTGATGACCACCGTCAGCCGGCTCACCTGGCCGGGGAAGGTCAGCGTGCCGGGGTTGGTGGCCTTGGCGACCGTCAGCGGGCTGGGTGCCGCGAAGCCCAGCACCGCCGACACCGCGGTGGTGTTGACGACCCCGCCATCGGCCGAGATGCCACCGGCCGGGATCGTGTTGGTCCAGGCTGCGCCGCCGGTGGCCACGACGTCGAACACCAGGTCGCAGCTGCCGCCACCGGCCAGCGAGGCGCCGGCCAGCGCGATGCTGCCGGCGCCCGCGGCACCGGTCACGACCGGCGTGCCGGCACAGGTGCTGTAGGCCGCTGGCGGCGTGGCCAGCACCATGCCGGCCGGCAGCGTGTCGGTCAGCGCCAGGTTCGTCAGCGCGACCGCGCCGGCATTGGAGACCCGCACCGTGACGGTGGAGCGGCCGCCGGAGGACACCGTGGCCGGGCTGAAGGACTTGGTCGCACCGATCGCCGACGTGAACGTGATGGCGGCATTGCCGGTCACCGGGTCCACCGAGCGCGTCGCGCCGTTGGCCAGGGTTTCGGTACCGCCGGCCGACACGGTGTTGGCATAACTGCCTGCCGGCGCGATCACGTCGACCTGCAGCGTGCAGGTGCCGGCGGCGCCGGCGCCGCTGTTGGCGCGGGCCGGCACCGTGGCGCCGTTCATCGTGATCGAGCTCGAGCCGGGCACCGCGGTGATCACGCCGGGCCCGCACGAGGTCGCCGCGTTCGCCGGCGATGCGATGCGCATCTGCCCGGTGCCGCCGTTGGTCGGCAGCGGATCGGACACCGACACATTGCTCAGCGGGTTGGCCGAGCGGTTCGTCAGCACGATGCGCAGCCGCGTGATGCTGCCCTCGGACAGCGGCCCGGCCGGCGTGAAGCCCTTGGCAACGGTGAGCACCGGCCGGTCGATCGTGCCGGCCGGCGTGGACGTGGCACCGGACACCGGATTGGGAATGCCGGGATAGCTGACGGCGCCGTCGGCGATGCTGTTCGTGACCGGCGAGCCGGCGGCGGCGGCCGGGCTGGTCATGGCCCAGAAGCTGACGGTACAGGCGCTGGGCGTCGTGATGCTGATGCGCGCCGGCAGTGTCTGGAAGGTCAGCGTGGCCGACGCCGCGCCGGTGACGGCCGCCGTGCTGACCGTGCCGCAGCCGGCCGAGACCGTGGGCGTGTAGTTGATGCCGCCGATCGTGCCGGTCAGGAAGGTCTGGCCGTTGGAGAACACGTCGGTCACCGACACATTGGCACGTGCCGCACTGGCGAAGTTCTGCACGGTGACCTCGTAGCGCACCGGGTTGCCCGGCGCCGGGTCGGCCGGGCTGGACGTCTTCAGCACCCGCAGGTCATCCACGACCAGCAGCGAGGCCGACACCGGCGCGCTGACGATGCCGGGCGTCGTGACGCCGACTGCGCCGGTCGGCACGCTGTTCGTGAAGCTGACCGGCACGCCCGGCGTCGTGACGGTGGCCGTGAAATTGACGGTGACGCTGCAACTGCCCGGTGCCGCCAGCGAGCCGGCCGGAATGCTGCCGCCGGTCAGCCGCACGCCGACATTGCCGATGGCGCTGGCCACGCCGCCGGCGCAGGTGGTGGACTGGCCGGTGACCTTCAGGCCGCTGGCCGGGTTGCCCAGACCGTCGATCGGCGTGTCGTCAAAGGTGGTCACCGTCAGCGGCGTGCTTCCGCTGTTGCTCAGCGTGATCGTCAGGCTGCCGGCCTGCCCGCTGGCCAGCGCGGCGCTGCTGAAGGACTTGGCCACCGAGAGCGGCGAGCGCACCTCGACCGACGCGCTGGCGTTCTGCGCCGGTACCAGCCCCAGGCCATTGCTGAACTGGGTGGTGCGGTCGATCGTGTTCGTCGGCAGCGCCGACACCGCACCGTTCGTGGTGTTGGCCACCACATCGACCGCGATCGTGCAGCTGCCGTTGGGTGCCACCGTGCCGCCGGTCGCGGACACCGAGAACGCCCCGGCGGCCGGGCTGAAGGCCGGAGGCGTGCCGCCGGCACTGCAGCTGGACTGCGCGTTCGGCGTGGCCGCCACGCGCAGCGCCGGCGTACCGCCGAGCAGCGGGAAGACGTCGCTCAGATCCACCTGCGGCAGGCTGATGCCGTTCGGGTTGGTCACGGTGATGCTCAGGCGCACCGGCGCGCCGCCCAGCACCGCCGGGGCGCCGGTAAAGGATTTCGAGATCGCCGGCACATTGACACCGCGCACGCCGATGGTCTGCGTGACCGTGCCGACATTGGCCACCGCGCCGCCGCCGTCGGTGCCGGTGACGCCGCCGCTGGACAGCGTGTAGGCGTAGCTGGCCAGCGCGCCATTGGACGAGCCGGCGGTGACCGGCACCAGGATCACGCAGGTGCCGTCGGTACCGCCAGACTGCGCCGGAATGCTGCCGCCGGACAGCGCAATGACCTGCGAGCCGACGGTCGCCGACAGGCTGCCGGCGCCCGGCGTCGTGACATTGCCGTTCGGATCGGTGCAGGTGTAGCTCGCGGCACCGGCAATGCGCAGGCCGTCCGGCAGCGTGCCAGGCAATGTCAGCGGGGCGACAGCCGGAAAGGCCACCCCGGTGACCGGGGTGGCGGCGCTGTTGGACAGCTGGATCCGCAGGCTGGTGGACTCCCCGGGGAAGATCGGGTCCGGCCCGACCAGCGTGACCGAGGCGCCAAGCGCAGCCAGCGCGACGGCCGGGGCCAGGGACAGTGCGGCCAGCAGGCCCTGAACGATGCGTGAAATGGAAACAAGTGAAGACTTCATGTCCGGCAGGTACCCGAGTGCCGGTCAAGTCTATGAATGAATCGCCACCTCAATCGTAAACAAAGCAAATACGGATGGAAAACCCGCCCTCCTGTGGATGAAATGCAACGGTCCGGGCCCGGTGTTTGTCGGCAACCAGACAAACCAGCGCCAGGCCCAGGCCGAAGCCCCGCGCATCGCCGCCGCCCTGGGCATAGGCCTGCGTCAGTGCGGCCAGCTGCTCCGGCGGAAACCCGGCGCCCTCGTCGTGCACGGCGAGCGTGTAGCTGCGTGGCAGGTCTGCGGTCAGCGACAGCGTGACCGTGCCGCCGCGCCGGCCGTGCCGCAGCGCGTTCCAGGCCAGATTCATCAGTGCGCGCTGCAGCAGCCGCGCATCGCCCTGCACCAGCGCCAGATCGAGCGCACAGACGCGCACGATGCGCGCGCCCTCGCGCTGGGCGTCCTCCCACAGGTCGTCCGCGGTCTGGTGCAGCAGCTGCACCAGGTCCACCTCGGCGAAATGCGTGGCATCCAGCGCCTGGGCCCGCCCGAGCAGCAGGAACTGCTCCGTCAGATCCAGCGAGCGCCGCGCGCAGGCGTCGATGCGCTCCAGCAGCGCGGCGTCCACCGCGCCGCCCCCGCCGCCCCGCAGCTGCTCGGCCAGCGAGCGCAGGGACACCAGCGGTGAGCGCAGGTCGTGGGCCACATGGCGCATCATCTCCTCGCGCAGCGGACCGTCGGTCGCCGCGGTGGCGTCCACGACCAGCGCATCCGCGATGCGGTCCACCGCCTGCGAGATCGCCTGGATCCGGGACTCGACCGGATCCAGGAAGCCGCCGGGCAGCACGGCCGACGCGGCCGATGCGCCCGGCCGGGCCAGCGCCGCGATGCGGGTGGTCTCGCGCGCCATCGTGCTCAGGCTGGCCTCCAGCCGGCGCCAGCTCCACAGCGGATAGACCAGTGCGGCGAACACGGCCGGCGCCGCCGGCGGCCACCACCAGCC
>JAEUOX010000018.1 GCA_016790475.1 Rhodoferax sp. | reverse complement strand
CCTGGTCGACCTGGCCCGGGTCTATGCCGAGCGCTTCCCGAAGGACGAGATCCGCTGGAGCGAGATCGGGCCCTCGCTGCTGACCGGCATCGTCAACATGCACCCGCAGCATGGCTTCGCGATCCTGCCGCCGGAGTTCGCGAACCCGATCGCCTGGTGGGACTGCCCCGGCAGCCTGCTGGCCGCCACGGCGCTGGCGGCCGATGCCGCCTTCGTACACCTGTACAACGAGACCTGGCGCCGGGCCTGCGTCGACAAGAACGCGCCTTATCCCGCGGGC
The DNA here is from genome assembly GCA_016790475.1 of Rhodoferax sp. Classification (GTDB taxonomy): domain Bacteria; phylum Pseudomonadota; class Gammaproteobacteria; order Burkholderiales; family Burkholderiaceae_C; genus CAISIP01. The sequence goes on along the minus strand of JAEUOX010000018.1, from coordinate 1,048 downwards.
AGCCTGATGGCCCGGCTGGCAGCGCTGGCCTGACGTGATGGACACCTCGGCCCCTCCACCCGTGCCGCCCGAGGAGCCCCCCCTCGGCCCGCACGATCCGCGGCTGTTCCTGACGCTGCTGCTCGGCAACCTGGGCGGCGCACTGGTGACCTTCGCCTATTTCCGGTTCCTGGACCCGTCGGCGATGGACAGTGCCGCACGGCTGGGCTGGAGCGAAACCCTGTATTTCGTCGCGGGTTTCAGCGCGCTGTTCCTGTTCGGCCGCAGGATCGCGGCGCGCTGGGCCGGGCCGGTGGTGCGCCATGTCGGCGCACTCCCCGCAACGCCACAGGCGGCTCCGCTGCGCCGCCGGGCGGTGCTGGTGCCGGCCTTCTTCGCGGTGCTGACGTATGCCGGCTGGGTGCTGTCGGCGCTGATCTGGGGGGTCGTCTGGCCACTGCTTTCCGGGTACTTCCAGCCCGCCAGCGCGCTGCGCCAGAGCTTCGGGATCATGGTGGTGTCCGGTACGCTGGTCAGCGTCTTCATCTTCCTGGCCACCGAACACCACTGGCGCCGCCGGTTGCCGGTGCTGCTGCCCGAGGGCGACCTGTCCGCCACCGGTGCCCCGCGGCTGCCGGTCCGCCTGCGGCTGCTGGTGCTGTTCCTGCTGATCGGCGTGATGCCGCTGGCGGTGCAGTCGGTGGCCACGCTGGTGCGGGCCAACACGCTGCTGGGGGCCGACGAACAGGCGCATGAGGCGATCGTCCGCAACCTGGTGCTGGTGCAGGTGGTACTGGCGGTCGCCGGCCTGCTGGTCGCGGTGCAACTGGCGGGCTTCGTCGCCGGCAGCGTCGCGCGGCCGCTGCGGCAGCTGCGCGCGGCGATGGCGCGGGTCGAGCAGGGGGCGCTGGACACGCGCTGCCCGGTGGTCTCGAACGACGAGATCGGCGAGGTGACCGAAGGCTTCAACCGGATGGTCGCCGGCCTGCGCGACCGTGAACGCATCCGCGACACCTTCGGCAAGTATGTCGGCGCCGAGGTGCGCGACGAGATCCTCTCCGGGCGCAGC
>JAEUOX010000013.1 GCA_016790475.1 Rhodoferax sp. | reverse complement strand
AGGGTCGCCGCACGATGGCATCCTGATGCATTACGTCAATCCGCTGACCGGCGGGCCGGTGATGCCCACCATCGGCGCGAGCATGCAGTTGCTGCGGCCTGGCGAACACACCCGCGCCCATCGCCATACCGGCAGCTTCCTTTACCAGGTCGCCAAGGGCGAGGGCTATTCCATCGTCAACGGCATGCGCATGGACTGGCGGGAACGCGACATCTTCTGCGTCCCGTCCTGGGCCTGGCATGAACACGCCAACACCCAGGCGACCGAGGACGCCTGCCTGTTCTGCTTCAGCGATCTCCCCGTGATGAAGGCCATGAGCCTGTACCGGGAACAAGCCCTCGAATCCGGCGACGGGCACCAGACCACTGCCACAACCTGACCACTTGCCCGGAGCATCCATGCGTCTTGCCACCTACCGCAGCTCTGTCGTCGACGCCGCACGCCTGGGCGCCCTCCAGGGCGACGAGATCGTCGATGTGCAGCGCTTCGCCGCCCATCATGGCGTCGACCTGCCTGCCTGCATGCTGTCCCTGATCGATCTGGGCCCCTCGGCCTGGCGCGCGCTGCGTCAGTTGCTGGACGCCGCCGAAGGGAACTGGCCTGCAGGCTGCTCGGTGCCGGTCACGAACGTCCAACTGCTTGCACCAATCCCCCGCCCGCGCAAGAACATCTTCGGCATCGGCCTGAACTACGTCGAGCACGTGGCAGAGTCCAGCCAGTCGCTGGACACCGCCAGCGACCTGCCCAAGCAACCGGTCATCTTTTCCAAACCACCCACCACGGTCGTGGGGCCCGGAGACCCGATCCGGCATGACGCGAGGATCACGCGCCAATTGGACTGGGAGGTCGAACTCGCGGTTGTCATCGGTCGTCGGGCCAGCGGGGTGAGCGTGGAGGGCGCTCTGCGGCACGTCTTCGGCTACAGCGTGATGATCGACATCAGCGCCCGGGACTGCCGCCGGGCCGGTCAATGGATCTATTCCAAGGGGCAAGACAGCTACGGACCGTTCGGTCCGTGCATCGTCACCGCCGACGAGATTCCAGACCCGCAGTGCCTGGACCTGTGGCTCACAGTGAACGGGGTGATGAAGCAGAAATCCAACACCCGCCACATGCTGTTCAAGGTCGACCAGCTGGTCGCCGACATCAGCGCCGGCATCACCCTCGAACCCGGCGACATCATCGCCACCGGCACACCGGCAGGGGTGGGTGCCGGCCGCACCCCCCAGGAATGGCTCGTGCCCGGCGATGTGGTGGTGGCGTGCGTCGAGGGAATCGGCCAGATCCGACACCCCGTGGTGGCAGTCTGAAGCGGGAGCGGCGCATGACCAGGCACACTCCCTTCAAGGCCGCTGCCGTGCAGGCCTCCCCGGTCTTTCTTGACACCGTCGCGACCGTCGACAAGGCATGCCGGCTGGTGCGCGAAGCCGCAGCGGGTGGCGCGGCGCTGGTGGTCTTTCCCGAGGTTTTCATCTCTGCCTACCCCTACTGGAGCTGGATCGCGAATCCGGTGGCAGCCAGTCCATGGTTCCAGCGCCTGTGCGAGTCCGCCATCCAGGTCCCCGGGCCGGAGATCGCCCGGATCGCCGAGACGGCCCGCGATTGCGCCGTCCACGTGGTGATCGGATGCAACGAGCGGCCCGCGCACAGTATCTCCACCATCTACAACACCTTGCTCCTGATCGGTCCCGATGGCCGCCTGCTAGGTCGCCACCGCAAACTGGTGCCCACATGGGCGGAGAAGCTGTCGTGGGCACCCGGTGATGGCGCGGGCCTGCGCGTGCATGACACCGCCATCGGCCCGATCGGAATGCTGGCTTGTGGCGAGAACACCAACACGCTCGCACGCTTCGCCCTGCTGGCCCAGGGCGAGCTGGTGCATGTCGCCAGCTACATCTCACTGCCGGTGGCGCCTCCGGACTACGACATGGCTGAGGCCATCAAGGTGCGGGCCATGGCGCACTCCTTCGAGGGCAAGGTGTTCACCGTCGTGGCGTGTTCGACGATCTCGCCGGAGACCATCGCCATGATGGAGGCCGCATTCCCCGGCAGCGCGGGCCTGCTTGCGCGCAAGAGCAGCGCGTTCTCCGGGGTGATCGGGCCCGACGGGCGCGTCGTGGGTGCGCCTTTGATCGACACCGAGGGTATCGTGTACGCGGACATCGACCTCGCCCGATGCATCCAGCCGCGCCAGATGCACGACATCACGGGGCACTACAACCGATTCGACATCTTCGACCTGCGCGTCAACCGCCGAGGGCTTCAGCCCGCATCCTTCCAAAACGGCGACGTCCATCAGCCCGACCCGGTGGGCGGCGACCTCACCATCGCAACACATGCTGGAGACGTCCCATGAGTCGGACCCCGTTTCGAATCGGGCAGATCGTGCCCTCGTCCAACACCACCATGGAGACCGAGATCCCGGCGATGCTGATGGCCCGCCAGTCGATCCGGCCCGAACGCTTCACCTTCCACTCCAGCCGCATGCGGATGAAGAAGGTGGTCAAGGCTGAACTGGAGGCCATGGATCGCGACAGCGATCGCTGCGCCGTCGAGTTGAGCGATGCGCGGGTGGATGTGCTTGGCTATGCCTGCCTGGTGGCCATCATGAGCATGGGATTGGGCTACCACCGCCAGTCCCAGACAAGGCTGCATGCCCGCACGGTCGAGAACGACGCGCCGGCCCCCGTCGTCACCAGCGCCGGCGCCCTGGTGGAAGGCCTGCAGGCCTTGGGGGCCAAGCGCATTGTCGTGATCTGCCCCTACCTCAAGCCACTGACCCAGCTGGTGGTCGACTACCTCACTGCCGAGGGCTTCGAGGTGTTGGACTTCATCGCGTTGGAGATTCCGGACAACCTGGAGGTCGGGCGCCATGACCCTGACCGCTTGCTCGAGATCTACCAGCGGCTGGACTGCAAAGGCGCTGATGCCCTCGTGATCTCCGCCTGCGTGCAGATGCCGTCGCTGCCCGTGATACCGACGGTGGAGGCGCAACTCGGCATCCCCGTCGTATCGGCGGCGGTCTGTACCACCTACCGCATGCTCAAGGCCCTGGGACTCGAGGCCGTGGTACCCGAGGCCGGTGCGCTCCTGAGCGGCAGGTTCTGAGAGCCTGGCTGTCGCGCAGAAATCACTTCCGTTGGCCATCCGGCCCATTTCCCTACCAACCGTGAAGGACCCCTCCATGAAACGTTTCATCAGCTCCCTCGCAGGAGGCTTGCTCGCTGCCATCTGCGTCGTCAGTGCTGCGCAAGACAACTACCCGTCCAAGCCCATCAAGATGGTCATCCCATTTCCACCGGGCGGCGCCGTCGACACACTGATGCGCACCATCGGGCCGGAACTTGGCAACCAACTGGGGCAGCCGATCGTGGTGGACAACAAGCCAGGTGGAGGGGCGCAGATCGGTGCCGCCGCCATCACGAGCGCGCCTGCAGACGGGTACACCGTCTTCGTCGCCGAGGTTGGCGCATTTGGCATCAACCCGACGCTCTACCCGAAGCTTCAGTACCAACCGGTGCGGGACTTCGACGGTGTGGCGATGCTGGTTCGCACACCGATGGTCATGTACGGCAGCCCCAGCGGCAAGATCAGCAGCCTCAAGGCCCTCAAGGACGCGCTGGCAGCAGGGGAGAACATCAACTATGGCTCTTTCGGCCCCGGTACTGCGCCGCACATCCTGGGTCACTTGCTGGCCCGTGCCGAGCCCAAGGCCAAGTTCACCCACGTCCCCTACAAGGGTGCGCCGCCGGCCTTCCAGGCAATCATGGCCAATGAGATCGATCTGCTGTTCGACGGCGTGCCGGGCACGCTGAACCTGGCGCGCAGCAACAAGGCGGCTCCCCTGGCCGTCGCTGCCTCCCGCCGAAGCGAATTCTTGCCCAACGTACCGACCACCACGGAGTTGGGCTACCCCGCCATGCTGATGGATCTGTGGATCGGCGCAGCCGTCAAGAAAGGCACCGCCCCAGCCATCGTCAACCGCCTGAATACAGCCTTCGAAAAAGTCATGACCAACCCGGAGATGTGGAAGAAGTTCGCTGACTTCGGCTACAGCCGGTCGCCGATGTCCCCGGCACAGTTCGATGTTTTCATCAAATCGGAAGTCGATCGCTACCGCCCGATCATTCAGGAGACCGGTGCCGCGGTCGACTGATCGGCACGGCTGAGGGACGGTCCGCCCATGTGGACCGCGCTCGGGGTCACTCTTGAATCAAACCCATGCAGGCCACGCCATGAACCAACAGGTCTCTCCGCCCGCTTCGCGTCTCGTCCAGCCCGACCGGGTCCACCGCGATGCCTACATCTCCGCCGAGGTGTTTGCCCAGGAGCAGCAGAAATTCTTCGCTGCAACGTGGAATTTCGTGGCACACGGGAGCCAGATCTCGCAGCCGGGTGACTATGTGACGCTCGACCTGGCAGGCCGCCCGCTGATGGTGGTCCGGCAGTCCGATGGCGAGATCGCCGTGTTCTACAACCGATGCGCCCACAAGGGCAGCAAGCTGTATACCAATGAGCAAGGCAGCGTCGGCAAGATTCTGCAGTGTCCCTACCACGCCTGGAGTTACCGACTGGACGGCGCCACGCTGGGGATTCCGCTGCGCCAGGAGTACGCGGATTCGGCCATCGCCCAGCGCGAAGACATCCCTGGTCTGGGACGCGTGGGCGCGGTGGCGGTTTACCGTGACTTTGTCTTCGTTCGGCTGGATCGGGAAGGCATTGGGTTCGAGGACTATTTCGGTGCAGCGTTGCAGTGGCTGGACAACATGGCAGACCGATCTCCCACTGGGCGGCTGGTGGTGGCCGGCGGCGTGCTGCGCAATGTCATTCGCTGCAACTGGAAGATGTACCTGGAGAACATCAACGACACCGTGCACCCTGTGTCCACCCACGAATCGGCGGGCAAGGCCGCCAAAGGCGTGTGGGAGGCTCAGGGGGCGGCTCCGGATCAGCCCCTGCCGATGGCCGTGGAGCAGTTGCTGCCGTTCTCATCGGGCTACGACTTCTTCAATCAGCTGGATGCGGAGGTCTATCCGCATGGCCACAGCGCGCTGGCCGTCAGCATGAGCACCCACACCGGCTATGCCTACCCGCAGGATTACCGGGAAGCATTGGCGGCGGCTCACGGGGCAGAGCGCGCTGCCACCGTCTTGCGCATGGCGCCGCAGAACTCGGTCCTGTATCCGAGCATCGCCATCAAGGGTGCGCCACTGGTGATGCGGGTCATTCGACCGCTGTCCGTGGACCGGATGATGGTCGAGGCATGGAGCTTTCGCGCCGAAGGGGCACCGGATCTGCTTCATCAGCGTGCCCTGACCTACAACCGGCTGGTGTTTTCTCCCATGTCCATCGTCGCGCACGACGACATCCACCTGTTCGAATGCATCCAGGAAGGCCTGCAGGCGCCTGGAAACGAGTGGGTGAGCCTGCACCGCGGACACGATGGCAATGCGGAAGAGACCGTCGGCACGATAGCCTGCAAGGGGACCAGCGAACGGCTGATGCGCAACCAGTTCCAGGCTTGGGCTCGATTCATGGCCACAAGCGAGGAGAACTGAATGAGCACGCTGACCACCAGCACCGATCCAGTCCAGTTTGTCGTCCATGAGGGACGTCTGCTCAATGAGGGGCGCCATGAAGAATGGCTGTCATTGTTCGCTCCAGAGGGGTGCTACTGGGTGCCACTGGCAGGCGACCGCCAGAGCGATCCCCATGGCCATGCCTCTCTGGCCTACGAGGACCGCATCCTGCTGGCCACCAGGATCCGGCGCCTCCAGGGTCCGCGGGCGCATTCCTTGGCGCCAGGCGTGCGCAGCGTGCACGTGCTGCAGCAGCCTGGCTTGACGGGTGCGACCGAAGATGGATGCCTCCTTGTCCAGACCCCTTTCCACTACACGGAAGCGCGTGGAAACCGCCAATTCCAGCTGGCAGGGGTGTGGTGCCATCGGCTGCGCCCGACAGCCCAGGGGCTGCGCATCGTCCTCAAGCGCGTCAACCTTGTTAACGCCACGGCCGCCCACGAGGCCATCCAGCTGTTTCCCTGACGCTTCGCATCGCCATGCGCTCTTCGCGACTGCACCAGCGACTTCTCTTCGACATCGAGAGCGGGCAGGTCCTGGATGGGGACAGGCGCTATGTGATGCTGCGTGCTGATGTGTTGATGGGGGCCTTCGATCAGATGGAGGGGCCGGCGCGCGAACTTGCCCTGCAGACATTGGGCAGATCTGTCACCCGCTTTGGCTCCGACAGCGTGCGCGCATACCTGGCACAGGTCGGACCCGATGCGCTGCTGCAGGCCATGGTGGACAACTCTGCTTCGCTGGGATGGGGAGTCTGGAGTTTCCGTCGGGAGGGGCGGCAGCTGTGGCTGGAAGTGCGCAACAGTCCGTTTGCGGCGGGGAGCACCCGCGACGATGCGCCCTCGTGCCATGCCATCGTCGGCATGCTGCGGGCCACGGTCGCCGCGTTGTGGCCGGAAGCCGCACGAGTGCGGGAACTTCGCTGTGTATGCCAGCATCTCGTTCCGTCGGATCACTGCCTCTTCCTGGCTGATCCTGCCCCTGAACCGTGAGTGTCCGGGCCGACCGCCCCGGCGGCGTTCGACCGCTCAGCGATTGCGTTTGCGGGCAGGTGTCGGTGCCGTCGGCGTGGCGCCGGCTGGGGCGCCCCCGGTGACAGGCCTGAGCATGGCCTCCTGCTTGGCGTAATAGGATGCGGCGGATACGCGCAGGTTGTGGGCCACCCGCGCCTGGACGGCATCGGTGTCGCGGCGGAGAAAAGCCTCCAGGATTTCCTTGGTGTATTGCAACGACAACACGCGGAACTCCTTGTCCTTGAGCGTTGCCAAGCGGATCGCCTGCGCATGGTCACGCAGGCGATTGATCACCTGGACCAGATGCTGGTTGGGCACCATGTCCACCCAGGCCGATCGAAAGGTCCAGTTCGCATGCATGTAGGTCAGCACGTCATCCTTGCGGTGGGCCCGCCCGGCCTCCTCGACCGCCAGCTTCATCCGTCCAAGCCCCTCGACCGTCGAATGGCTGCATGAACTGGCCGCAGCATGCGGCTCCAGCAGCAGTCGGATCTCGAACATGTTGGCGATGTCCTCGGGCGTGAACTGCGGCAGCACGAAGCCTCGCGAAGTTCCTTCCAGGTGCCCCTCGCTCTTGAGTTGCATCAGCGCCTCCCGTACCGGCATCCGGGAGATCTTCATCTGGGCCGCAATCTCGTGGTCAACCAACCGGTCTTCGTAGGAGATCTCACCTCTGTACATCCGGTCCCGCAGGATGGCGTAGACCTGATCACGGATGTTCTGCTTCGATAACTCGCCCTGTTTGGGCAAAGGATCTTGAATGGATGCGACAGCCATGCGGGTTTTGCTTCTCGGTGTGCGGAAGCTCGATTTTGCCAGCAGACAGGATTGCACCGGCAAATCTCCCATACAACATACTGTATACTTCTGATCTGCGAACGGTACTGCGATTGCAGTCAGGAACAGGAGTTGTTGCAAATGGGTGGAAGCGTCGAAGGCTCTGTGGGATTGGATCTGAAGCAATCAGGCATCCTGGTGATCGGCGGGTCTGGTGGCATAGGGTCCGCGCTGGTGGATCGGCTGTGCGAGGCACGTGCGACCCGCATCGTGGTCACGTCGCTGCGGCCATCAGCGGCGGGGGCCCATCGTCCGGGCGTCATGGTGGAGTCGGTCGACGTTGCCGAACTGGCATCTGTTCGTTCGCTGGCGGAACGACTCAAGGGCCTTGATATCTCTGTTGTGATCAATTGCGCTGGCGTCAATGGCAACCGCCGCTTGCGTGCGGGTGACGCCTTGGAGATTGCGCGGCGCGAGATGGACGTCAATGTCTTCGGCCTGATGAATGTTGCTGCAGTCTTCGCCCCGCTGCTCGCAGGTCGCGGAGGCGGCACGTTCATGACTGTGTTGAGCTTCCTGAGTCACGTGAACCTGCCGTTGATGGCGAGCTATTGCGCTAGCAAGGCTGCAGCCCACTCACTGACGCAGGCACTGCGGGCCGAGTGGCGACACCACGGTGTGAAGGTCTGTGGGGTCTACCCGACGGCGGTGGACACGACGATGAGCAGTGACCTGCAGGGTCCGAAGCAGTCACCTGCGGACCTCGCTGCGAACATGGTCGCAGCCTTGGCAGGCGGCGATGAGGAATTGTTTCCAGGAGACGCAGCGGCCGCCCATGCGGAGTGGATGCGAAACCCCAAAGAGATGGAGCGCGCGATGGCAGCTGCTGTGCAGGGTTGACCTCGTCAACTCGGCAGCGCGCGCGACTGGAGCAATTGGGAAATGGAACGGCTCGAAGGCTGAGCGCAGTCGATCCAACCGCCGAAAAAAAGCCACCCGGAGGTGGCCTTTCCTACGGCCAGTCTTCACCGGCCGGTCATCCTGTCTGCAGATCGGCAGCGCCTTACTGCAACACCTTCCATTTCCCATCCACGATCTGCGACAGCCGCGCCTGATCCGACCCCTGGCGCTTGGTCGGGCCGAACTTGGTGACCGGGCTGCCGAAGATGTCCGCCGGGAAGGTGACCGTCTCCAGCGCCTTGATGAAGCTGTCGGTGGTCAGGTTCGGGCCGGCAGCGTTGGCGGCGGTGATGAAGTTGTCGACCGCGGTGTAGCCGTAGACCGAGAACACCGCCGGCTCCTCGTTGAACTTGGTCTGGTACTTGGTGGCCCAGAAGCGCAGCGGCTGGGAGGCCGAGTCCAGGTAGGGGTTCTGCACCGTCATCGTCGCGTACAGGCCGTCCATCGCCTTGCCGCCGAGCTTGTGCACCAGGTCGAAGTACGCGGCGCTGGAGCCGAGGAAGGTCGGGTTGAAGCCGGTGCGCCGGGCGGTGGCGATGGTGCCGATCGTCTCGCGCAGCACCGTGCCCAGGATCACCATGTCGCATTCGGCGGCCTTCAGACGGGCCACCTGCGACGAGAAGTCGGTCGCTCCGGTCTTGTAGGTGGTCTTCTCGGCCAGGCTCATGCCGATGGTCTTCAGGCCGGCCTCGGCGCCGTTCATCACCTCGGTGCCGAAGTCGTCATCCTGGTAGAGCGTGCAGACCTTCTTGGCGTTCTTCTCCTTGGCGACCTTCGGCGCGAAGACGCGCATCTGGTCGAAGTAGCTGGCCGAGAACGCGAACTTGAGCTTGTGGAAGGGCTCGTACATCTCCTTCGAGGCGGTGATCGGGTTCAGGTTGGGCACGTTCTTCGCAAACTGGATCGGCATGGCCGCCAGATTGTTCGTCGTGCCGATGTGGCCGATCATCGCGAAGATCTTGTCCTGGTTGACGAGCTTCTGGGCGGCCAGCACGGCCTTCTTCGGGTCGTACTGGGAGTCCTCGATCAGCAGCTTGATCTTGCGGCCGTGGATGCCGCCGGACTGCTCGTTGAGCTCGTCCACGCGCAGCTGCATGCCGTAGCGCACCTGCTTGCCGAGCGCGGCCAGCGGGCCGGAGAGATCCTGAATCGAGCCGATCACGATCTCGTTCTTGCTGACACCCTGTGTCTGCGCGGTGGCCAGGCCGGTGGCCAGGGCCAGCGTGGCCAGGGCGAAGGCGGTTTTCAGTTTCATGGCAGTCTCCTGTGGTGGTGAAGGTGAGCGGTGGGGTGGTCAGCGGTACATCGCGTCGATCTGCGCAGCGTACTTTTTTTCGACCAGCTTGCGTTTGAGTTTCATCGTCGGGGTCAGCTCCTCGTCCTCGGCACTGAGCTGGGTGTCGAGCAGGAAGAACTTCTTGATCTGCTCCACGCGGGCGAACTTCTTGTTCACCCGCTCCAGCTCGGTCTGAATGAGCGCCTGCACCTCCGGCGCGCGGGTCAGGCTGGCATAGTTCGAGAAGGGCACCTCGTGGTCCTGCGCGTACTTCTCGACGTTCTCCTGGTCGATCATGATGATGACCACCAGGTAGGGACGCTTGTCGCCGATCACCACCGCGTCGGTGATGTAGGGCGAGAACTTCAGCTCGTTCTCCAGCTCGCTGGGCGTGATGTTCTTGCCGCCAGCGGTGATGATGATGTCCTTCATCCGGTCGGTGATCCGGAAGTGGCCGTCGGCGTCCACCGTGCCCACGTCGCCGGTGTGCAGCCAGCCATCCTTGTCGATGGTCTCGGCGGTCTTTTCCGGCTGGTTCAGGTAGCCCATGAACACGTTGCGCCCGCGCATCAGCAGCTCGCCAGTCTGCGGGTCGACCCGCACCTCGATGCCGTCGGCCGCGCGGCCGATGGTGCCGGGGCGGATCTGGTCGGCGGTGCTGAAGGTGCCCAGCGCGCCGGACTCCGTCATGCCCCAGCCCTCGAGCATCGGGATGCCCAGCGCCAGGTACCAGCGGATCAGCTCCGGCGAGATCGGCGCAGCACCCGACAGCAACGCCTGCGCGCGGTGGATGCCGATCATCTTGCGCACGTTGTTCAGCGCCAGCAGGCGCCCGAGCTCGAAGCGGAACTTCAGCCAGCCATCCACCGGCTGGCCGGCCAGGATCCGGTCGGCCACCTGGCCGCCGATGCCGATGGCCCAGCCGTAGACCAGCTGCTGCAGCCGCGAGGCCTCCTTGATGCCGATCACGACGCCGGAATAGAACTTCTCCCAGACCCGCGGCACCGCGAACAGGAAGGTGGGCGAGATCTCGCGCACGTTCTCCGGAATGGTGTCCGGGTTCTCGACGAAGTTCAGCACGCAGCCGCTGTAGACCGAGGAGTACTCGCCGATGATCCGCTCGGCGATGTGGCACAGCGGCAGGAAGCACATGCGCTCGTCCACCTCCAGCTTCGGCAGCCGGATGTTGGCCTGGCGCACGCTGAAGACCAGCCCGGCCTGGCTCTGCATCGCGCCCTTGGGCTTGCCGGTGGTGCCGGAGGTGTAGACCAGGATGGCCAGGTCCTCCGGGCGGGTGGAGCGCGCGCGCTCTTCGATCGCGTTCGGGTGCTGCTGCAGCCAGGCCCGGCCGGCCTGGCGCAGCGCGTCGAGCGACATCACGCCGGGGTCGTCGAGCTCGCGCAGGCCCTTCATGTCGAACACGATGATCTTGCGCAGGCGCGGCAGCTGCGCGCGCACCTCCAGCGCCTTGTCGAGCTGCTCCTCGTCCTCGACGAACAGGATCACGGTGCCGGAGTCCTCGCAGAGGTACTGCACCTGGCTCGGCGCGTCGGTCGGGTAGATGCCGTTGCACACGCCGGCGCAGCTCAGGATGGCCAGGTCTGCCAGCACCCACTTGACGAGCGTGTTCGACAGGATGGCGGCGCACTCGCCGCGCTCGAAGCCCAGGCTCAGCAGGCCGGCGCCGATCTCGCGCACCTCCTGGGCGGCCTGGTCCCAGGTCCAGCTGTGCCAGATGCCCAGCTCCTTCTGGCGCAGCCAGACCTTCGGGCCACGCGCCTTCACGCCATTCCAGAACATCTCCGGGATGGTCTCGCCGGCCATCTGAATGGTCGTGTTGGGCGTGTAGCGCGTCAGCGTCCAGAGGTTGCTCATGGGGTGGGCCTCATCTCCAGTTCTTCTTTTTCTTCCAGCGCCGGTCGCCGCGCACCCCGGTTTCCTTCATGCCGAGGTAGAACTCCTTGATGTCCTCCTTCTCGCGCAGGTTGGCGCAGGTGTCTTCCATGACGATGCGGCCGTTCTCCAGTACATAGCCGTAGTCGGCGGCATTCAGCGCCATGTTGGCGTTCTGCTCCACCAGCAGGATCGTGACGCCGCGTTCGCGGTTGATGCGCACGACGATCTCGAAGATCTCCTTCGTGAGCTTCGGCGACAGGCCCAGGCTGGGCTCGTCGAGCAGGATCAGGTCGGGCGCGGCCATCAGCGCGCGGGAGATGGCCAGCATCTGCTGCTGGCCGCCGGACAGCAGCCCGGCGTCCTGCGTCGCGCGCTCGCGCAGGATCGGGAAATAGCCGAACACCGCTTCCATGTCCTTCTGCACGCCGTCGCCGTCGCTGCGGGTGTAGGCGCCCATCAGCAGGTTGTCGCGCACCGACAGCAGCGGGAAGACCTCGCGGCCCTCGGGCACATGGCACAGGCCCTGCTGGACGATCAGCGCCGGGTCGCGGGCGGTGATGTCGTTGCCCTTGAACTCGATCGAGCCCTTGCGCGGGTCGATGATGCCGGAGATGGTCTTCAGGATCGTGGTCTTGCCGGCGCCGTTGGAGCCCAGCACGGTCGCGATCTCGCCGCGGCGCACCTGCAGGCTGACGCCGCGGATCGCCTTGATCGGGCCGTAGGCGCTCTCGACATTGAGCAGCTTGAGCACCGGCTGGTCGCTGACCGGCGGCGGGGACTGGCTCATGCCGCACCTCCGCGCGCCGCGGTGGTGCCGGCCGGCCGGCGCAGCGAGGACACATCGTCGAAGGAACCCAGGTAGGCCTCGATGACGCCCGGGTCGTTCTGCACCTCGGACGGCGTGCCCTGCGCCAGCGGCGCGCCCTGGTTCATCGCGAGCACCCGGTCGGACACCTTGGACACCAGGCTCATGTCGTGCTCGACCATCAGCACCGTGATGCCGAGCTCGTGCTGGATGTCCTTGATCCAGAAGGCCATGTCGCCGGTCTCCTCGACGTTCAGGCCGGAGGAGGGTTCGTCGAGCAGCAGCAGCTTCGGGCCGGTGGCCAGTGCGCGCGCGAGCTCCACCACCTTGCGCACGCCGTAGGGCAGGCCGGCCACCAGCGTGTCGCGGTAGTGCTGCAGCTCCAGCAGGTCGATCACCTGCTCCACCTGCTCGCGCGCCGCGATCTCGGCCTGGCGCGTCTTGCGGGTGAAGAAGATCTCGCTCCACAGGCCGGTACTGCGGTGCGTGTGGCGCCCGATCAGCAGGTTCTGCAGCACCGAGGCATGCTCGAACAGCTCGATGTTCTGGAAGGTGCGGGCGATACCCAGCCGGGCGATCTCGTGCGGGGGCGTGTGCGTGAGGTTTTCGCCGGCGAAGAAGATCTCGCCGGAGGTCGGCGTGTAGAGGCGGCTGATCAGGTTGAACACCGTGGTCTTGCCGGCGCCGTTCGGGCCGATCAGCGTGAACACCTCGCCGCGGCGCACGTCGAAGCTCACGCCATTGACCGCCAGCACGCCGCCGAAGCGCATGCTGAGGTTCTTCGCCGACAGCAGGACGTCGTTGTCTGCGCTCATGACAGGCGGTCCGATTTCTGGAAGGACTTCTGCCGCTTGAACATGCCCTTGCGGTAGAACGGGAAGATCTGCAGGTAGGTGCGCACCTTGAGCCAGCGGCCGTAGATGCCCATCGGCTCGAACAGCACGAAGGCGATCAGCACCACGCCGAACACCACGCCCTGCAGCCCGGGCGCCATGCCGATCGGGGCGGGCAGGTAGTCCTTCAGCAGCACGATCAGCTGGGGCATGCTGATCAGGAAGATCGCGCCAAGGAAGGCGCCATGCACCGAGCCCAGGCCGCCGACGACGATCAGCAGCAGCAGCTCGATCGACTGCAGCAGGCCGAACTGGTCCGGCGAGATGAACTGCAGCTTGTGCGCATACAGCGCGCCGGCCACGCCGGTGATCGCGGCCGACAGCGCGAACGAGATGGTCTTGTAGCGCGCCAGGTGGATACCCATGCTCTGGGCCGAGACCTCCGAGTCCCGGATCGCGACAAAGGCCCGGCCGGTGGGCGAGCGCAGCAGGTTCAGCACGCCCAGCGTGCACAGCACCGTGAGCACCAGGCACAGGTAGTAGAAGCCTTCAGCACTCTCCAGCTCCCAGCCGAACAGCTGCGGCGGCTTCACATGCAGGCCCTTGTTGCCGCCGGTCACCGAGTTCCAGCGCGTGAAGGCCTCCTGGACGATGAAGCCGAAGGACAGCGTCGCCATGCCCAGGTAGATGCCCTTGACGCGCAACGCAGGCACGCCGATCACGACGCCCATGGCCGCCGACAGGGCCGCCGCGATCGTCAGCGCCAGCGGGAAAGGCACGCCCAGGTTGTTCAGGATCGCGTGCGTGTAGGCGCCCATGCCCAGGAAGGCGGCATGGCCGATCGAGAACTGCCCGGTGAAGCCGGCCACCAGCATCAGGCCCAGGCCGGCCACCGCGTAGATCAGCACGAAGGTGATCTGGGCCAGCCAGTACTCTGGCGCCACCAGCGGCGCCAGCGCCAGAGCGGCGAGCAGCAGCGCATACCAGAACACATGCCCGCCGTGCTTGGCCAGCCGGACATCCTGCCCGTAGTCGGTCTTGAAGATGAAGCGCATGGCGGGCTCAGACCTTCTTGCGCATCGCGCTGCTGAACAGGCCGTTGGGCTTGATCCACAGCATGATCAGCACGACGATGTAGGGCGCGATGTCCTTCCAGCCCTCCGGGGCATAGAAGCCGGCGAAGGACTCCACCAGCCCGATCACTAGGCCGCCGACGATGGCGCCCGGCAGGCTGCCGAAGCCGCCGACCACCGCCGCCGGGAAGGCCTTGAGGCCGACAAAGCCCATGTTGGCATGCACGAAGGTGATTGGCGCCAGCAGCAGCCCGGCGATCGCCGCCACCGCGGCGGCCAGGCCCCAGACCAGGCCGTTGAGCGTCTTGACCGGGATGCCCATGTAATAGGCGGCGAGCTGGTTCTGCGAGGTGGCCTGCATCGCGATGCCGACCTTGCTGTACTTGAACACCGCAAACAGCAGCCCGCACAGCAGTGCGGTGAAGGTGATCACGACGATCTGCTCGACGTTGACGACCAGGCCGCCGAGGTTCCAGATGGCGTCCTTGTAGGGCACTGGCAGCACATGGGTCTCGGTGCCGATCACCGGCACCATCGTCACCAGGCCGCGCAGCACATAACCGATGCCGATCGTCAGCATGACGATCGAGAAGGCCGGCTGCCCCAGAATGGGGCGTATGACGACCCGCTCCAGCGCGATGCCGGCCACGCCCATGCCCAGGATGGCACCCAGCACCGCCACCCAGAACGGAAACTGCAGCACCGTCATCATGGCCAGGCCGACGAACGCGCCCAGCATCATCAGGTCACCCTGGACGAAGCTGACGGTCTCGGTCGCCTTGTAGATCAGCACAAACCCCAGCGCGATCAGGCCGTAGATGCAGCCCTGCGCAACGCCGCTGATCAGCAGCTGTAGAAATTGCACACTGTCCCCTGTCGTTTTATGGGTCCCGTTTATAGCGGTTCCGGCATAAAAAGCCTTCAGGGTTGTCCCCGATAGCGGGTAAACCATAGGGCGAATGCAATCGGGCCATGCCGGATGCCGTTCAATGCTCGCAACAGGGGCCTGTCTGGGTGGTGCGCCTGGACCGCCCGGACGTGCGCAACGCGGTCGACGCCGCGACCGCGCAGGCGCTGCATGCCGCGTTCCTGGCCTTCGACGCGGACCCGGACGCCCGGGTTGCGGTGTTCCATGGGGCGCATGGCCATTTCTGTGCCGGCTGGGACCTGCAGTCCGGCGCGCGCCTGCTGGCGCAGGACCCGCAGGCAGGTGCCGCGCTGCAGGCCGGTCTGGACTTCGATCCGCGACAGGCGCAGCCACTCGGCCCGATGGGGCCGTCCCGCCTGCTGCTCGACAA
This sequence comes from Rhodoferax sp., assembly GCA_016790475.1. Taxonomy (GTDB): domain Bacteria; phylum Pseudomonadota; class Gammaproteobacteria; order Burkholderiales; family Burkholderiaceae_C; genus CAISIP01. The sequence goes on along the minus strand of JAEUOX010000013.1, from coordinate 9,160 downwards.
GCCGGTGATCGCCGCGATCAGCGGCGCGGCCGTGGCCGGCGGCATGGAGCTCGCACTGTGGTGCGACATGCGGGTGATGGAAGAGGACGCCTACTTCGGCGTCTATTGCCGGCGCTTCGGCGTACCGCTGATCGACGGCGGCACGGTGCGCCTGCCGCGGCTCATCGGCATGGGCCATGCGATGGACCTGATCCTGACCGGGCGCAAGGTGGAGGCGGCTGCGGCGCTGCAGATGGGCCTGTGCAACCGGGTCGTGCCGCGCGGCGAGGGCCTGGCCGCCGCGCTGGCGCTGGCGCAGCAGCTGGCCGATTTCCCGCAGGCCACGATGCGCGCGGACCGGATGAGCGCGCTGCGGCAGTGGGATCTGCCGCTGGCCGAGGCCCTGCACCAGGAATGGGAGCGGGGGCGGGCCTGCCTGGACGATGCGCTGCAGGGCGCAACGCGTTTCGCGGCCGGCGCCGGGCGCCACGGCCGCTTCTAAAAAGCGACTATTCCGGCTTGATGTCGGCGGCCTTGATCAGCGCCGACCAGCGCTGCTGGTCCTGCTCCAGGAAAGTCTTGAAGGCCTGCGGCGGGCCGCCCACCGGCACCATGCTCATGCCGACCAGCTTCTCGCGGACCTCCGGCTTGTTCAGCGAGCGGTCGATCGCGCTGTTGAGCCGCGCGACGACGGCGGCCGGCGTGCCGGCCGGCGCGACGATGCCGAACCAGGCGCCGACGTTGTCGAAGCCCGGCACGCCGGCTTCCGTCATCGTCGGCACGGTCGGGAAGTCCGGGTGGCGCTGGATGGCCGTGATCGCCAGTGGCTTGACGCGCTTGGCGGCCACGTATTCCTTCAGGCCGGACATCGTGTAGAAGGTGTACGAGACCCGGCCCGACATCACTTCGGCGATGGCCGGTGCCGCGCCCTTGAACGGAATGTGCGTCATCGACGTGCCGGTGCTGTGCGCCAGCAGCGCGCCGGCCAGGTGGGCCGGGCCGCCGGTGCCGGCGGAGGCATAGGTCACATGGCTGGTCTTGGCCATGCGGACCAGGTCCTGCAGGTTGTTCGCCGGGTGGTCCTGCCCGACGACCAGCACGGTGGGCAGCACCGCGGTGTGCGACACGGCGACGAAGTCCTTCAGCGGGTCCGGCTTGGGCTTGTTCAGCAGGATCGGGTTCACGATGAAGGTCGAGGCAGTGGACAGCAGCGTGTAGCCGTCCGGCTCGGCCTGGGCCACCGCATCGGTGGCCAGCTGGCCGCTGGCGCCGGCGCGGTTCTCGACGACGACCGGCTGCCCCAGGCTGGCCGAGAGATCCTGCGCCAGTATGCGGGTGTAGAGGTCCAGCGGGCCGCCGGCCGCGAAGCCGATCAGCAGCTTGATCGGCCGGTTGGGGAAGGTCTGGGCCTGCGCGGCAGGCAGCAGCAGGCAGGCCAGTGCGGCGCTTGCCAGGGTACGGCGTCGAAGATTCAGGGACATGGGTACTCTCGGTGGGGTGATTGCAGGGGCCGGCAGGCGTGCCGGGCCGGGAGCGGGGTTCAGGGGGAGGCCACTTCGGTGGCTGCCGTCGCCAGGGCCGGAGGGGCCGCGGCGCCGTAGGGATAGACACCGCAGCCCAGGCGCTGCGAGATCGCGCGGGCCGCCTCGTGCAGTGCGTGGATCAGCTGCACCTCCTCGTCGGCGCCGACATGGTGCGACGGAAAGGCCAGACCCAGCGCGCCGACGATCTGCTGCCCGGCTTTGAACAGCGGCACCGACACGACGCCCAGCCCGAGCGAGGTTTCGTTGCGCTGCACGCAGTAGCCGGTGCGGCGCGCATCGGCGACCAGCCGCTCCAGCATCGACCGGTCGCGCACGGTGTTGCTGGTCAGCGGGGGCACCGGCAGGGACAGCAGGCGATCCGTCGTCTGCGGGTCCAGGTGGGCCATCAGCACGCGGCCGGCCGACGACGCGCCGAAGGGCACGCTGTTGCCGGAGTGCCAGCCGGTGTCCATGAACATCGGGCCTTCCAGGCCGATCAGGTACAGCGTCTGCTCGCCATCGGGCACCGACAGCCGCACGCTGTGGCCGGTGCGGTTGAGCAGCTCGCGCATCACCGGCGTGGCGGCCTGGCACAGGCTGTCGTAGGTCGTGAAGCGCGAGCCGAGCACATAACAACGCTGGCCGACGGAATAGGTGCGGGTGACCGGGTCCTGCACCAGCAGGCCGCTGTCGACCAGCGCACTGAGGATCTTGGACACCTGGCTCTTGGACAGGCCGCAGCGCTGCGCCAGCTCGGTGACGCTGAAGTCGCGCTGGTTGTGCTCGAACTCCAGCAGCACGCGCAGGCCGGTGCGCAGCGACTTCATCGGTTCCGATGCGGCGGCCGGTATGTCGGCGTCGACGGTCGCAGCGGCGGTGTCCGGCGGTGCCATGGCCTTACTCCTTCGGGGGGGAAGAGACAGGAACGACCAGCACGTCCAGCGCGACTGCGCCCTGGCCGTGCGGGCGCACCAGCAGCGGGTTCAGGTCGACCTCGGCCACGCCTGTGTCGGCGTGGAACTGGCACGCGAGCCGGTGGATCGCGGCGACGGCCGCCGACACGTCCAGCGGCGCCTGCCCGCGGGCACCGCGCAGGATCGGCGCGACGCGCAGGCTGTCCAGCGCCCGGGTGATCTCGTCCGGGCTGGCTGGCAGCGCCAGGAAACGCACGTCGTCCAGCACCTCGGCCCAGATGCCGCCGGCGCCGACCATCAGCACCCGGCCCAGCTCCGGGTCGACCGAGCAACCGACGATCAGCTCGAAGCCGCCGCGCAGCATCGGCTGCACCGCGTAGCCGGTGATGCGGGCCTGCGGCGCGTAGGCCGCGACCGACTGCTGCATCCGCGCCCAGGCGGCCTGCAGCGCAGCCGCATCGGCGATGTTCAGCGCGACGCCGCCGGCCTCGCTCTTGTGCGCGATGTCCGGGGACACCACCTTGAGCACGACCGGGTAGCCGTGCGTGTCGGCGAACGCGCAGGCGGCCGCGACATCGCCGAAAACGCCCTCCGACACCAGCGGCACGCGGGCCTGGGCCAGGAAGTCCTCGACGGTGCCGCCGGCAGCGGCCGCCCCGGCGGATTCACCGGCCGGCAGCACGCGCGCGGCCATCGCCCGGCGGCCGATTGCGCCGACGACGCGCTCGGCCGTGGGCAAGACCAGCGCGCCGGCACGGACCAGCTGGCGGCGCTCCGGTGCGCCCAGCGTGTCGGACGAGGACAGGTAGGACACCGCCAGCCGCTTGCCCATCGCCCGGGCCTCGCCGCTGAGACGCTCCAGCCAGGGCAGCAGCGCGGTGTAGTCATGGGCCAGCCGCGTCAGCACCAGCAGCAGCGTGCCGATGGCCGGATCGTGCAGCACCGTCTCGGCGCACAGCGAGTAGCCCTTTTCGTCGGTGAACAGCGCGGTGTCCACCGGGTTGGCGACCGACATCTGCGGCGGCAGCACGCTGCGCAATGCGGCCTGCGTCTGCGCCGTGAAGGCCGGCAGCTCCAGCCCGACATCGGCCGCGGCGTCGGAGATCAGCACGCCCAGGCCGCCGGAGATCGTCAGCACGCCCAGGCCGGCGGCGCCATCGCGCGACGGATAGCCGAACAGGTCGAAGGCCGTGGCCACATCGAGCAGCTGGTCCAGGTTGTCAACCGTCAGGATGCCGGCCTGAGCGGCCACGTCGCACCAGACCTTCCAGGCCCCGGCCAGCTTGCCGGTGTGCGAGACCGCCGCCGCCCGCCCGAGCTGGGAGCGGCCCGAGCGCAGCACGACGATCGCCTTGCCGGCGGCGCGTGCGCGCCGCGCCAGGTCGAGCAGCCGGTGCCCCTGCTTGAGGCCCTCGACATACAGCGCGATCAGCTCGACACCGTCGTCGCTGATCGCGTGTTCCACCAGTTCCAGCACGCCGATGTCAGCCTCGTTGCCGGTGGACACCCAGTAGGCCAGCCCCAGCCCCAGATCATTGAAGCTCTGCAGCAGCGAGTTGCCCAGCGCGCCAGACTGCGTGAACAGCGCCACCTTGCCCGGGCGCGGCATCGCGTTCTTCAGTTCGCTGGAGAAAGTGGCGGTGATGCCATGGGCCGGATGCAGCAGGCCGACGCAGTTGGGCCCGACCAGCCGGATGCCGGTGCGCTGGCAGATCGCAGTCAGCTTGTGCTGCTCGTCCGCGGCACCCGCTTCGGCGAAGCCGCCGGCGATCGAGATCGCGGTGGCCACGCCCTGCTGGGCGCACTCTTCGAGCGCCTGCACCACGCCATGCGCCGGCAGCAGGATCAGCGCCAGGTCGATGTCGCGCGGCAGGGCCTGGATCGACGGGCTGCAGGCCACGCCGTCGATCGCCGCATGCTTCGGGTTGACCGGGTGGATGCGCCCCTGGTAGCCGTAGCGTTTCAGGTAGGCCAGCGGCCGGCCGGCCAGCTTGGTGGCGTCCGGCGAGGCCCCCACCAGCGCGATGCTGGCGGGCCGGAGCAGGCGGGTGAGATCGCTCATGCGCTGCGGTGTCAGCGGCAGGGCAGTTCGACGACGGCCGAGCCCTTGATCGTGACCTGACCGAACTGGTTCTCGCCCCACAGCTCCAGGTCCACCAGCGCCATGCCGTTCTCCTTGCGCTTGGCCGTCACCTTGCCCTTGAAGAAGTTGCAGTCACCGAAGATGACCGGCATCTTGAGCCGCGCACTGACCTTGCGCACGAAGCCGCTGTCGCCCATCCAGTTGGTGGCGACGGTGGTCAGCATGCCGCAGCGCTGCGGGCCGTTGTCGTAGGGGCCGGGCATGCCGAGGTCGACGGTCGCGACCTTGGCGTCCTGGTGGCCGATCGAGGGCAGCACCTTGGCGCCGTAGTAGCTCTTGTCGTAGTTGTTTGGCAGCTTTTCCGGGCTGTTGTTCGCCCAGTGCTTGTACTTCCAGCGCAGCTTGGTGGACTTGTAGCCCGAGGTGCCGACGGCGCCGCAGTAGTAGGTGGTCATGTCGAGCTGGTTGATCGGGCCGCGCACGGTGCCTGGCAGCGCGCTGCCGACCTCGACGTCGTCCCAGTACAGCACCTCGGCGCCGCGCACGTATTCGTTGATCTGCGCGTCGACGATCTTCTCGAGCTCGGCGTCGCTGAACACATGCTTTTCGCGCGGGGCGTAGCTCAGGCCGCCCTTCGCGGAGGAGCGGGCCACGCGGAAGCAGTGCGACAACACCTTGGTCATCAGGCGGCCGTCCTGGTCGTGGTAGCGGACATCGCCGGTCTGCACGATCATGTTGGAGACGGTCTTGCCGGACAGCGGCTCGGCGGCGACGTACTCGGCCGACGCGGTGATCGTGTCGTTGCGCTTGATCGGGTGGTAGAACTCGGCGTCGATGCCGGAGTAGTACCACTGCACGTCCGGCAGGCCGGGCGCGACGACCGCATCCCACAACGCGAAGAAGAAGGTCGGCGGCGCGATGATCGTGCCCCACTTCGTGCGCTTCGCGTACTCCGGATCGGCATAGATCGGGTTGTCGTCGCCGATGCCCCAGGCGTAGTGGCGGATCACGTCGCGCGAGGCTTCGTAGTTGTACTGCTCCAGCCGGATCGGCATGCCGAGCAGCGAGCGGGCCTCGGCCAGCGCGTTGTCGGAGATGTCAGGGGAGAGCAGGTCTTTTTCGGTGGTGGTGGTCATGGTGGGGGTCGTGAGAAAAGGGGAAGAGGGCTCAGAGCTTGGCGGCGCCCAGGCCCATGCCGCCGTCGACATCGACGACGGCGCCGGTGGTCCAGGTGGCCAGCATCAGGTATTCCATCGCCTGGCCGATGTCCTCCGGCTCGCCGATGCGGCCGATCGGGTGCATGTGGGCCAGCTTGTAGAAGAAGGCCTTGGCCTCGGCCGGATCCTGGCCGGTCACGGCGGCATTGATCTCGGTGGCTACAGCGCCCGGGATCACGCAGTTGACGCGCACCTTGCGCGGCCCGAGCTCGGCGGCCAGCACGCGGGACATGTTCTGCACCGCGCCCTTGGACGCGGCATAGGCCAGCCGGCCGGCCATCGCCAGGCGCGTGTGCACCGAGCCGATGAAGATCACGCTGCCCTGGCTGGCCTCCAGCGCAGGCAGCGCGGCCTGCGTCAGCAGCAGCGGCGCGGCGACATTGCTCTGCAGCACCTTCATCACCGAGGCTTCGGTCTGCTCCATCAGGCCGCCGTGGTGCGTGATGCCGGCGTTGTTGACGAGGCAGTCCAGCCGGCCGCCGCCGTGGGCCACCGCCGCGTCGACCATGGCCTGGCGGTCTGCGGCCGACGTGACATCACCGACGACGATGCGGCAGGCCGGGCCGATGGCATCCGCCACCTCGCGCAGCCGGTTCTCGCGCCGGCCGCTGATCGTCACGCGGGCGCCGCGCGACGCGAAATAGGCCGCGCAGCCGGCACCGATGCCGGTACCGCCGCCGGTGACGAGAATGGATTTGCCTTGCAGGCTGCTCATGGGGGTGCTCCGTGGTGGCTGCGTCAGACGCGCAGGATCTCTTCGTCGCTGCGCCGCAGCGCCCACAGCGCGCAGCGCTGCACGATGCGGGTGTGGGTCGGGTGGTTGAACGAGGCGCTGTCGTGGCCCAGCGCGTCGTAGGCGACGCGGGCCGGGCCGACTTCGCGCGCCCACAGGCTGGGCCAGGGGCGGTCCTGCGACGGGGCCTGCACCGTGGCCAGCGCCTCGATGCCGGGCACGTAGTCCTGCATCGCGTAGGCCTCTTCCGGGAAGTTGAACGCCGGCAGGCCGGCCGTGATCGGGTGCGTCAGCGCGGTCATGCGCACGTCGACCGGGCCGTGTGGCGGGTGGTTCGAGTGGCCCCAGATCCAGCCGGCGCCGACGATCTCGCGCCAGCGCGGCCAGTCGGAGAAGCTGATCGATGCGGTGTGCAGCGCCAGCACGCCACGCCCGGCCGCCAGATGGGCCTCGATACGCGCGGTGTCGGCCGGCTGCAGGTCCACACCCCAGCGGGCGCGGTCGTTCGCGAAGCGCTCCTCGCGCATCGGCCAGCGCAGGCCGTAGACCGTCAGCAGGTCGTAGCCGCCGTCGTCCAGCCAGGACAGGCCGGCGGCGATGTCGGTCGTGATGTCGGAGCTGATGCCATGTGGCGCCAGCAGGCCGGCGAGGGTCTCGCTGGCCTCCTCGAACGGGTGGAACAGGCCGCCCGTCAGGATCAGGTTGCGGGCCATGGCGTCAGTCCCGCGGCACCTGGGCCAGCACGCTGTGCACCAGGCCGCCGTCGACGCCGAGGTCCTGCCCGGTGATGTAGGGCGCGGCGTCCGAGGCCAGGAACAGCACTGCCTGCGCGATGTCGCTGGTCGCGCCCAGGCGGCGCAGCGGCACCGCCTTGGTCCGGATCTCGCGCGTGCGCGGGTTCGCGAACACCGGCGTGCTCATGCCGCCGTCGACGAAGCCGGGCGACACCGAGTTGACCCGCACGCCGTGGGGGCCGAGTTCCAGCGCGAGCAGCTTGGTCAGGTTCACCAGGCCGGCCTTCGCGGCGGCATAGGCGTTCGTGCCCAGGCTGGGCGTGATCGCGTTGATCGACGAGATGTTGACGATGTTGCCGCTGCCACGCTCGCGCATCTGGCGGCCGACCGCGCGGCACAGGATGTAGACGCCCAACAGGTCCACGTCGAGCACGCGGCGGAAGTCCGCGACGCTCATGTCGACCAGGTGGCCGAACTTGACGATGCCGGCGTTGTTGACGAGCAGGTCCGGCACGGCGCCGAGCCGGGCCAGCGCCGCGTCCACCGCGTGTTCGTCGGTGACGTCGCAGGTCAGTGCGATCGCGTCCCCCAGTTCGCTGGCGACGGCCTGCGCGGCATCGCCGCGGGCGTCCAGCACGGCGACCCGGTAGCCGTCGGCATGGGCGGCGCGGCAGATGTCCGCACCGATGCCGTTGCCACCGCCGGTGACCAGCGCAAGCGGTTTGGCCATCAGTGGCCTCCGACCGGCTTGCCGCCGCGGGCGGCCGAGACGACCTCCTTGGACAGGATGGAGCCGAACTCATGCACGCGCCATTCCGGCAGCGGCGTGCGCTCCGGCTCGGTGCGGGTCAGGTCGATCGACTTGCCGCCCTTCATGACCATCTTCAGCTTGTCGCGGCGGCCGATCACGGTGACGTCCTTGGACGGGTCACCGTCGATCAGCAGCAGGTCGGCCAGCCGGCCGGGCTCGATGGAGCCGACGCGGTCCTTCATGCGCAGGGCCAGCGCGCCGTCCTTCGTGGCGCAGCGGATCGCCTCCAGCGGCGTGAGGCCGAGGTATTTGACGAACACCTCCATCTCGCGGTAGTGCCAGTCGCCATAGGGCGTGACCGAGAAGCCGCTCTCGGAGCCGGTCAGCACCGGCACGCCGGCGCGGAAGGCCTTGGCCAGCATCTTGGCGCTGTCCTCGATCTCCTTGCGGAAGATGCCTTGCAGCGTCGGGCTGGCATGGATCGCGTCGCCGAACTCCATCAGGTTGGCCTGGAAGGTCAGCGCCGGCACGATGTGCACCTTGTGCTTGACCAGCGCGTCCAGTGCGGAGTCGTCCATCAGCGTGGCATGGGCGATCTGGTCGAAGCCGCATTCGGCAGCGACCTTGATCGAGTGCGCGCCGCGGCAGTGGCCCATCACCTGCACGCCGAAATCGTGGGCCAGGTCGCAGATCAGGCGCAGCTCTTCCTTCGTGAAGGTGACCATCTCGCCCTCGCTGCGCCGGTGCGACAGCGAGCCGGTGACGTGCACCTTGATCCAGTCGCAGCCGATCTTGATCTGCCGGCGCACCTCGGCCATGATTTCGTCCTTGCCCTGCAGCAGCACGGCGTAGGCCATGATGCCCTTGTCCGGCATCAGCCGGCCGGCGGCGCCGCCGACGGACGTCATCAGCGCATAACCACCCACCGCCATGCGCGGGCCCTCGATCACGCCATGGTTGATCGCTTCCTTCATGTCCACGCCCAGATCGAACAGCGAGTCCGGGTCGAAGATGCCGGTGCAGCCGGAGGTCAGGATCTTGCGCAGGTTGCGCACCGCGGTAATCGCTGCCATGCCGGGGCGGCGGTGGTAGAAGAGTTCGTCGTGGCCGGCGGCATCGTCGAAGGTGCTGTGCACATGGCCATCGATGATGCCGGGCATCAGCGTCAGGCCGCTGGCGTCCAGCCGCTGGGCCGTGGGTGCCGCCGCCGCATCGGCCGCCTTGCC
>JAEUOX010000010.1 GCA_016790475.1 Rhodoferax sp. | reverse complement strand
TCGGCCCGCAGCGCGGCCTCCAGCGTGCCGCGCAGCTGCACGACGCTGTCCTCGCGCTCGCTGCGCTTGTGCTCCAGCAGCCGGGCCACCTCGCGGTAGGTGTCGGGCTCCAGGAAGCGGAACGCCAGGTCCTCGATCTCCCACTTGATCTCCCAGATGCCCAGCCGGTTGGCCAGCGGCGCGAAGACCTGCAGCGACTCGCGGGCCAGGCCCGGCGGCACCGGAAGTTTGCTCGCCGCATAGTGCCGCAGCGTCTGCAGCCGCGAGGCCAGACGCAGCAGCACCACCCGCAGGTCGCGCGAGAACGCCAGCAGCATCTTGCGGATGTTTTCGGTCTGCGCCGCGGCCGACTGCGCCATCGGCGCGGCCGGTACCGCGGCACCCGCCTGCTGGCTGGCCCGGGCCTGGCGCTGCACGCGCACCAGCTGCGTCGTCTCCATCGCCAGCGCCGCCAGGTTCGCGCCGAAGCTCTTGGCGATCACCTCCTGCGGCCGGTTCAGATGGTCGCAGGCATAGACCAGGTAGCTGGCCGCCTGCATCTGCTGCGAGCCGCCCATCGTGCGCAGGATCGCAACGACCGCGTCCGCATGGGCCAGCGTGTTCTCGCCGGTGTCCAGCAGTTCGCCGGCGATCAGGGGCAGCGCAAAGGCCCGCGCCCGCTCCAGCGCGTCAGCAGCGTCGCCATCGCGGTCTGCCGTGGCCTCGGCCACGCGCGACAGCACGGCCGGGGCGGAGGCAGCCTGGAGGCTCTTCATCGGGGCGGGGGCGCCGGTCAGCCCAGCAGCCAGTCGGTTACGCAGGCGACCTGGTCGTCCGCCACCAGCGTCGGCGCATGCCCGACCCCGGCAAACTCGACGACCCGGGCCTTCGGACCGCGCTGCGCCATCGCGGTGGCGGTCTCGCGCGTCAGCATGTCGGAGTCGGCGCCGCGCAGCAGCAGCGTCGGGGTCTGGATGTTGTCGTAGAGCTGCCAGAGCAGCGCCTCGCCCTGCGCGGAGGCCTCGGCCGTCGTGGAGCGGACCGGAATCGCGATCGCCGGGTCATAGTGCAGCGTGAAACCGCCATCCGGCCCGTCCAGCGGGCGCACCATCGGCCGGGACAGCGCCAGCCACTGGGCATCGGTATGGGGCCCGAACGTGGCCGAAATCGCGCGCAGCGCCGCGGCCGCGGCCTCGACCGAGTCGAAGCGGCCGGTGTCCCCCAGGTAGGTCTTGATGCGCTCGATCGCCTCCCAGCGGATCGCCGGCCCGACATCGTTGAGCACCAGCCGGTGCACCGGCACCGGCAGCGGCAGGCCCGGCTGCCCGCAGACCACCATCCCGATCAGCCCGCCCATGCTCGTGCCGACCCAGTCCAGCACCCCCGGCCGCAGCTGGGCCAGCAGCGCCAGCATGTCGCCGGCATAGGCCGGGATCTGGTAGAGCGCCGGATCCTTCAGCCAATCGCTGCGGCCGCGCCCGGCGACATCCGGGCAGACGACCCGAAGCGGTGCCCGGGCCCGCGCGCAGAGGGCCCGGGCGAGCGTGTCGAAATCGCGGCCCTGGCGCGACAGGCCATGCACGCAGACCACGACATGGGTGGCCGTCGGGTCGCCCCATTGCCAATAGGCCATGCGGTGGCCGCCCTGCGCATCGGGGCACTGCACGTGGAGGAGTTCAGGTTCGGTCATGGAGGGCTGTCCGGTCGTCGGCCCGCCGGTGCGGCGGATAATCAGGCCGGGTGATCGTAATTCAATTGGAGGACTGCCATGCTCAAGGGAAAGACTGCACTTGTCACCGGATCTACCAGCGGCATCGGCCTGGGTATCGCCCAGGCGCTGGCCGCCCAGGGTGCCAACATCGTGCTCAACGGTTTCGGTGACGCGCAGGCGCCGCAGGCAGCCATCGCCGCCCATGGCGTGCGCGTGGGCTACCATGGTGCGGACATGAGCAAGCTCGCCGAGATCGAGGCCATGATGGCCTATGCGGCGGCCGAATTCGGCCGGGTCGACATCCTGGTCAACAACGCCGGCATCCAGCACGTGTCCCGCATCGAGGCCTTTCCGCCCGAGCGCTGGGACGCGATCATCGCGATCAACCTGTCCAGCGCGTTCCACGCCACCCGGCTGGCGCTGCCCGCGATGCAGGCGGCCGGCTGGGGACGCATCATCAACATCGCCTCGGTCCACGGGCTCGTCGCCTCTGCGGAGAAGTCGGCCTATGTAGCTGCCAAGCACGGCATCGTCGGCCTGACCAAGGTCACCGCACTGGAGAACGCCACCACCGGCATCACCTGCAACGCAATCTGCCCGGGCTGGGTGCTGACGCCGCTGGTGCAGAAGCAGGTCGATGCACGGGCCGCGTCGGCCCAGGTGTCCAACGAGGAGGCGATCCGGCAACTGCTGGGCGAGAAGGAGCCCTCGATGCAGTTCACGACGCCAGAGGAACTCGGCGCACTGGCGGTGTTCTTCTGCTCGCCGGCCGGCAACAACGTGCGCGGCGTGGCCTGGAACATGGACGGCGGCTGGGCGGCGCAGTAAGGTCACGCCACCGGTCAACCTGTCAGGCGGAGTCATCCATCCATGAGCGACTACGCAGCCTCCACCAAAGCCCTGTTCCCGGTCCTGCGAGAGGCAGGGCTGTTCCAGGGGGTCGATCTGGCAGCGGTGCAGCCGCTGTTGCAGGAGGCCCGCATCCTGCAGGTGAAAGCCGGGCAGGTGCTGCTGGACCCGAAGCACCGCAACACCGACATCTACATCGTGCTGACCGGCGAACTGCTGGTCTGCCTGGAGCCCCGGGTCGCGAACCCGCTGGCCCGCATGGGACCGGGTGACTGCGTCGGGGAGCTGTCCATCATCGATGCCGAGATGCCCTCCGCCTACGTGGTGGCGGCGGCGGCGACCGGGCTCCTGGCCATCCCCAAGCCGGTGCTGTGGCGGATGCTCGCGGTGCAGCAGGTCATGGCCCTCAACCTGCTGCATGTGCTGTCCCGCCGGATCCGGGAGAACAACCACGTGCTGCTCGGGAGCCTGGAGATCCAGCGCGAGTACCGCAACAAGGCCGAGACCGATGCGCTCACCGGCCTGCACAACCGTGCCTGGTTCACCGAAGTCTTTCCGAAGCAGCTCGAACTGTGCGAACGCACCGGCCAGCATGCGTCGCTGCTGATGGTGGACATCGACCACTTCAAGAAGGTGAACGACACCTACGGCCATGCCGGGGGCGATGAGGCACTGCGGCACATCGGCCGGCTGATGCGGCGCAACCTGCGCGGTACCGATCTGTGTGCCCGCTTCGGCGGCGAGGAGATGATCGTTCTCATGCCCGGCACGGATCTCCACCAGGCGAAGCTGACGGCAGACCGGCTGCGCGAGAACATCGCGGCCGCCAGCCTGACCCTGCCGGATGCGCGTCAGGTGACGCTGACGGTCTCCGGCGGCATCGCGGAGTGGCAGCCCGGCATCGATCTGGACGGCCTCATCCAGTCGGCGGACGAAGCGCTGTACCGTGCCAAGGGGGGTGGTCGCAACCAGATCGCCCTCAGCGCCCGCGCCGGCCTGCTGACCTGAGCCGGGACCGCACCGGCGCCGGAGGGGCTCAGCCGCGTCGCCGCCGCACGGCGCCCAGCATGCCCAGGCCCAGCAGCAGGATGGCCCACTGGCTCGGCTCCGGCACCACCGCCACGACGGCCGGCTGGGTCAGCGGAGTCAGCGACTGCCCCGACAGATTGTTGACCTTGCCCACATAGATGCCGGACACCAGCTGCAGCGTCCCCTGGCCCGGCGCCAGGGCCCTGACAGTGAAGGTGGCGATGTTGAACGCGTCGTCCGGCGTGGACGGGAAGGTGCCGAAGCGCAGGCCGGTCACGGTACCGCTGGCCGCGTTGATCGTGCCATCGTCGCTGCCCAGGTTCCAGCGCGGATCGATCACGATCTGCTGGATCTCCAGCAGGCTGGCGCTGTAGCTCAGGCTGATGTTCTGGCCGCCCGTCAGCGCCTGGATGCTTGCGCCATCGGGTGTGAAGTCAAAGCCGCTGCCTTGCAAGACCAGATTGAAGACCTGGCCGACCGCCACCGATTCGAAGCTCGGATTGAAATGGATCTCTGCGCCGGCGGCGAGTGCCGGCGCGGGATTTGCCAGAAGGGCGGTCAGGCCGAGACCGAGACTGGCCAGTGATGTCTTGAACATGGGTCGTTTTCCTTCGTTGCTTGACGATGATCGGGTGTTCATGCGAGTCCTTCCATGCCGGCGCCGGCCCCTTCCGCCATGCCCAGCAGGATCAGCGGCGTGATGTCCATCGGCGCAGCAGGCGCCGCGTCAACATACGACGCACCGGGTGCCTGATAGAACAGGCCTTCCAGGATCGCCAGGTCAAAGAAGTCCACGATCGCATCGCCATTCAGGTCCGCATCCGGATCCTGGGTGAAGAAGCGGTTCTCGAACTGCGCCAGATCGAAGAAGTCCACCAGCCCGCTCTGGTCGAAGTCCGCGTCGACAATGTTGCCGTGGCCGTCGCCATCGGTATCGCGCTGGTCGGCGTTCGGCACATGGATTGCGTTGTCATGGAAGTCCCCGACGCCGTCGCCGTCGCTGTCCTGCATCAGACGCCCGAGCAGCGCGAAGTCGATAGGCAGGCCCGGCTCACGATCAGCGAGGAACTGGGGCACGGGAGAGAGCAGATCACCGCGGTCTACCTTTCCCGTTAACCCGGGCCTGCCTCCTCCCCCTACGTCGCCGCAGGGCCAGCGACAAGCTCGCCGATCAATGAGCTTCCGCGAGCAGGCTCTCGTACGGAATGTTCAGCCCATCATGAAGGCTCTTGACCATGCGCAGGCTCAGCCGCCTCTTGCGATTGAGCACTTCGGACACGCGCCCACTCGGCCCTATGAAGGGTTCGAGGTCCCGCGCAGTCAGGCCCTGCTGCTCCATGCGGAATTTGATGGCTTCCACTGGATCAGCCGGTCCGAAGTCGTAGTGCTTGTTCTCATAAGCCTCGGCCAGCGTCACCAGCACATCCCGCTCGTCAGCCTCCGGCGTCTGCTCTTCAGCCTGGAAGATGGCCTCGAGCCGGCGGAACACCGCCTGGAGGTCTTCGTCATTGCGGATCGGCTTAATATTCACTGACGTTCTCCACATCGATACGGTCGTACTGGGCATGGGTACCGACAAACTTCACCCAGACGATGCCCGCGCGGTATTGCATCTCGACCACCAATCGGTACTTGTTGCCACCCACGTTGAAGACCACACGGTTGTTGCCGCAGATGCTGGCGCTGGCGTACTGGTCCTTGACATCCTGGGGTGATCGCCAAGTTGCCTTGAGCGCCTCGTCGTACCAGCTGTGCAACGGACCGCGCGCATCGCCACAGCCGGGGCGCTCCCAAAACTTCTGCAGGCTGCTCTTGGCGATGACCCTCATTGCGGCCAGTATCTCCCAATCCGGGAGAATTGGCAAGGCAGTCGCGAAGGCAAATTCGAAGTCGCCTGTGGGTTCGGTTGCTGAGGTTCAGACCCTCCATCCGTGGTCCGCGGTCAGCAGTGGCCATTACACCAATAGCAGGCATCCCCGGCGCCGGAATTGCATGCTTCATCAGGGAACCGCTTCAACTGGCCAGCAGCGCCGGGGTCACCACCACATAGCGGCGACGCCCTTGCGTCTCCATGCGCGCCCTGCCGCGTCACCAGTGCCAACCGCGACCCAATCCGACACTTTTCGCGCGTTTTACGTATCTTGAACCTGGGGTGCTTGCGTTCGGAGCCACCGGCGTTGCGCCGTGTTGTTTGCCCACGATGGGAAAGGCTTGCGCACGATGACAGAACTCACTCGCCAGCAGCTATGCGCGACTCTGCAAATCTCCGAATCCACGGTCCGCCGCCTGGAACTTGACGGCATGCCCTGCACGCCTGTGGGCCGCGGCAAGCGGTACGATCTTGTCGAGTGCAAGCAGTGGCTGAGGGAGTACAAACCATGTCCACCTGGATCGACAAGAAGACCCGCCGCCGTCACGCTGCCGTCATGCTCGGCGGCCGACGCCTTCATCGCATCTGCCCAGAAAATGCGACGGCGAGTGATGCCAAGCAACTTGAAGCTGATCTCCGACGTTCCCTGACCGAGGCAGAAACCAGAACAGCAACAGCACATTCCGGCGACCCACCGCTCACTGATGTCATCGCACTGTATGTCCAGCACGCCGACACCTTGCGCTGGCCTGCTCCGGCCAAGCTGTGCGCTGCCCGGATCGTGCCATGGCTGCAGGGCCACAAGGCTTCGGACGCCCGCATCGTGGCTGCCAAGATCGTCCGGGACATGCGGCCGGAATATGAAGCCGCCACGATCAATCGCAGCCTGGCGGCACTGAAGAAGGGACTGTCACTGGCCTTCGATGCGGGTCTGACCTCGACCAATCTGGGTTTGGTGGTCAAGAGCCTGCCCACCCACAACAAGCGCGAAATCTTCCTGACGTTCGAGCAGGTGAGCCACTTGGCGGAAAGCGCCCCCGAGCCCGTCCAGGCCGCGATCTGGATCGCGCTGCTGACCGGCTGCCGTCGCGGCGAAATCCTGAAGATGCGCGCCGAGGACATTGGCCGGGACACGATCACGATCCATAGCGGCAACACCAAGACCCGGCGCACACGGGTGATCCCGATCGCGCCGGGCCTGCGCCAATGGCTCAAGTACGTGCCCTTGCCCTACAAGGACTACGAAGGGCTCAAGAGCGGCTTCCAGCGGGCCAGAATCAAGGCCGAAATGCCCTGGGTCAACTTCCATGACCTGCGCCACAGCTGCGCCTCGATCCTGATGGCCAAGGGCGCGGATCTCTACACGGTCAGCAAGATCCTGGGGCACAGCACGATCACGACGACACAGCGCTATGCGCACCTGGAGGTGAGTCAGCAGCGAGCCGCGCTGAAAAGGGCTTTTGGGTGATTTTTATACCGGATTTTGCACAGGCCCAGAGCTTTGCTATGGTGATCGTAGCGTAAAACCTAGTGTTTACGATGGTGGGCGGTGGAGGCTTCGAACCTCCGACCCCAGCAGTGTGAATGCTGTGCTCTACCCCTGAGCTAACCGCCCTGTCGACCGGTGCGTACCGGGAACAGCCGTGGATTATGCCACAGGCTCAGACCCCGGCCGCCTGCCAGACGGTCTTGCCGCCACTGGCCTTGTCGATCTGCCGCAGCACGTCGGCATGGGCCTCGAGCTCCTGGTCGTTCGCGGGCAACACCGGCAGGACCAGGCTGCGCAAATCCACCTGCACGCCGTCGCTGCGGTCGGTCGGCCCGGCGCCGGTATCCATCAGCAGGGCCTCCTGGCCGCGCGTCATGTGGATGTACACGTCGGCCAGCAGTTCGGCGTCCAGCAGTGCGCCGTGCAGCGTGCGTCCGGAGTTGTCGACGCCCAGCCGGTCGCACAGTGCATCGAGCGAGTTGCGCTTGCCCGGGAACATTTCCTTGGCCATGACCAGCGTGTCGGTCACGCTGTGCACGACCTCGCGAAATGGTGGCCGCCCCAGCAGGGCCAGCTCCTGGTTCAGGAACCCGAGGTCGAACGGGGCGTTGTGGATGATGATCTCGGCTCCGGCCACATAGGCCAGCAGTTCGTCCGCGATCGCCGCGAAGGGCGGCTTGTCCCGCAGGAATTCGTTGCTGATGCCGTGCACCTTGAGCGCTTCCTCATGGCTGTCACGCCCGGGGTTCAAGTAGAAGTGCAGGTTGCGACCGGTCAGCTTGCGGTTGAGCAGCTCGACGCAGCCGATCTCGATGATGCGGTCGCCCTGCTCGGCATACAGGCCGGTGGTCTCAGTGTCCAGAAAGATCTGCCGCATGCGGGCCTCAGTGGTTCTCGCGCGCGTGGTTGATCGAGTAGCGCGGGATCTCGACGACAACATCCTGCTGCGCCAGGATCGCCTGGCAGCTCAGGCGCGACTGCGGCTCCAGGCCCCAGGCGCGGTCCAGCAGGTCTTCCTCGTTCTCGTCGAGCTCGTTCAGGGATTCGAAGCCCTGGCGCACGATCACATGGCAGGTGGTGCAGGCGCAGCTGAGGTCGCAGGCGTGCTCGATGCGGATGTCGTTGTCCAGCAGCGCCTCGCAGATGGAGGTACCGGCCGGCGCGGTGACTTCGGCACCGGCGGGGCAGAACTCGGCATGGGGAAGGATCTTGATGACGGGCATGGTGGGCCGGCGTTTCAGACGGTCTCGATGTTCTTGCCGGCAAGCGCCTGCTGGATGCCGTGGTTCATCCGCTGCGCTGCAAAGGCCTGGGTGCCATCCGACAGGGCCTTCGTGAGGGCCTCGATGGCGGCCGCATCCTGCAGCGCCAGACCCTGCTGCACGGTGGCCATCTGGTCCTGGATCGCGCGGAGCTGCGGTGCGTCCAGCAGGTGGCCGTCCGCGTCCAGCGCGGTCTGGGTGGCCAGCAGCAGCCGCTCGGCGTCCAGCCGGGCCTCGGCCAGCGCGCGGGCCTGCATGTCGGCCTGCGCGGTGGAGAAGCTCTCCTGCAGCATGCGGGCGATCTCCTGGTCGTCCAGGCCGTAGGTGGGCTTCACGTCAATGCTGGCCTCCACGCCGCTGGTCTGTTCGCGCGCGGACACCTTCAGCAGGCCGTCGGCATCCACCGTGAAGGTCACGCGGATGCGGGCCGCACCGGCCACCATCGGCGGGAAGCCGCGCAGCTCGAAGCGGGCCAGGCTGCGGCAATCGGCGACCAGGTCCCGCTCGCCCTGCACCACATGCAGCGCCATGGCGGTCTGGCCGTCCTTGTAGGTCGTGAAATCCTGGGCCATCGCCGTCGGGATCGTCTGGTTGCGCGGCACGATGCGCTCGACCAGGCCCCCCATGGTCTCGATGCCCAGCGACAGCGGAATTACATCGAGCAGCAGCAGCTCGCCGTCCGGGTTGTTGCCGGCCAGCTGGTTGGCCTGGATCGCCGCGCCCAGCGCGACCACCTCGTCCGGGTTCAGGTTGTTCAGCGGCGCGCGGCCGAACATCGCGGCCACAGCCTGCTGGACCTGTGGCATGCGGGTGGATCCCCCCACCATGACGACGCCCTGCACGTCCGCCACCGTGAGGCGGGCATCCCGCAGCGCCCGGCGCGCGGCGGCCAGCGTGCGCTGCGTCAGCGGCGCCGTCACGGCGTCGAACTGGGCGCGCGTGACCGGCACCACCAGTTCGCCGGTCGAGAGCCCGGCGCGCAGTTCCGCCACCTCGCTGCCGGACAGCGCCTCCTTGCAGGCCCGCGCCGCACGCACGATAGCGACCTTGTCGGTCGCGGTCAGGGCCTGGCGCCCGGACTGCTCCAGCGCCCAGCCGGCCAGCGCGCGGTCGTAGTCGTCACCACCGAGCGCGGAATCGCCACCGGTCGCGATGACTTCGAACACGCCCTGGGTCAGGCGCAGGATCGACACGTCGAAGGTGCCCCCGCCCAGGTCGTACACCGCGTAGACGCCCTCGCTGCCATGGTCGAGCCCGTAGGCAATCGCCGCCGCGGTGGGCTCATTGATCAACCGCAACACCTGCAGGCCGGCCAGCGTGGCCGCATCCTTCGTGGCCTGGCGCTGGGCGTCGTCGAAGTAGGCCGGCACGGTGATCACCGCACCGAAGAGATCGTCGTCGAAGCTGTCCTGCGCGCGGTAGCGCAGCGTGGCCAGGATGTCGGCACTGATCTCGACCGGCGATTTCTCGCCGCCGGCGGTCTGCAGCGCCAGCATGCCCGGCTTGTCGACGAAGCGATACGGCAGGCGTTCGCGATCGGCGACATCCTGCAGGCTGCGCCCCATGAAAGGCTTGACCGAGCTGATCGTGTTCTGCGGGTCGGCAGCGGCGGCGGCCAGCGCCTCGTCGCCGATCTGGCGGCGGTTGTCCGGCAGGTAGCGCACCACGGAAGGCAGCAGCACCCTGCCCTGCTCGTCCGGCAGGCACTCGGGGTGGCCATGGCGCACGGCCGCGACCAGCGAATGGGTGGTGCCCAGGTCGATGCCGACCGCAATGCGTCGCTCGTGCGGGTTCGGGGACTGCCCCGGTTCGGAAATCTGTAGCAATGCCATGCAATCGCGCCGTGGGGCGCCTCAGGTGGATCCGGCGTCGGCCAGCGTGTCGGCCTGCCGCTCGATGTCTTCCTGGAAGCGCTCGATGAACATCAGGGCGCGGACCTGTGCGACGGCCCGGGCCGCATCCTGGGCGCCGTCCAGGGCCTCGCCCAGGGTGGACAGGATGTCATTGCGCCGGGCCGCCACCTGGGCCGACAGCGCCTGCACCTCGGCCAGCGTGCTGGCGTCTTCCAAGGCTTCGCGCCAGGCCATCTGCTGCACCAGAAAGTCGGCCGGCATCGCGGTGTTGCTTTCGGCCTGGATCGGCATGCCGCGCAACTCGCACAGGTAGCTGGCGCGCCGCAGCGGGTCGCGCAACCGGCGATAGGCCTCGTTGATGCGGACCGACCACTGCAGCGCCACGCGCTGGGCGGCCGCGCCCTGCGCCGCGAAACGGTCCGGATGGGCCTCGCGCTGCAGCTGCTTCCAGCGGGCGTCGATCGCGGCCGCATCCTGCGCGAAGCGCGCCGGCACGCCGAACAGCACGAAGTCGTTGTCGCCCAGCGATACCGCCGGCTCAGCCACGATCGGCTCCATGATCCGCTCCGCCCCGTGCCATCACACCCGGAACGACTCGCCGCAGCCGCACTTGTCGCGTTCGTTCGGGTTGTTGAACCGGAAACCTTCGTTCAGCCCCTCGCGGACGTAGTCCAGCTGGGTGCCATCGATGTAGGCCAGGCTCTTCGGATCGACCAGCACCTTGACGCCATGGCCCTCGAACACCAGGTCTTCCGGGGCCGGCTCGTCGACATACTCGAGCGTGTAGGCCAGGCCGGAACAGCCGGTGGTCTTGACACCCAGCCGCACGCCCAGCCCCTTGCCGCGCTTGGTCAGGTAGCGGGTGACATGCCGTGCCGCGGCTTCAGACAACGTGACAGCCATGACGGATCAGTGCGAATGCTTCTTCTTGTAGTCGTCGACGGCGGCCTTGATCGCGTCCTCGGCCAGGATCGAGCAGTGGATCTTGACCGGCGGCAGCGCCAGTTCCTCGGCGATCTGGCTGTTCTTCAGTGCAGCCGCCTGGTCGAGCGTCTTGCCCTTGACCCATTCGGTCACCAGCGACGACGATGCGATCGCCGAGCCGCAGCCGTAGGTCTTGAAGCGGGCATCCTCGATAACGCCGGTCTGCGGGTTCACTTTGATCTGCAGCTTCATCACGTCGCCGCAGGCCGGCGCGCCCACCATGCCGGTGCCAACCGTCTCGTCGCCCTTGTCGAAGGAGCCGACATTGCGCGGGTTCTCGTAGTGGTCTACGACCTTATCGGAATATGCCATGGGTTTACCTCTGAATGGATTCGTGCGCGGCGCTCAATGGGCGGCCCACTGGATGGTGCTGATGTCCACGCCATCCTTGTACATCTCCCACAGCGGGCTGAGCTCACGGAGCTTGGCCACGTTCTGCCGGATCGTCGCGATGGCGTAGTCGATGTCTTCCTCGGTCGTGTAGCGGCCGATCGTCATGCGCAGGCTGCTGTGGGCGAGTTCATCGCTGCGTCCCAGGGCCCGCAGCACATAGCTCGGCTCCAGGCTGGCCGACGTGCAGGCCGAGCCGCTGGACACCGCCAGGCCCTTGATGCCCATGATCAGCGACTCGCCCTCGACGTAGTTGAAGCTCATGTTCAGGTTGTGCGGCACACGCCGCTCCAGGTGGCCGTTGATGAACACCTGCTCGATGCTCTGCAGCCCGGCCAGCATGCGCTCATGCAGCGCGCGGATGCGGGCGTTCTCGGTGGCCATCTCGGCACGGGCAATCCGGTAGGCCTCGCCCATGCCGACGATCTGGTGCGTCGGCAGCGTGCCGGAGCGCATGCCGCGCTCATGCCCGCCGCCGTGCATCTGCGCCTCGATGCGCACGCGCGGCTTGCGGCGCACGAACAGCGCACCGATGCCCTTCGGGCCGTAGGTCTTGTGGGCCGTCAGGCTCATCAGGTCGACCGGCAGCGACGCCAGATCGATCTCGACCCGGCCGGTGGCCTGGGCCGCGTCGACATGGAAGATCACGCCCTTGGAGCGGCACAGCGCGCCGATCGCGGCGATGTCCTGGATCACGCCTATCTCGTTGTTGACGAACATCACGCTGGCCAGGATCGTGTCCGGGCGGATCGCCGCCTTGAAGACATCCAGGTCGACCAGGCCGTCGCTCTGGACGTCCAGGTAGGTGACCTCGAAGCCCTGGCGCTCCAGTTCGCGGCAGGTGTCCAGCACCGCCTTGTGCTCGGTCTTGACGGTGATGATGTGCCGGCCCCGGGTCTTGTAGAAGCCGGCCGCACCCTTCAGCGCCAGGTTGTTGGATTCGGTGGCACCGGAAGTCCAGACGATCTCGCGCGGGTCGGCGCCGATCAGCGCGGCCACATGCGCACGGGCCTTCTCGACCGCCTCCTCGGCCTCCCAGCCCCAGGCATGGCTGCGCGAGGCCGGGTTGCCGAAATGCTGCCGAAGCCAGGGCACCATCGCATCCACCACCCGCTCGTCGCACGGGTTGGTGGCGCTGTAGTCCATGTAGATCGGGAAATGCGGGGTCGTGTCCATGGGGATGTCAGGATTTGGAGAAGGCGTTGCCCAGGGCGAACACCGAGTTGGGAGCATTGATGCGGACCGGCTTGGCCACCGGCAGCGCGGAGATCGGCCGCTTTACCTGGGGCTTGTCCTCGACCTGCAGGCCCTTGGCCAGCTGCTCGTCGACCAGCTTCTGCAGCGTGACGGAATCCAGGAACTCGACCATGCGCACATTCAGCGAGGCCCACAGGTCGTGGGTCATGCAGCGGGCGCCGTCGCCCAGGCAGTTCTCCCGGCCACCACATTGCGTTGCGTCGATCGGTTCGTCGACCGACACGATGATGTCGGCCACCGTGATGTCCTCGGCCTTGCGGGCCAGCGTGTAGCCGCCCCCCGGGCCCCGGGTGGACTCGACGAGCTCATGGCGGCGCAGTTTGCCGAACAGCTGCTCCAGGTAGGACAGGGAGATCTGCTGGCGCTGGCTGATCGCGGCCAGCGTGACCGGCCCATTGCTCTGGCGCAGGCCCAGATCGATCATCGCGGTGACCGCGAACCGGCCTTTGGTAGTGAGTCGCATCACAAGCTCCTTCAGGTGAGGGTGTACCGTCCAACAACCGGGAGCCGTCTGGGCGCCCGGGGCTCCTGTCGCGGCAGACGCCCGGGATTCGGGTGCGCCGCTGGGGTTTGGAGTGGTTGTTGACTAATTAGTTCAAGTATAACCAGAAGCCAAGTGATTTGCTCAGGTAAGCCCGGTGCCGCCGCCTGCCGCGCGCTTTGCCCCTGGCGGCGATAGGGGAATGACATTGTCGCCGCCCGCAGCACCGAAGGCCCGCTCGCGCAGCAGCATCAGCTGATCGCGGACCTTGGCCGCCTGCTCGAAGGCCAGGTTGCGCGCGTGCTCCAGCATCTGCTTCTCCAGCCGCTTGATCTCGCGTCCGATGTCTTTCTCGGACATGTCCTCGACGCGCGCCCGCTGCAGCGCGTCCTGTTCCATGCGCTCCATCTCGCGGCCGGCCTTCTCGCTGTAGACACCGTCGATCAGGTCGCGCACATTCTTGACGACGCTGCGCGGCGTGATGCCGTTCGCCGCATTGAACGCCAGCTGCCGCTCCCGGCGGCGCTGGGTCTCACCCAGGGCCCGCTTCATCGAGTCAGTCATCTGGTCCGCATACAGGATGGCCTTGCCCTCCAGGTTGCGGGCGGCGCGGCCGATGGTCTGGATCAGGCTGCGCTCCGAGCGCAGGAAGCCTTCCTTGTCGGCGTCCAGGATCGCGACCAGCGAGACCTCCGGCAGATCCAGGCCTTCGCGCAACAGGTTGATGCCCACCAGCACATCGAAGACGCCCAGGCGCAGGTCGCGCAGGATCTCGACCCGCTCGACGGTGTCCACATCGCTGTGCAGGTAGCGCACCTTGACGCCGTTGTCCGTCAGGTAGTCCGTCAGCTGCTCGGCCATGCGCTTCGTGAGCGTCGTGATCAGCACCCGCTCCTGCCGCTCGATGCGCAGCCGGATCTCCTGCAGCACATCGTCCACCTGGTGGGTCGCCGGGCGCACCTCGACCTCCGGGTCCACCAGGCCGGTGGGCCGCACCAGCTGCTCGACGACCTGCCCGGTGTGGTCCTGCTCCCATTGGGCCGGCGTGGCCGACACGAAGATCGCCTGGCGCATGCGGGCCTGGAATTCCTCGAACTTCAGCGGCCGGTTGTCCAGCGCGCTGGGCAGCCGGAAGCCATACTCGACCAGCGTGGTCTTGCGGGCCCGGTCGCCGTTGTACATGCCGCCGAACTGGCCGATCAGCACGTGCGACTCGTCCAGGAACATCACCGCGTCCTTCGGCAGGTAGTCGGTCAGCGTGGCCGGCGGCTCGCCGGGTGCGGCGCCCGACAGGTGGCGCGTGTAGTTCTCGATGCCCTTGCAGTGGCCGACCTCGCTGAGCATCTCCAGGTCGAAGCGGGTACGCTGCTCCAGGCGCTGCGCCTCCACCAGCTTGCCCGCGTCCACCAGCTGCTTCGAGCGCTCCGCCAACTCCTGCTTGATCGTCTCGACGGCGGCCAGCACCCGGTCGCGCGGCGTCACGTAATGGCTGCTCGGGTAAACGGTGAAGCGCGGGATCTTCTGGCGTACCCGGCCGGTCAAGGGATCGAACAGCTGCAGCGACTCGATCTCGTCGTCGAACAGGTCGATGCGCACCGCCATCTCGCTGTGTTCGGCCGGGAACACGTCGATCGTGTCGCCGCGCACCCGGAACTTGCCGCGCGCGAAGTCCTCCTCGTTGCGCTGGTACTGCATGCGGACCAGCTGCGCGATCACGTCGCGCTGGCCGGCCTTGTCGCCCACGCGCAGCGTCATCACCATCTGGTGGTAGGCCTCCGGCTGGCCGATGCCGTAGATCGCCGACACGGTGGCCACGATGACGACATCCCGGCGCTCCAGGATGCTCTTGGTGCACGACAGGCGCATCTGCTCGATATGCTCGTTGATCGCCGAGTCCTTCTCGATGAACAGGTCGCGCTGCGGTACATAGGCCTCGGGCTGGTAGTAGTCGTAGTAGCTGACGAAGTACTCGACCGCATTGCGCGGGAAGAACTCCCGGAACTCGCTGTACAGCTGGGCCGCCAGCGTCTTGTTCGGCGCGAAGATGATCGCCGGGCGGCCCAGCCGGGCGATCACGTTGGCCATCGTGAAGGTCTTGCCGGATCCGGTCACGCCCAGCAGCGTCTGGAACACCTCGCCGTCCTGCACACCCTCGACCAGCCGGGCGATCGCCTCAGGCTGGTCACCGGCCGGCGGATACGGCATGTACAGCTCGAACGGCGAACCGGGAAAGCTCGCAAAGCTGCCGCCGGGTGCTTCGGTCGCAGGGCTCGCCGGGGCGATCGCGGGGAGGTCGGCAGCGGCGTCAAGGCGGTGGTTCATGGCGGCTCAGGGGGCGGTGGGGTGCCGGCTAAAATTCCGGGCAACCGGCAAGCGTACCGCAGATGGCACCCGGATGCCACCCAGGCTGCCTGCCGGCCGGAAATCCCCCTGCCACCCGAGAGAAAACCACCATGTCCCTGTTCAGCGCCGTACCGATGGCCCCGCGTGACCCGATCCTGGGTCTGAACGAGCAGTTCGCTGCCGACACCAACCCCCACAAGGTCAATCTGGGCGTCGGCGTCTACTACGACGACAACGGCAAGCTGCCGCTGCTGCAGTGCGTGCAGGCCGCCGAGAAGGCGATGATGGAGGCACCCAAGGCGCGCGGCTACCTGCCGATCGACGGCATCGCCGCCTACGACGCGGCCGTCAAGGCGCTGGTCTTCGGTGCGGACTCCGAGGCCGTCACGTCCGGCCGGGTCGCCACGGTGCAGGCCATCGGCGGCACCGGCGGCCTGAAGATCGGTGCGGACTTCCTGAAGAAGGTCAGCCCCGACGCCAAGGTGCTGATCAGCGACCCGAGCTGGGAAAACCACCTCGCGCTGTTCACGAATGCCGGTTTCCAGGTCGAGACCTACCCCTACTACGACGCCGCCACGCGCAGCATCAACTTCACCGGCATGCTGGCCGCACTGAACGCCGCCCGCGCCGGCACGATCGTCGTGCTGCATGCCTGCTGCCACAACCCGACCGGCTACGACATCACGCCGGAGCAGTGGGACCAGGTTGTCGCCGTCTGCAAGGCCGGTCGCCTGACGCCCTTCCTGGACATGGCCTACCAGGGCTTCGGCTACGGCATCGCCGAAGATGGCGCCGCGGTGCAGAAGTTCGTGGCGGCCGGCATGGACATCTTCGTTTCCACCAGCTTCAGCAAGAGCTTCAGCCTGTACGGCGAGCGCGTCGGTGCGCTGAGCGTGCTGTGCGAGAACAAGGACGAGGCGGCCCGCGTGCTGAGCCAGCTCAAGATCGTGATCCGCACGAACTACAGCAACCCGCCCACGCACGGTGGCGCGGTGGTCGCCGCCGTGATGTCCGACCCGGCGCTGCGCGCGCTGTGGGAGAAGGAGCTGGCCGAGATGCGCGTGCGCATCAAGGCGATGCGCCAGAAGCTGGTCGACGGGCTGAAGGCCGCCGGCATCCAGCAGGACATGGGCTTCATCACGCGCCAGATCGGCATGTTCAGCTACTCCGGGCTCACGAAGGACCAGATGGTGCGCCTGCGCACCGAGTTCGGCGTCTACGGCACCGACACCGGCCGCATGTGCGTCGCCGCGCTGAACAGCAAGAACATCGACTACGTGTGCGCGTCGATCGCCAAGGTGATCTGAGCCCGCAGCAATTCCTGCAAGACACCCGGCAGAACCCGGTCAACCGGGCGCTGCTGGAGCGCCTGCCGGCGCTCGGTCTGCCGGATGCCTGGCTGGTGGCCGGCTGCCTGTTCCAGACCGTCTGGAACCTGCAGGCCGGGCGCAGCGCGGCGGCGGACATCAAGGACTACGACTTGTTCTACTTCGATGCGGCCGACCTGTCGGAACAGGCCGAGGCCGCTGTCGGCGAACGTGTCAGCCGAAGCGTCGCGGACCTGGGCGCGCAGGTCGAGACCAAGAACCAGGCGCGTGTGCATACCTGGTACCCGCAATGGTTCGGCCACCCCTACCCGGCCCTGACCAGCGCACGCGACGGCATCGACCGCTTTCTGGTGCCCTGCACCTGCGTCGGCCTGTCGCTGGACACGCCGCGCGGCGACGCCCCGGCACTCTACGCACCCAACGGCCTGGCCGACCTGTACGCCGGCATCCTGCGCCCGAACCCGCTGTGCGACCACCGGGCGCTGTTCCGCGACAAGGCGGCCAGCTACCAGCGCCGCTGGCCCTGGCTGCGCATCGACGAAGGCCCGCTCAGCGTAGCAGCTGGTTGAGCTGGATGATCGGCAGCAGCACCGCCAGCACGATCAGCATCACCGCCAGGCCCATCCCGACGATCAGCGCCGGCTCCAGCAGTGTGGCCAGCTGCAGCGCGCGCCGCTGCACCTCGCCGGCCAGCTGCTGTGCGGCCCGCTGCAGCATCTGCGGCAGCTCGCCGGTCTGTTCGCCAAGCCGGGCGAACATCGCCAGCAGTCCGGGAAAGCGCGGGTGCCGCGCCAGCGCCGAGGCCAGCGGCGCCCCCTCGCGCACCTGCACCAGCGCGGTCAGCGCGTCCGCGCGCATCGCCTGATTGTTCAGCGTGTCGGCGGCCGCCTGCAATGCCTTCAGGATCGGCACGCCAGCGCCGGCCAGCATCGCCAGCGTCGCCGCAAAACGCGCCGCGTTGTAGCCCCGGGCCAGCCGCCCGATCACCGGCAGTCGCAGGAATGCCGCGTCATACCGCTCGCGCAGCACGGCACTGCGCAGCAGTACCCGCCCCGCGACCACCGCCAGCGCCACCGCCAGCAGCACGAACACGCCATAGGACCGCACGAAGGCACTGACACCCAGCATCGCGCTGGTCAGCCAGGGCAAGGCCCGCTTGCTGCCGGCGAACACGTTGGCGACCTGCGGCACGACATACCCCACCAGGAACATGACAATGACGAAGGCGACGACCGTGACGATCGCCGGGTACAGCGCCGCCCCGAGCAGCCGGGCCTGCAGCGCCTGGCGCTCGGCCAGGTCATCGGCCAGCCGCTCCAGCACCTGCCCCAGGTGTCCGCTCTGCTCGCCGGCACCGATCACCGCGACATAGGTCGCCGAGAACTCCCGGGGATGCCGGCCCAGCGCCTTCGCAAAGCTGCTGCCGGCGTTGACCTCGGCACGCAGCGCCGCCAGCAGGTCGCGCTGGCGCGGCGTCTCGGCCTCGTCGCACAGCGCGGTCAGCGCGCGCTCGAGCGGCAGGCTGGCTGACACCAGCCCGGCGAGCTGGCGCGTCCAGACCGCCAGCCCGGCGGCATCAAAGGCCCTACCCGACGCCCAGCGCCGGCCCGACGCCCCGGTGCCTGCACCGCCGGTGTCCGCCGACGCGCCCAGCACCTCGACCTGCAGCGGCACCAGACCCTGGCCGCGCAGTGCGGTGCGCGCGGCGCGAGCCGTCTCGGCCTCGAGCACGCCCTTGCGGGAACGCCCCTGCGCGTCCAGCGCCTGGAAGGAGAAGGCCGGCATCGCTGCGTGCTCAGTCGCGGGTGACCCGCACCAGTTCCTCGCGCGCCGTGATGCCGCCACGCACCAGCCGCTCGCCATCCTCGCGCATCAGCACCATGCCGCCGGCCTGCGCGGCGGCGCGGATGTCGGCCTCCGGCGCCGCGTTGTGGATCAGCGCGCGGATCGGCTCGTCAGCCACCAGCAGTTCATAGATTCCTGTGCGCCCGGCATACCCGGTGTGCCCGCAGCGCGCGCATCCGGCGCCATGGCACTCGGTGCACCACTTGCGCACCAGGCGCTGGGCCAGCACGCCCAGCAGCGAGGAGCTCAGCAGGAACGATTCCACGCCCATGTCGATCAGCCGTGTCACGGCGCTGGCGGCGTCGTTGGTGTGCAGCGTCGCCAGCACCAGGTGGCCGGTCAGCGAGGCCTGGATCGCGATTTGCGCGGTCTCGAAGTCCCGGATCTCGCCGATCATGATCACATCCGGATCCTGGCGCAGGATGGCCCGCAGCGCCGTCGCGAAACTCAGGTCGATGCGCGGGTTGACCTGGGTCTGCCCGATGCCGGCCAGCTCGTACTCGATCGGGTCCTCGACCGTCATGATGTTGCAGCTGTGCGCGTCCAGCCGGCCCAGTGCGGCGTACAGCGTGGTCGTCTTGCCGGAGCCGGTCGGCCCGGTCACCAGGATGATGCCGTGCGGCTGTGCGATCAGCTGCTCGAAGCGCTGCAGCGTCTGCCCTGCCATGCCGACCGCCTCCAGGCTCAGCCGCGCACCACTCTTGTCCAGCAGGCGCAGCACAGCGCGCTCGCCATGGGCGCTGGGCAGCGTGCTGACCCGCACGTCCACCGCCCGCGTGCCGATGCGCAGGCTGATGCGCCCATCCTGCGGCAGCCGCTTCTCGGAGATGTCGAGCTCGGCCATGATCTTCAGGCGCGAGATCAGCGCCGCATGCAGGGCCCGGTTCGGCTGGACGACCTCACGCAGGTTGCCGTCAACCCGGAAGCGCACGCTGCTGTGGCGCTCGTAGGGTTCGATATGGATGTCGCTGGCGCCATCGCGCGCGGCCTGCGTCAGCAGCGCATTGAGCAGCCGGATGATCGGTGCGTCGTCGGCCGCCTCCAGCAGGTCCTCCACGGCCGGCAGCTCCTGCATCATGCGCCCGAGGTCGGCGTCGGACTCGACCTCACTGGCCACCAGCGCGGCGCTGGACTCCCCCTGCGCATAGGCCGCGCTGATGCGCTGCACCAGCACCTCGGCCGGCAGCGTGCTGATGCGGTCCACCGGGTACCTGCGCAGCACCTCGCCCAGCGCGGCGCGGACGGACTGGCCATGCACCACCAGCGTGAGTCCGCCGCCGTCCTCCTCGAGCAGCAGCTGGTTCGCGCGGGCGAAGGCGTAGGGCAGCGGAAACTTCATGGCCCTCAGCGCGGATCTGGCGCCACCGGCGGCTGGGACAGCGGCCGGCCCCGGACCGCCGGCGTGGCCGGCAGCACCGGCGCACCCTGCACCGGCACGACGGCCGAGGGCGCCGGCTGCACGGCCCCCTGCCCGGCCCGCATCTGTTCGTAGCGGTCGTTCGAGAAGTTCTCCAGCGCCGCCGCATCGCGCACCACCACCGGGCGCAGGAAGACCATCAGGTTGGTCTTCTTGCGCGAGCGGTTCTCGCTGCGGAACAGGTTGCCGAACAGCGGCACGTCGCCCAGGCCAGGGACCTTCTCCTGGTTGCCGGCGTATTCGTCCTGCAGCAGCCCGCCCAGCACGACGATCGCGCCGTCCTCGACCAGCACATTGGACTCGATCGAGCGCTTGTTCGTGATCAGCCCGGTCGGCGAGTTGATCGAGGACGCCTGCACGCTGGAGACCTCCTGGAAGATCGCCAGCTTCACGGTGCCGCTCTCGCTGATCTGCGGCTTGACGCGCAATGTCAGGCCGACATCCTTGCGCTCGATGGTCTGGAACGGGTTGACGGTGCCGTTATTGTTGGCATTCGTGTTGGTGAAGGTGCCGGTCACGAAGGGCACGTTCTGGCCGATAACGATCTTGGCCTCCTCGTTGTCCAGCGTCAGCAGGTTCGGCGTGGACAGGATGTTGCCGTCGCCGGTCTGTTGCAGGAAGCGGGCCAGGAAACCCAGCACATAGATGCCGCCGGTGCGGTTCGCGACGCCCACGTTCAGGCCGGAGCCCGGCGCGACCGACCCGGCGCCGGCGGCCAGTGTGATCAGGTTGTTGCCGCCTGTACCGAAGTTGGTGCCCAGCAGGCCGATGCTTCCGTCACCGTTCTTGCCGATGGTGCCTTGCCACTGGATGCCGAACTCGGCCACCTTGTCCGCATTGACCTCCGCGATCAGCGACTCGACATACACCTGCGCGCGCCGCGCGTCGAGCTGGTCAATGACCGCGCGCAGTTGCCGGTACTGCGGCTCCGGGGCCGTGATGACCAGCGAGTTCGTCGCCGGATCGGCCTGGATCTGGCCACCGGTCGCGGGCTGCGCCGCCGCAGCGGCAGCTGCCGCGGCTGCGGCCCCCCCAGGGCCAGCCTGCACCGGTGCGGCCGCGGACACCGCCGCGCTGGTGCTGGGCGTCGCGGCCAGTGCCGCGCGCAGCGTCGCGGCCAGCTTCACCGCGTCCGCATTCTTCAGGTAGACCACATGGATGTTCCCCGCCACGTCGGCCGAGGCCGGCTGGTCGAGCTGATCAATCAGCGATCGCACCTGCGCCGCCCGTGCCGGATTCGCCGCCCGCACGATCAGCGCATTGCTGCGCGGCTCGGCGATCACGACGGTGCGGAAGGCGTTGTCGACCAGCCCCTGCCCGCCCTGCCCGCCGGGGGGCGGCAGCGTCAGGCGGGTGACCAGCAGCGCCAGATCCGACGCGATCGCGTGCCGCAGCGGGATCACCTCGATGTCGCTGGCATTGGGCAGGTCCATCGCGGCAATGATCCGCGCCAGACGCTGCAGGTTGTCGGCGTAGTCGGTGATGACCAGCGAGTTGCTGCCCGGGTTCACATTGATCGTGTTGTTCGGGCTGATCAGCGGGCGCAGCAGCGGCACCAGGTTGTTCGGTGTCTCGTGGTTGAGCCGGAAGATCTGCGTCACGATCTGGTTGCTGCCGGCGCCCGACGGGCCGATCGTCACGGTGCTGCCCTGCAGCTTGCCTTCGGCCTCCGGCACCACCTTGGTGATGCCGGCCGACTCCACGACGGTGAAGCCCTGCAGCCGCAGCGCGGCCAGGAACTGGTTGTAAGCCACCTCGGGCGACTGCGGGCGCTCGCTGGACAGGTTGATCGTGCCCTTGACCCGCGGGTCCACCACCATCGTGCGGCCGGTGATCACGCCCATCGTGCGCGCCACCGCCTCGATCTCCGCGCCGACGAAGTTCAGCGTGATCGGCTCCCCCGGGCGCTGCGCCCAGGCCGCCCCCGGCGGCGCGAGCAGGCACCAGGCGCCCAGCAGCAGCGGACCCCAGCGGCAGAACACCTTTTTCATGGACACACCCTGTTCATCAACAACTCCGGCCGGACGCTGCGCGCTCAGCCCCAGGACAACACCGACTTGCTGCCATCGCGACGGCCGATGACGTTCAGCAGGTTCTCGAGAGCGGCTTCACTGCGGGCATCGGTGCCGGCCTCGCCACGGAAGCGCCAGGCACTGCGTACCCATTCGCCGGCGCCATCCAGCCGCAGCGGCCCCTCCAGCGTCTGCAGCCGCAGCGTGGGCGCGGCATCCGCCGCCGGCGCCTGCAGGCTGAGCCGGTAGCTGCCCACCGGCCGGAGCGTGGACAGCCGCGAGGCCACCCCCAGCGCGTCGACCTGCAAGGCGCCCCGTGGGCGCACCCCGTCGCCAGACCATTCTAAGGACAAGCCCTGCAACTGCAGGCGCAGCTGGCCCTCGGGTTGCAGGCTGTTCCAGGGAGCCCCGGCCGCCGACAGCAGATCCGCCGGCCACTGCGAGAGGCTGTCGGAGAAGCCGAACGTCCAACGGCTCCAGCCGGGTTCCACGCGGACCCGCTGCGGTGCCGTGGTGCAGCAATCTGCCTGCACCGCCAGCACCGGCGCCCCGCCGTCCCAGCCCCAGGACCAGGTCAGCCGGCCCGGCAGGACGCGGGCCGCGGGATCGGCGCGCCCGGGAGCGAGCTGCAAGCGTGCGCCGCCCTGCCAGACCGTGCCGCGGGGCTCCAGCAGCAGCACCCGGCCGTCCGTTGCACGGGCCAGCCCGTCCGCCAGCCAGGCCGCCGGTGCGTGCAGCACCAGGCCGGCCGCAGCCCCCAGCACGATCCCGAGCAGGGCCCAGCGCCGCATCATGGCGCGGGCGGCAGCAGGAAAACGACCGTGCCGTCCCAGCCGGTGGCGGTGCGGTTCAGACTGGCCTGGCTCGCGACGACGCGGGCCTGCAGGCGGGCCTGGTTCAACCAGGGCGCCAGCGCCTGCGGCGGGGCGGCCCGCAGCAA
>JAEUOX010000007.1 GCA_016790475.1 Rhodoferax sp. | reverse complement strand
TGCGACAGCACATAGGTGCCGATCATGATGCGGCGCTTGACCTCGTCGCCGAAGCCCTCGGCGCGCGTCTTGCGGTACATGTCGGCCAGGTCGCGGTAGTCGGCGGCACGGTGGCCGAACTTGACGCCGTCGAAGCGGCTCAGGTTGCTGGAGGCCTCGGCTGGCGCCAGGATGTAGTACACCGGGATCGAGAGCTCGGTGCGCGGCAGCGAGATCTCGACGCGCCGTGCGCCCAGCCGCTCGTACTGTGCCAGCGCTGCCTCGACGGCGGCACGCACGTCCGGTGCCACGCCGTCACCCAGGAACTCGCGCGGCACGCCGATGCGCAGGCCGTCCAGCGGCTGCTCGAGCCGGGCGCTGAAGTCCTCGGCCGGCGTGTCCAGCGAGGTGGAGTCCCGGTCCGGGTCGGGGCCGCACAGGCTGCTGAGCAGCAGCGCGCAATCCTGTGCGCTGCGCGCCATCGGGCCGGCCTGGTCCAGGCTGGAGGCGAAGGCCACCATGCCGTAGCGCGAGGCCCGGCCGTAGGTCGGCTTGATGCCGGTGACGCCGCAGAACGAGGCGGGCTGGCGGATCGAGCCGCCGGTATCGGTGCCGGTGCTGGCCGGCATCAGTCGGGCCGCCACCGCCGCCGCGCTGGCGCCCGACGAGCCGCCCGGGATGTGCGCCGTGTTCCAGGGGTTGCGCACCGGCACCGGCACGCTGGCGCCGACCGGCGCGATCGCGGAGTTCTCGTTCGAGGAGCCCATCGCGAACTCGTCGCAGTTGAGCTTGCCCAGCGTGACCGCACCGGCCTCGGCCAGGCGCTGCACCACGGTGGCGTCGAAGGGCGAGCGGTAGCCTGCCAGCATGCGCGAGCCGGCGGTCGTCGGGAAGTCGCGGGTGACAAAGATGTCCTTGTGGGCCAGTGGCAGGCCCTCCAGCGGCCCCGCCTGGCCGGCGGCAAGGCGGGCGTCGGCGGCGGCGGCCTGGGCCAGCGTCACGGCCGGATCCCGTGCAACATAGACGCCGAGGTCGTCATGGGCCTGGGCGCGGGACAGGAAATGCTCGGCGAGTTCGGTCGCGGAGACGGTGCGCTGGCGCAGGCAGCCAGCCAGTTCGGTCAGGCCGAGTTCATGCAGGGGGGTCGTTGACAGTGGCATGGTGCTTCCCGGCTTCACTCGATGACCTTGGGCACCAGGAACAGGCCGTCCTCGACAGCCGGCGCGCTGCGCTGGTTCGCTGCGCGCTGGTCGGACTCGCTGACGACGTCCTCGCGCAGGCGCAGCGCGACGTTACGAATGCTTGCAATGGGGTGCGGCAGCGGCTCGATGCCGGTGGTATCCACCGCGCGCATCTGCTGCACGATGTCGAAAAAGCTGTTCAGCTGGGTCAGCATGCGCTCGCTTTCGTTGGCGCTGAGTTCCAGCCGGGCGAGGTTCGCGATGCGGGAGATGTCGGACGATGAAAGTGCCATGGCTGCAAAGGAGGATTTGCCGCCTGCGACAGGCCGGGCGGCGCGGGCGCGCAGGCGGGTCGCGCCTGGGCAATCAGGTATTATCCCGCCTTTGCGCGCCAGCCCCGAGCCCGGGGTTTCCGGCGCAAAACCCATCTGAGTGAGCTGGTCAATACGTATGGCGATGGCAGGCCGAAGCGCTTGCCGTGCCCGAGAGGATTTCGATGTTTGGAGCATTCCGTCAGCATTTCTCCACGGATCTGGCGATTGACCTGGGGACTGCCAACACGCTGATCTTCGTGCGCGGCAAGGGCATCGTGCTGGACGAACCCTCCGTCGTGTCGATCCGCCATGAGGGCGGCCCCCAGGGCAAGAAGACGATCCAGGCGGTCGGCAAGGAAGCCAAGGCCATGCTGGGCAAGGTGCCGGGCAACATCGAGGCCATCCGTCCCATGAAGGACGGCGTGATCGCCGACTTCACCGTCACCGAGCAGATGCTCAAGCAGTTCATCAAGATGGTGCACCCGCGCAGCGTGTTCCGTCCCAGCCCGCGCATCATCATCTGCGTGCCCTGCGGGTCCACCCAGGTCGAGCGCCGGGCGATCCGCGAATCTGCGCTGGGCGCCGGCGCGAGCGACGTCTACCTGATCGAGGAGCCGATGGCCGCTGCGATCGGTGCCGGGCTGCCGGTCAGCGAGGCGAGCGGCTCGATGGTGGTCGACATCGGCGGTGGCACCACCGAGGTTGGCGTGATCTCGCTGGGCGGCATGGTCTACAAGGGCAGCGTGCGCGTTGGCGGCGACAAGTTCGACGAGGCCATCATCAACTACATCCGTCGCAACTACGGCATGCTGATCGGCGAGCCGACAGCCGAGGCCATCAAGAAGAAGATCGGCTCGGCCTTTCCCGGCAGCGAGGTCAAGGAAATGGAAGTCCGCGGGCGCAACCTGTCCGAGGGCGTGCCGCGCAGTTTCACGATCTCGTCCAACGAGATTTTGGAGGCGCTGACCGATCCGCTGAACAACATCGTCTCGGCGGTCAAGAACGCGCTGGAACAGACGCCGCCCGAATTGGGCGCCGACATCGCCGACCGCGGCATGATGCTGACCGGTGGCGGCGCGCTGCTGCGCGACCTGGACCGCCTGCTGGCCGAGGAAACCGGCCTGCCGGTGCTGGTCGCGGAAGACCCGCTCACCTGCGTCGTACGCGGCTGCGGCATCGCGCTGGAGCGCATGGACCGCCTGGGTTCGATCTTCACCAGCGAATAGGCCCTCCCGCCTGTGCGCCGCCTGCGCTGCAGGCGGCCGGACAGGCCACAATACGCGCTTGTCCCCGCCCACTTTCCGGACAAGCCCCCGCAGCCATGCCGCTTGGTACTCTCGACAGGACGCCGCCCCCGTTTTTCCGGCAGGGGCCATCGGCGCTTTCCAAGCTGATCGTCTGCAGCGCGCTGGCGCTGTTCCTGATGGTTGCCGACGTGCGCCTGCGCATCACGCAGCCGGTGCGCGCGGTGCTGGCGCAGGTGCTGTACCCGGTGCAGTGGCTGATCCTGCAGCCGGTGGCGGCCGCGCGGGACGTCGGCGGCTATTTCCAGAGCCTGCAGTCGGCCCAGCGCGCGGAGCAGGCGCTGCGCGAGAAGCTCGGACTGCAGTCCCAGAAGGCCAACCAGGTCGAGCAGCTGCTGCTGGAGAACCGCCGGCTGCGCCTGCTGGTGGAGCTGCGCGAGCGGGTGGCCGCCAACGGCAAGCTGGCGCAGGTGCTGTACGACGCCGCCGACCCGTTCAGCCGCAAGATCATCATCGACAAGGGCCTGGTCGACGGCATCGCGCCGGGATCCCCGGTGATCGACGAGGCCGGCGTGCTGGGGCAGGTCACCCGGGTGTACGGTGCGGTCAGCGAGGCCACGCTGCTGACCGACCGCGACCAGGCGATCCCGGTGCTCAACACCCGGACTGGCGCGCGTGGCGTGGCGTTCGGCGATGTCTCCCCGTCGGCCGGGCTGCTGGAGCTGCGTTTCATGGCCGCGAACGCGGACGTGCAGGCCGGCGACGTGCTGGCGACCAGCGGCGTGGACGGCGTCTACCCGCCCGGCCTGCCGGTGGCCAAGGTCGAGCGGGTCGAGCGGCGCAACGACTCCGCCTTCGCCCGCATCGCGCTGCGGCCGATGGCGCTGGTCGACGGCACCGCCCATGTGATCGTGCTGCAGCCGGTATCCGGACAGCTTCCGGCGCGCCCGGAGCCGGAGCCCGAACCTGCGGCGCCGCGCAAGGGGGCACGCAAATGAGCCGCCCGCCGGCACGGAGGGCGCCATGATCATGCGCCAGGGCCAGCAGCTGCTGCTGCCGGCCAATCCCTTCTTCATCTGGGGCACGCTGCTGGCCGCGCTGGGCCTGAACATGCTGCAGAACATCGGCTTCTGGGGCCGGGCCGCCTGGGTGCCGGACCTGCTGGCGCTGGTGCTGGTGTTCTGGAGCGTGCACCAGCCGCTGCGCATCGGCATCGGCGCGGCCTTCGTGTTCGGCCTGGCCATGGACGTGCACCAGGGCGGCCTGCTCGGCGCCCACGCGCTGGCCTATACGGTGATGAGTTTCCTGTCGATCATGATCCACCGCCGGCTGCTGTGGTTCAGCGTGCCGCTGCAGGCGGCCCAGGTGCTGCCGCTGTTCCTGGTGTGCCAGTGCATCGTGCTGGCCACGCAGATGCTGGGGGGCGGCGCCTTCCCCGGCGTGTCGATGTTCCTGGCGCCGGTGATCGAGTCCCTGCTGTGGCCGGTGGTCAGCGTGGTGCTGCTGGTGCCGCAGCGCCGGGCACCCGATCCGGACGCGAACCGCCCGCTATGACCGAGCTGCGCAACGTCGAAGCCGACCTGGCCCGCTTCCGGCTGCGGGTGCTGGTCATCAGCATCGTGATCGTGCTGTGCATGGGGCTGCTGGTCGCCAGGCTGATCGTGCTGCAGGTCGTACGCCATGAGGATCTCAAGGCCC
This sequence comes from Rhodoferax sp., assembly GCA_016790475.1. GTDB lineage: Bacteria > Pseudomonadota > Gammaproteobacteria > Burkholderiales > Burkholderiaceae_C > CAISIP01. The sequence goes on along the minus strand of JAEUOX010000007.1, from coordinate 9,267 downwards.
AGGCCGAGAACAACCGCACGGCGGTGGTCCCGGTGGTGCCCAATCGCGGCCTGATCCTGGACCGCAACGGCATCGCGCTGGCGACGAACTATTCGGCCTACACGCTGGAGCTCACGCCGTCCAAGGTGCCGTCGGTCGAGCGCACGCTCGACGAACTGTCCCAGGTGCTGGAGATCACGCCACGGGACCGGCGCCGCTTCAAGAAGCTGATGGAGGACTCCCGCAACTTCGAGTCCTTGCCGATCCGCACCAAGCTGACCGAGGAGGAGGTCGCGCGTTTTGCCGCACAGCACTACCGCTTCCCCGGCGTCGAGATCAAGGCCCGGCTGTTCCGCAACTACCCGTTCGGCGAGCTGGCGAGCCATGTGATCGGCTACATCGGCCGCATCAACAAGGCGGAGAAGGACCGGCTGGAGGAGTCGGACGATGCCGCCAACTACCGCGGTACCGAGTACATCGGCAAGCTCGGCGTGGAGCAGAGCTTCGAGGCCCAGCTGCACGGACAGACCGGCGTGGATTCGGTGGAGACCTCCGCCGGCGGGCGCGCGGTGCGCAAGCTGGCCAGCAACCCGTCCACGCCCGGCAACACCGTGATGCTGGCGGTCGACATCCGGCTGCAAAAGCTGGTGGAGGACATGTACGGCGAGCGCCGCGGCGCGCTGGTGGCGCTGGATCCACGCAACGGCGAGGTGCTGGCCTTCGTCAGCAAGCCCACCTTCGATCCGAACCTGTTCGTGGACGGCATCGACGCCGAGAACTGGCAGATGCTCAACGAGTCGATCGACAAGCCGCTGCTCAACCGCGCGCTGCGCGGCACCTATCCGCCGGGCTCGACCTACAAGCCCTTCATGGCGCTGGCGGCGCTGCAGACCGGCAAGCGCAGCGCCAGCCTGGTGATCCAGGACGGCGGCTCCTGGACCTTCGGCGGCCACCAGTTCCGCAGCCATGGCGACACCGGGCTGGGGCCGGTGGACATGCATGCGGCGATCGCGAAGTCCAGCAACGTCTATTTCTATTCGCTGGCCAACGAGATGGGTGTGGACGCGATCCATGACTTCATGAAGCCGCTGGGTTTCGGTCAGCTCACCGGCATCGACATCCAGGGCGAGTCGCGCGGCATCCTGCCCAGCCAGGAATGGAAGCGCAACTATTACAAGAAGCCGGAGCAGCAGAAATGGTATGCCGGCGAGACCATCTCGCTGGGCATCGGCCAGGGCTACAACACCTTCACGATGCTGCAGCTGGCCCAGGCGACTGCCACGCTGGTGAACAACGGTGTGCGGCGCCGGCCGCAGCTGGTCATCGGCACCCAGGACACGCTGACGCGGCAGGTCACGCGGCTGCCACCGGCCGACCCGGTGGATCTGGGCTTCAAGCCGGAGAACGTGACCGTCGTACGCAACGCGATGGTCAGCGTGACGCAGGAGGGCACGTCGACCCGCGTGTTCGCCGGCGCGCCGTATCTGTCGGGTGGCAAGACCGGGACCGCGCAGGCGGTGGGCATCGGCGCCAAGGAGCGCTACAACGCGTCGAAGCTGGAGGAGCACCAGCGCGACCATGCCTTGTACGTGGCCTATGCACCGGCGGACAACCCGCGCATCGTCGTGGCGGCCATCGTCGAGAACGCCGGCTTTGGTGCCGCCAGCGCGGCACCGATCACGCGGCGCGTGTTCGACTACTGGCTGCTCGGGCAGTGGCCGAATGACGAGGACATGGCGGCAGTCCGGCGCGGTGCCGCGGCGGCCCCGATCGGCAAGCCCCGCATGGCCTCCGAGGTGCCCTGGCCGCCGTCGCCGTAGGCGGGGTGCATTGGCGGCCCCCCAAAGCAAAAGGCGCTGGGGTCGCCAGCGCCTTTGCGTCTTGCCAAGCCGGAATCCTTGCTGAGAAGCGTTCGCCCGGTCGTGTTGTCTCCAGGGTCCTCAGACGGACAGGACGTCGTCCTGTCGTTGAGTGGCGCGACTTTACGGGACGGCCAAGCCAGTGGATATCAGGGCTTACCCGAGCATTTTTTTGCTGCAGCGCAACCTGCGCCAGGCGCCGGGGCGCAGTTTTTTGGCGGGTCTGCCGTGGCGCAGCATGCTTGCAGTTACGATTGAAACAAGATCATGCAAATGTCCCCGTCCACCAGTGAGGAAACCGCGCCGCGCCTGTCCAGCGCGCAGCAGGACGGCCGCTGGGTGGTTGCGCTGGAGGGCAGCTGGAGTGCCGCGATGATGGCCCGGCCCGCCGTGTGGTCGGAGCTGCAGCGCAGCCTGACAGAAACAGTCTCGAAAGTGGGCACTAACGGAGACTGGGATCTGCGCAGCGTCGAACGGCTGGACCACACCGGCGCGCAGCTGTTGTGGAACGCCTGGGGCCGCACCGCGCCGGCGCAGCTGCAGGGCCTGCCCTCGCAGCGCGCGATGCTGGACCGCGTGGCGCGCTACTCCGTCGGCCCGCCGCGCCCGGAGCGGCGCAGCCTGTGGCAGCGCTTCCTGGCGCTGGGCGAGCTGGTCTACCAGGTGGTGGAGCATGGCCGCGACCTGATCCGGCTGGTCGGGCAGTTGCTGCTGGATCTGCTGCGCCTGGCGCGTGCACCGCGCGACGGCCCGTGGCGCGATGTCTCCGGGCACCTGTACCGGATCGGCGCCACCGCCTTGCCGATCACCGCGCTCGTGGGCTTCCTGATCGGTGTCGTGCTGGCCTACCTGATGGCGCAGCAGTTGCGCAAGTTCGGCGCAGATGCCTTCATCGTCGACGTGCTCGGCATCGCGCTGATCCGCGAGCTGGGCCCGGTGCTGGCCGCGATCCTTCTCGCGGGCCGCTCCGGCTCCGCGATCACCGCGCAGATCGGCGTGATGCGGGTGACCGAGGAGCTCGATGCGATGCGCGTGATGGGCATCGCCCAGGGTTACCGGCTGGTCATGCCACGCGCGATCGCGATGGCGATCGCGATGCCGCTGGTCACGGTCTGGACCACCGTCGCCGCGTTGTTCGGTGGCGTGCTGTCGGCCGATCTGGCGATGAACATCACGCCGGCGTTCTTCCTGTCGGCCTTGCCGGCAGCGGTCGAGGTGTCCAACCTGACGCTGGCGGTCGGAAAGTCCATGGTCTTCGGCGTGCTGATCGCGCTGGTGGGCTGCCACTACGGGCTGCGCATCGAGCCCAATACCGAGAGCCTGGGGCAGGGCACGACCGCCTCGGTCGTGACCTCGATCACGGTCGTGATCCTGGTGGACGCGCTGTTCGCGGTGGTGTTCAAGGACGTGGGCATATGAAGCGCAGCATCCGGTCCGGGGGCCCCCGATGACGCTTCCGTCGCTGCCGGTCGTCGTGGAGATGCGCAAGCTCTGGACGGTGTTCCAGGTGGCCGGGCGCGAGGTCATCGTGCACAAGGACCTGGATCTGTCAATCGAGCGCGGCGAGATGCTGTCGCTGGTTGGCGGCTCGGGCAGCGGCAAGACGACGATCCTGCGGACGATCCTGGGGCTGGAGGTCCCGGCGCGCGGTACCGTGACGGTGCTGGGGCGGCCGGCCGAGCGCCTTTCGGACCACGGCGCGGCCAGCCGCGTGGGCATGCTGTTCCAGCATGGCGCGCTGTTCTCGGCCTTCAGCGTGCTGGACAACATCGCTTTTCCGCTGCGCGAACTCAAGACACTGCCGGACGACCTGATCCGCGATGCGGCGCTGGTCAAGCTGCAGATGGTCGGCCTGGACACCGTGACGGCGCACAAGATGCCATCCGACCTTTCCGGCGGCATGATCAAGCGCGTGGCGCTGGCCCGCGCGCTGATCATGGACCCGCCGCTGCTGCTGCTCGACGAGCCCACCGCCGGGCTGGACCCGGACAGCGCGGACGCCTTCTGTGCGCTGATCCGCTCGCTGCACCGCGAACTCGGGCTCACCGTCGTGATGGTGACGCACGACCTGGACACGCTGTTCGAGCTCAGCACGCGCGTGGCGGTGCTGGCCGACAAGCACATGATCGTGCATGGCGCGCCGAAGGACGTGATCGCGTTCCCGCACCCGTTCATCCATGAATTCTTCCTGGGCGAGCGCGGGCAGCGGGCGATGGAGTTGTTGCGCGAGTACCCGTTTGCGGTGTAGAAAGACAGAGGACTATGGAAAACAAGGCACATGCGTTCGCAGCCGGCCTGTTCGTGCTGGTGGTGACGGCGCTGCTGGTCGCGCTGGCCGCCTGGCTCACGCGCGACACCGGCGAGCGGCGGATCTACGAGATCTCCAGCCCGGAGGCGGTCAACGGTCTGCAGTCGCAGGCGCCGGTGCGCTACCGCGGCGTCGCGGTCGGCAAGGTCACCGGCATCGGCTTCGACCCGAAGGCCATGGGCAACGTGCTGGTGACGCTGGCGCTGGACGACAGCGCACCGGTGACCCGCTCCACCTATGCCAGTCTGGGCTTCCAGGGCGTGACCGGCCTGGCCTTCGTGCAGCTGGACGATGGCGGCGAGTCGAAGGAGCTGCTCACGCCGACGGCGGACGGGCGCCCCGGCCGCATCCCGATGCGCGCCAGCCTGCTGTCCAAGCTGTCCGACCAGGGCGTGGCGATCCTGGCCCGTATCGAGGAGACCTCCAGCCGCGTCAACCAGCTGCTGTCGCCGGCCAATCAGAAGGACCTGATGGCCACGATCAACCAGTTCGGCCAGGCCGCCGACAGCGTGCAGCAGCTCTCGGCGCGGGCTCAGCAGCTGGCCGGCACGATGGACGGCATCCTGAAGGCGCAGCTCGGCCCGGACCGCGTCAGCATCCCGCAGTTCATGCAGGACGCCACCGGCACCGTCAAGTCGCTGCAGAAGACGTCCGAGGGCATCGACCAGACCATGGCGGAGTTCGGCCGCACCGCGGTCGAGTTCCGCAAGACCGCGACCGAGATCACGCGCCTGTCGGAGCGGCTCAATGCGCAGGGCGGCGTGGTCGACAAGCTCGCCGAGGGGGCCGGCGCGATGGCCACCGCCGGCAGTTCCTTCAACACCGGCACGCTGCCGCGGCTGAACCGCACCAGCGAGGAAGCCGCCCGCACTGCCCGCCAGGTCAACCGCGCGGTCAGCGCGGTCAGCGACAACCCGCAATCGCTGCTGTTCGGCAACGGGCCGATTCCCCCGGGGCCCGGTGAGCCCGGCTTCAGTTTCCCGAAAGGCACGCCATGAGTTTCGACGCAGGCAGCAGCAGGCCGCGCGCCGGCGCGGCCACCAGGCGCCCGGCCCGGCATCTTCCGCTTCGCCAGGGTCTGCTGGCCCTGGTGCTGGCACTGGGCCTGAGCGCCTGTTCGGTGATCGACAAACCGGTCCGTCCGGCGGTGTACGACTTCGGCCCCGGGCCGCTGGCTGCCGCGGCACCGGCCGTCCGGCCGGACACGGCGGCGCTGACCTTGGCCGATGTCGACGCCGGGGCGGCGCTGGACAGCACCGCGGTGCTGTACCGGCTGGGCTACGCCAACGGGCAGCAGCTGCTCCCTTACGCACAGGCGCGCTGGAGTACGGTGCCGGCCCAACTGGTGCGCCAGCGCCTGCGCGACCGGCTGGGCCAGCAGCGCACGGTGCTGGGGCCGGACGACGTGAACGCCGCCGCCAGCCAGTCGCGCTTGGTGCTGCGCGTCGAGCTGGAAGAGTTCAGCCAGCTGTTCAGCGCACCGGGTCAGAGTGCCGGGCTGGTGCGCCTGCGCGCCACGGCGATCCAGGCCGCCGCGACCGGGGACCGCCTGCTCGGGCAGCGGGTGCTGGTGGCACAGCGCCCGGCCGCGACCGCTGATGCGCCGGGGGGGGTGCGGGCCCTGACCGAGGCCACCGACGCCGCCATCGACGAGCTCGCGCAATGGCTGACTCAGCTGCGCTGAGCGACGCGCCGGGCGGTTCGCCCGACAGCCTGCAGGCCTACTTCGAGCGTGCCGGGCTGCAGGTGGACGGTGTGTGCGAGACCCTGTCGCGCCACGTGCTCGAGTGGCGCCACGCCGCAGCCATGCTGGAGGATCTCACCCCGCAGGAGGCGGACATCCTGGGTAAGCTGATGCCGCGCGTGCGGGCACGGGCCGGCCAGGTGCTGATCCGCGAAGGCGAGGTCGGCGACTGGATGCTGTTGCTGCTCGCCGGCACGGTGGACGTCGTCAAGACGGCGCAGGGTGGCAGCGTGTCCCGGCTGGCGGTCATCAAGCAGGGGGCCGCGGTCGGCGAGATGTCGATGCTGGACTCCGCACCGCGCTACGCGACCTGCGTGGCGATCGACGAGGTGCAGGCCGGGGTGCTGACGCGCAGCGTGATCGCGCGGCTGATCCAGGAGCATCCGGCGATCGGGGCCAAGTTGCTGGTCAAGCTCACGCAGCTGCTTGCGCAGCGGCTGCGCAACACCAGCAACCAGCTGGTCAAGCTGCTGCAGCAGCAGGCGCTGGCCGGCGCCCGCAGCTAGCCGGGCTGGCTGGAGTCCTCGCGCGCTGCGGGGCTCACAGGCCGCGGGCGAGCACCGGGAACAGCTTCACCAGTCCATCGGACATCACCTCGACCGCCAGCGCGGCCAGGATCAGGCCCATCAGGCGTGTCATCACGTTGATGCCGGTGCGCCCCAGCACCCGGGCGATCGGCTGCGCCAGCGCGAAGCACAGCGCCGTCGCCAGCGCGATCACCACGCCATAACCGACCAGCATCGCCAGCTGCGGAAAGTGCCGCGCGCGCTCGGCATAGATCACGACGGTGGACATCGTGGCCGGGCCGGTCAGCAGCGGGATCGTCAACGGCACGACCGCGATGCTGGCGCCCACCGACGAGCGCCGGGCGGCATCATCGATCTCCTGCGCGTTGGATTTCGCCTCGGCCGGCTGGGCGTTGAGCATGCTCAGCGCCGAGGTCAGCAGCAGCATGCCGCCGCCGACCTGGAAGCTCGCCAGCGAGATGCCGAAGAAGTCCAGGATCTGCAGGCCCAGCAGCGCGCTGGCCGCGATCACGACAAAACAGCTGAACGACGCGATCCAGATCGTGCGCTGGCGCTGCTCACGCGTGAATCCCTGCGTGTAATGGATGAAGAAGGGCACGATCGCCAGCGGGTTGACGATCGCCAGCAGCGTGACCAGCGGCTTGAAGTCCATCGTGCTGCCGCCGTGCCGGCCTCAGCGGCCGCCGCTTACGTCCAGGATGGCGCCGGTGGTGTAGCTGGCCTCCTGCGAGAGCAGCCAGACGATGCTGTGCGCCACCTCCATCGCGGTACCCGGCCGCTGCACCGGAATCGTCGGTGCCAGCTTGCGCGCGCGGTTCGGCTGGCCGCCGGACGCGTGGATCTCCGTCTCGATGATCCCGGGTCGCACCGCATTCACCCGGATGCCCTCGGTGGCGACCTCCCGGGCCAGGCCGACGGTGAAGGTGTCGATCGCGCCCTTGGCGGCGGCATAGTCCACATACTGGCCGGAGCCGCCCAGCCGGGCCGCGACGCTGGAGACATTGACGATCGCGCCGCCCACGCCGCCATGGCGTGTGCTCATGCGCAGCACCGCCTGGCGGGCGCACAGGAAGCTGCCCAGCACGTTGATGTCGAACATCCGGCGCAGCCGCTGCATGTCCATGGCGTCCAGCCGCTCGGCCCGGTCGACGACGCCGGCATTGTTGACCAGGCCCGACAGCCGGCCCAGCGCCGTGTCGACCTGCCGGAACATCGCCAGCACCTGGGCCTCATCGGCCACGTCGGCCTGCACGGCGATGGCGCTCCCGCCGGCGGTGCGGATCTGCGACACCACCGCCTCGGCCGCCGCGGCATGGCGGGTGTAGTTCACGGCGACCGCATAGCCGCGCTGCGCGGCCAGCAGCGCGGTGGCGGCCCCGATGCCGCGGGATCCGCCGGTGACGATCAGGGCTGGCTGCATGGTCGGGGCCTGCAGGACTTCTGCATTTGGGTTACAAGCATGCCCGCACGATACACCAGCACGACAAGGAGACACCATGGCCATCACGATCGACTACTTCCTGGCGCCGCAGAGCCCCTGGACCTATCTGGGCCATGCCCGCTTCACGGCGATGGCGCACGACGCCGGGGCACAAGTCCGCGTGCTGCCAGTCGACCTGGGCCAGGTCTTCCCGGTGTCCGGCGGGCTGCCGCTGGCGCGCCGGGCGCCGCAGCGCCAGGCCTACCGGCTGGTGGAACTGCGTCGCTTCAGCACGCACCTGGGCGTGCCGCTGGTGCTGCAGCCCCGCTTCTTCCCGGTCGCTGCCGACGATGCCGCGCGGCTCATCATCGCGGTCGACCTGGCAGATGGCACCGAGGCGGCGATGCGCCTCACCGGCGCGCTGCTGGCGGCCGTCTGGGCACAGGAGCGCGATATCGCAGATGCCGCAGTGCTGTCCGCGCTGCTGGCGGAGACAGGGCTGCCGGCTCAGCGGCTGGCGCAGTCGCGCGAGCCCGCGGTTCAGGACCGCTACGACAGCAACACCCGCCTGGCCATCGATGCCGGCGTCTTCGGCGCGCCGACCTACCGCGTCGGCGAGGAGTTGTTCTGGGGGCAGGACCGGCTGGAGTTCGTGCAGCGGCGGCTGCAGGCCGCGCAGTAAGATGCGCGACCGCGCCCGCCGTCGACCGCCGGGCGGCCCTTCCCACCCCACCAGGAGAACCCCATGCCCGACTCGATTTTGCTGACCTCTGCCGACGGTTTCCAGTTTCCGGCCTATGTCGCCCGGCCCGCCGGCGCGGCGCGGGGCGCGATCATCGTGGTGCAGGAAATCTTCGGCGTCAATTCCCACATCCGTGCCGTCGCGGACGGTTATGCGGCGGCCGGCTACCTGGCGGTGGCCCCCGACTGCTTCCACCGTGTGAAGCCCGGCGTCGAGCTGGGCTACTCGCCGGAGGACATCCAGGCCGGCATCGCGCTCAAGGCGAAGGTCGAGGCGCTGCCGAGCCCCGGCGTGATGCCCGACCTGCAGGCTGCGGTGGACCACGCCGCCGCGGGCGGGCTGCGCGTGGGCATGGTCGGTTACTGCTGGGGCGGGCTGCTGACCTGGCGCAGCGCCGGGCTGCTGCGCGGCCTGGCTGCGGCGGCGCCGTACTACGGCGGCGGCATGACGGTCGGCGCGGAGCGCACCCGCGTGCCGCAGTGCCCGGTGCAGTGCCATTTCGGCGCCCAGGACCATGCGATCGCAATGGACACCGTGGAGGCCTTCTGCAGCGCCCAACCCGCCGTGGAGGTGCTGGTCTACGACGCGCAGCACGGCTTCAACTGCGACCAGCGCGGCTCCTGGGACGCCGCGGCGGCGGCCTTGGCGCGCGAACGCGCGCTGGCCTTCTTTGCCCGGCACGTCGGCT
>JAEUOX010000510.1 GCA_016790475.1 Rhodoferax sp. | reverse complement strand
ATGCAGATCGCGATGCTGGCCGCCGGCTTCAGCGCCGGCGAGTCCGACAGCCTGCGCCGCTCGATGGCCGCCTGGAAGCGCAAGGGTGGCGTGCACAAGTTCCACGACCGCATGATCAGCGGCATGCGGGCCAACGGCTACACCGAGGAGTTCGCCGAGGGCATCTTCCGGCAGATCGAGGGCTTCGGCGAATACGGCTTTCCGGAAAGCCATGCCGCCAGCTTCGCGCTGCTGGTGTATGTCAGCTGCTGGCTCAAGCACCATGAGCCGGCCTGTTTCCTGGCCGCGATGCTCAATTCACAGCCGCTGGGCTTCTACAGCCCGTCGCAACTGGTGCAGGACGCGCAGCGCCACGGGGTGCAGGTGCAGCCGGTGGACGTGCTGCACAGCGACTGGGACTGCACGATGGAAGGCCCCGCCACCGTGCGCCTGGGCCTGCGCATGGTCGCCGGCCTGGCCACCGCCGCGGCGCTGCGCATCGTGCTGGCCCGGGCCGAGGCCCCCTTCACCCACACGGAGGACCTGGCGCTGCGCGCCGCGCTGGACCAGGGCGACCTGAAGGCGCTGGCCGGCGCCGATGCGCTGCGCAGCCTGTCCGGCCACCGCCGCCAGCAGGTGTGGGACGCCTCCGCGTTGCGGCCGGCGCCGGGCCTGCTGAAGACCGCACCGGTCGAGGAGGACTTCCTGGAGCTGCCGCCGGCCTGGGAGGGTGAGGAGGTGCTGTTCGACTACGCCGCGACCGGCCTGACGCTGCGCACGCATCCGGTCGGCCTGCTGCGCGGCGAGCTCGCGGCGATGAAGCTGCGCACCGCCGCCGAGCTGCGTGACCTGCCCGACGGCCGCCTGGTGCGCGCCTGCGGCATCGTCGTCATGCGCCAGCAGCCGCAGACGGCCAAGGGCGTGGTCTTCGTGACGCTGGAGGACGAAACCGGCAGCGTCAACGTGATCGTCTGGAAGAGCCTGCGCGAGAAGCAGCGCAGCGAACTGCTGCATGCGCGGCTGATGGCGGTCTGGGGCGTCTGGCAGCGCGACGTCGAGAGCGGCGGCGAGGTGCGCCACCTGATCGCGCAGCGCCTGGTGGACCTCACGCCGCTGCTGGGCGGGCTGGCCACGCGCAGTCGGGAGTTTCATTGACCGGGTAGCCGGAGGCGCAGCGCCTCCCGGGCGCTGGTCCTTGCAACGGACCGGTTTCTTGGATATGTGTATACATAAACTCGGAAAAGTCGCACATAACGGATCGAAAATCGCTTCATTGAGGCTGATTTTTGGGCTTTTCCCCACTTCATGGATTCTTTATGTATACTGAAATCGCTTTCTTCGTGGCCCCCACCGCTGTGCGTGCAGGCGGCCGGCCTGCCCATCCATGACTCCACAGAGGTGACACCCATGACACAACGCAGTTTGGAAGATGTTCTCGCCGCCGCCGGCAATCCGGTGCGGATGCTCCGCCAGTCGCAGATCGGCGCCTATGTGTACCCGGTCGTGCCCTCGGAGTTCACGAACTGGCGCGACGAGCAGATCGCCTGGCAGAAGACGGCCGTGCTGTACGACCAGACCCACCACATGGCCGAGATGACGGTCAAGGGCCCGGACGCACTGAAGCTGATGTCGATGCTGACGATCAACAGCTTCAACGGCTTCACCGTCAACCGCGCCAAGCAGATGGTGCCGGTCAGCCATGACGGCTATGTGATCGGCGACGGCATCCTGTTCTACCTGGCCGAGAACGAGCTGCTGTTCGTCGGCCGCGCACCCACCGTGAACTGGATCGAGTTCCACTGCAAGACCAGCGGCCTGAACGTGGAGTACATCCGCGACGACCGCTCGCCGTCTGCACCCTACGGCAAGGCCGTCAGCCGGCGCCACTATCGCTTCCAGATCCAGGGCCCGAACGCCAAGCAGATCATCGACAAGCTCAACGGCGGCCCGATGGCCGACGTGAAGTTCTTCCACATGGACGTCATCCACATCAAGGGCCGCCAGGTGCGCTGCCTGCGCCACGGCATGGCCGGCGCGCCCGGGCTGGAGCTCTGGGGCCCCTACGCCGAGGCGGAGGAGATGCGCGACCACATCATGGAAGTGGGCCGCGAGTTCGGCCTGGTGCGCGTGGGCTCGCGGGCCTACTCCAGCAACACCTTCGAGTCCGGCTGGATCCCGTCGCCGCTGCCCGGCGTCTACAGCGGAGAGCGCATGAAGTCCTACCGCCAGTGGCTGCCCGCCAGCAGCTACGAGGCCACCGGCTCGATCGCCGGCAGCTTCGTGTCCGACAACATCGAGGACTACTACACCACCCCCTACGACCTGGGCTACGGCCCCTTCGTCAAGTTCGACCATGACTTCATCGGCCGCGAGGCGCTCGAGGCCATGGTCAAGAGCGGCCGCGCCGGCGCCCGCCGCAAGGTCACCTTCGAGTGGAACGGCGAGGACCTCGGTCGCATCCTGGCCTCGCCGGTGATGCCCGGCCAGAACTACAAGTTCTTCGATCTGCCCAACGCGAACTACGGCTCCTCGTCGTTCGACAAGGTCTGCAACAAGGACGGCAAGGTCGTCGGCAGCTCGATGTTCACCGGCTACAGCCACAACGAGCGCTGCGGCCTGTCGCTGGGCTGGGTCGACGCCAACATCCCGGAGAACGAGATCCTGACGCTGACCTGGGGCGAGGAGAACGGCGGCACGTCCAAGCCGCCGGTCGAGCGCCATGTGCAGACCGAGGTGCGTGTGCGTGTCGCGGCCGTGCCGTACTCCCGCGCCGCGCGCGAGAGCTACGCCGAAGGATGGCGCACCCGCAAGGCCTGAGCGTCCGCCTGGCCCGCCCGCCGGCTCAGGCCGGCGCGGCCGGCTCCTGCAGGGTCGCGCAGTGGATGCCGCCGCCGACCCAGTTCGCCTGCATCGCGTCAATGAACAGGATCGTGCGGCCCGGGAAGGCCTCCTGGTAGATCTGGCGGACTTCCTGCTGACGCCGGGCTGGCGTGCCGTAGGGCACGTAGTCCGGCAGCAGCACCAGGTCGTTCACCACCAGATGGTTCAGGTAGCTGCTGGCGGCCACCTGGCGTAGCGTGTCGCCCGGCTGGCGGCCCTCGGCGGCCGGGAACTGGCTGGCCGCCCAGGCCCCGAGCGGCCGGTAATCCTCCTGCGCCTCCAGCACCACCTCCCGGTCCATCGTGCGCGGCAGCGGCACCTTCAGGATGCGCAGCGGCTGGCCGTCCTGGTCGGTGCTGTGGGACAGGATCTCGTAGTTGGTCTGCATCCGGACCTGGTTCAGCCGGGCCACCGGGTGGCGCCGCATGTCGGCCTCCCCGGCCCAGGCCAGCAGCACGGTGCGCGCATCCGCAAACCGGACGAATTCATCGGTGTGGCCTCCGGTGCCCCAGCCCACGTAGCGGCCGGTGATCGTGCCGCGGTGCAGCGGGTCCTGGGCCAGGCCGCGGGGCAGCCAGATCACCTTCCGGATGCCGGGCAGGCGGTGCAATTCGCGCTCCAGTTCCATCGCCGAGAGGCCCGGATTGCGGCTTCGCCAGAGCTGCGCATTGGCAAGCAGCAGGCCGCGGCCATTGACCTCCACGCCCCCTCCTTCGATCGCGAGCGGCGACCGGAAGGTACTCAGGCCCAGTGCGTCCGCAAAGCGCCGGTCCAGACCGCCGCTTTGCACGTCGTCGGTCCGCGCGCAGGCCTCGGCGGCGTCCGGCTCGCCGGCATGCAGGCGCCGGCACCAGTGGCGCCAGCCGTAGTGCGTCCATTGGAAGTCGACCACGAAGGCCTCGCCGTCGGCGTCCACCCCGAAGACGACCGGGTCGCGCAGGAAGAAGGGCGCCAGCGCGTCCCTCACGAACTGCACGCGGGACAGGTCCAGCCGGCGTTCAGCCAGCAGCACCCGGGCGCGCGCTTCCGAAGCGGCGTCGCGCACCAGCATGCCGATGGGTGCATGCGGCGCGATCGCGGCGGCCAGGTCGCCGGTGAAGGCTTCGTGGCCGGCATCGTGGCCCAGCCAGACGGTGGCTACCGGGTCGAAGTCGGCCGCCATGCGGGCCGTTGCAACGGTCGGCCCGTCGGCACGGGCCGCGCGTTGCACAGCCGCCGCACCCAGCGTGGCCAGCGCCGCCCGCAGGAAGCGGCGCCGGGGGGCGTGGGGACCATGGGCAGTGGCGTGCATGCGCCGCAGTGTGGCATGCCGCGCGCGATCCTGCACGCCGCCGGGTCAGACCAGCGTCAGGCCTTCTTCAGGCATTCATCCAGGAAGGCCTTGCGCTCGGCGCCCTTCTTGCCCGTCGCATCGGCATTGCAGGCCTTGGCCTTGGCCTGCTGGGCATCGCTCTTGCCGGCACTGAGGCAGGTCTTCATGAAGGCGCGGCGCTCGTCGCCGGACTTGCCGGCGGCCTCCTTGTTGCACATGGCCATCTTGTTCTGTTGCGGGGTGCGTGCCTTGTCTTCGGCCTGGGCGAGGCCGCAGACCAGGGACAGGCCGAGGGCGGCAACGGACAGCAGTTGTTTCATGGGTACTCCTTCAGATGGTGGGGGGGCACGGGGCGCCGGCATGCGTGCTCCGTGCACCGCTGCCTGGCCTGTGCTGGATCCGCAGGATCCGGGGCTCAGCTGCCAGCGCGAGTCGGCAAGGCCATGCTAGGCAGGGCCTGGACGCCTGTATTCACCCCTTGGGGGGACGCTGCCGCATCGCTCCCCCCAAAGGGTGAATGCCGCTGTGCGCGGGGCCATGGTGCGATACTGGGCCGATGCAGAAGCACGACGACATCGTGGGCGAGGGTCCGGACCTCTGGTCGCCGCCGGCCACGGAAACCCTGCGCACGCTGCCGGTCGCGTTCAGCGGCTCGGGAAGCGAATACTTCCGCATCTGGATCGTCAACCTGCTGCTGGTGCTGCTGACCCTGACGCTGTACTGGCCCTTTGCGCGGGCCCGGCGCCTGGCCTATTTCCAGAACAACACGCTGGTCGGTGGCGATCCGCTGGGCTTTCATGCCGACCCCTGGACGATGTTCCGTGGCCATCTGGTCGTGCTGGCCCTGGGCATCGGCTACTGGACGGTCAGCCGGTTCGCACCGGAGGCCGGCTGGATGGCGCTGCTGGCAGTGGCGGTGCTGTGGCCCCTGCTGTGGCGGGCATCGCTGCAGTTCCGGCTGCGCAACACCAGCTGGCGGGGCGTGCGTATGGAATTCGCCGGCGACACGCGCGGCGCATATGCGGTGCTGCTTCCTTTCTTCCTGCCCGCGCTGGCCTTGGCGCTGCTGATTCCGTCGGAGGTTCAGCCGGAGCCCGGCAGCGCTGCCCGGTGGGGTGTGCTGGGGGCGGCCGGCCTCAGCCTGTTGACTGTCCTGGCGACGCCCTGGCTGCTGATGCGGCTCAAACGCTACCAGCATGGTGGTTATGTCTTCACGCAGCAGCGGCTGCGGCTGGAGGCGTCCGCCATGGACTTGTACGCCCTGCACTTCAAGACCGCGCTGGTCAGCCTGGCCAGCATGCTGCTGACCGCAGGGCTTGTGTTTGCGCTGATGGTCCTGGTGCTGGGCCTGGGGCAGAGCGAGGTGCTGGACACGATGCGACGGCCCGGGGTGGCGGCTGGCGGTGTGCTGGCGGTCGTTGCGCTGGGTATTGCACTGCTGTATCTGATGATCCCGCTGGTGGCCCTGCCGTATTTCACGGCCCGGTTCCAGAACCTGCTGTGGTCCGGGTCCCGCAGCGCCCTGGTGCGCTTCGAGAGCCGGCTGCGCTTTCGCGATCTGGCGCGGGTCAACGCACTCAACTGGCTGCTGATGGTGCCGACACTGGGGCTGTACTGGCCGTTCGCGAAGGTGAACATCGCGCGCCTGAAGCTGCAGGCGCTCAGCGTCCATGTGGCGGGCCCGGTGGACGACTGGGTGGCACAGGGGCAGAGCGGCCCGTCCGGTGTGCTCGGCGATGCGGCGGGGGATTTCCTCGGCATCGACATGGGCTTGTGAACATGGCCGCCACCGCGTTGTCGACCCGGTGGTTCGATGGCCGCCAGCCGCGCGCGCAGGTGGTACGCATCCGGATCGATGGCGACGCGCTGGTACTGCTGTCCGAGGACACCGAGGCGCTCCTGCGGCGCTACCCGCTGTCGCAGGTTCGCTGGCCCGAGCGGCGCAGTCACGGCCAGCGGCAGACCGATCTGCCCGATGGCAGCCTGCTGCAGCACGAGGACAGCGCGCAGTGGGATCGCTGGTGGGCCGACCAGGGCCTGCGCGAGCCGGCGGTCGTTGGCTGGATGCAGAGCTGGCGGACCACGCTGGGCGCCGTGGGCGCCACGATGTTTCTGCTGGTAGTGGGCTGGCAATGGGGCGTTCCGCTGCTCAGCAGCACCGTGGCGCACAGTGTGCCGGCGGGCCTGGAAGCGCGCATCGGTCGCCAGGGCATGGAACAGCTCGAGCGGGTGTTCCTGGCACCCAGCGAGATTCCGCTGGCGGAACAGCAGGCCATCCGGGAGCGCTTCACGGCGGCGGTGCACCGCGCATTTCCCGATGGCCGTGTGCCGCGCTGGCAGCTGTCCTTCCATGCGTCCCGTGCGCTGGGGGCCAACGCCTTCGCGCTGCCCGGCGGCCAGATCGTGGTGACCGACGCGCTGGTGCAATTGCTGCGCGATGCGCCGGACGTGATCACCGGCGTGCTGGCCCACGAGCTGGGGCATGTGGAGCACCGCCACGGGCTGGACATGATGGTGCGCGCCGGGCTGGTGGGTGCGGTGGTTGGCGTGGTGCTGGGCGATGCCAGCGGCTTCCTGGCAGCGATCCCGGCGACGCTGCTCACGCAATCCTATTCGCGGGATGCCGAACGGGAGGCCGACGAGTTTGCTGCCTTCCTGCTGGACCGCGCCGGCATCGCGCCGGCCGTGATGGCGACGTTCTTCGAGCGCATGCAGCGCGGCGCTGCGCCCCGCCCGGGAGACGCCGGCGCCCCGCGCGGGCCGGCCGCCGAGCTGCCGATCGCGATCTCCAGCCACCCGGACTCCGAGGAACGGATCCGCTTCTTTCGCGACTGGCGCTGACGCCATGGGCCCGCAGGATCCGAACCACCCGTCCGACTTCTCGACGCTGTTCGAGCTGCTGCCGATCGGCGCCTACCGCTCGACGGCGCAGGGGCGCCAGCTGCGCGCCAACCGCGCGCTGGTGCGGATGAACGGCTACGCCACCGAGGCCGAGCTGCTGTCCAGCGTCAAGGACATCGGCACCGAGTGGTATGTCGACCCGCAGCGCCGGCGGGAGTTCATGGCCTTGATCGAGCGTGACGGGCAGGTCCGCAACTTCCTCTCCGAGGTCTATCGCCACAAGACGCGCGAGCGCATCTGGGTCAAGGAGGACGCGCACGTCGTGCGGGACGCACAGGGCCAGGTGGTCTACTTCGAAGGGACCGTCGAGGACGTGACGGCCGCGCATGCCGCGCAGGCCTCGCTGGAGCAGCAGGAGCGCTGGTTCCGTGCGCTGACCGACAAGGCGCAGGTGCTGACGATCGTCTGCAGCCCGGAAGGCGCGATCGTGTACGCGAGCCAGGCCGCCCGCACGCTGCTGGGCCATGCCCCGGAGGCCTTGCAGGGCAGCAACCTGTTCGACTGGATGCACCCGGAGGACGTGGACTCCGCGCGGGCGGAACACGCCCGGGTGACGCACCATGCCCATGCCGGTGCCGAGTCCATCTACCGCTACC
>JAEUOX010000451.1 GCA_016790475.1 Rhodoferax sp. | reverse complement strand
GGAGGCGGCCATAGGGGAGGATTGCAAGCCCCGCCACTGTAGCGCCCGCCGCGTTGGCCCGGCGCGTGCGCCAACGACCATCCGTTGACCGGGCGCGACCTGCCGGGGTGCGGGAAATCCCGGGGGCGGCGGGCCGGAAGGGTGGGTGCAATTATCTGGATTGAGGTCGCTGCCGGCACAGACGGCAGTCATCGGCCTGTGCTACCTTGCAGGATTCCAAGCAAGGACTTCACACCGTGGGCGCACTCCTGATCCCCCTGGCCTCGCTGCTGAGCGGCGTCGGGCTGCTGGTCGTCGGCACCGGGCTGATGTTCTCGGCCATCGGCGCGCAGGCGGGGCTCGCGAACTTCTCCGGCCTGGTCACCGGGCTGATCATGTCGGCGTATTTCGCCGGCTTCGTGTACGGCACCTATGCCTGCCCGGCGATCATCCGCCGCGTCGGGCACATCCGGGCCTTTGCCGCGATGGCGTCGATCGCATCCTGTCTGCCGCTGCTGCATGTGCTGTGGCTCAACCCCTGGTTCTGGGGCGCGCTGCGTTTCGTGACCGGCGTGTGCCTGGTGGGGCTGTACATCGTCGTCGAGAGCTGGCTGAATGTCGTCGCCACGACGGCGCAGCGCGGCAAGGTGTTCGCCGCCTACATGGCGGTCAGCGGGCTGGCGATGGCGCTGGGCCAGTGGCTGATCCTGGCGGGGGACCGCTTCGGCTTCGTGCCGTTCGCGCTGGTGTCCATCCTGTTCTCGTTCGCGCTGGTGCCGATCACGCTGACGCCGGTCAGCGAGCCGGAGCCGGTCGACGCACCCAAGCTCGGGCTGATCGCGCTGTTCGCGATCACGCCGATCGGCGTGATCGGCGCGGTCGCCTCCGGGCTGCTGAGCGGCGCGTTCTACAGCCTGGGCCACCTGTTCGGGCAGGGCGTGGGCTTCAGCGAGCGCGGCATTGCCAGCTTCATGGCGGCCACGATCCTCGGCGGTGCCTGCATGCAGTGGCCGGTGGGGCACGTGTCCGACCGCTTCGACCGGCGCTGGGTGCTGTTCTGGGTCTGCCTGGCCTGCGCTCTCGTGGCCGGCACCGGCTGGTTCCTGGCCCGGGAGTACGAGGACTCGCTGATCTTCCTCGGCGTGCTGTACGGGGGGCTGTCCTTCACGGTGTACGGGCTGAGCGTGGCCCATGCGAACGATCTGGTCGACCCGGACAAGGTGCTGGAAGTCACCGGCGGCCTGCTGCTGCTGCACGGCCTGGGCGCCACCGCCGGCCCCACGCTGGGCGGCGCCATGATGGACCTGTTCGGCCCGGAGAGCCTGATGCTGTACTTCGCCGCCGTGCTGGTGCTGCTGGCGCTGAGCATCTGGCGCTATGCCGGCCGCACCTTCGTCGCCGAATCCGCGAGCCACAAGGCGGACTACGTGATGATGAGCGGCGGTTCGCAGGCAGTGCTGAAGATGGACCCGCGGGGGGCGGTGCCGGCGGAGCCGGGGCGTGCGGGCCACTGAGCGGCCTTCGCAATCGCTGGACCTTTCGGCCTGCGTGACCCTCGCCCACGGTCCCAAGCGCGGGACTGCCGCGACCGGGCAGCTTT
>JAEUOX010000002.1 GCA_016790475.1 Rhodoferax sp. | reverse complement strand
GCATGGGTTATGTGCTCGAAGCACCCGAGGACTCCCGCTGATGCTGGGCCGGTTGTCGCTGACGGCGCGCCTTACCGCGCTGTACACCCTGGTGTCGGCCTGCGTCCTCGTCGGGCTGGGCCTTCTGGTCTCCATTGCGGTCGGGCGGCACTTTGTCGAACTCGACCAGGAGTTCCTGAGGGACAAGATCGACCTGGTCAGGGCCATGGTCGGTGAGTCACGTTCGTTGGAGCGGTTGGCTCCGCGCCTCGACGAGTTGCTGACAGGTCACAATGGCTTGTTCATCGAACTGCGTCACGGCGAGGGCCGGGTCTATGGCAACACGCAGTCGGTGTTTACCACATTGCCACCGTCCGCTGGTAGCAATGGGAAGGCCTTCGACTGGTCCGTCGGCAACCAGACGCTGCGCGGACTGAAGGCGACCATCCGCCTGCCCACCAGTTGGGCCGACAAGGTCACTGACAGCCGACCACTGGAACTTCGGATTGCACTGGACACAGCCCACCACACCCATTTCATGCAGTCGCTCACGCGAACGCTGGCGCTCTACCTGATGGGAGCCCTTCTGGCCAGCGGACTGCTGGGTTGGTGGGCTGCCCGCCGTGGCCTGGAGCCCTTGCGGGTCATGAAAGAACGCGCGATGGCGGTCACGGCGCAGAGTCTGGACCATCGCATGCCCGTCGAGACCGTGCCCGTCGAGTTTGCCAACCTGGCCCAAGGCTTGAACAACATGCTCAGCCGCCTGCAATCGGACTTCGCGCGGCTGCAGGCGTTCTCCAGCGACTTGGCACACGAGTTGCGAACACCCATCAACAACCTGTTGACGCAGACCCAGGTTTCGCTGACGCAAAAACGTGACGTGACCGCGTACCAGGATATCCTTGCGTCCAATGCCGAGGAATTCCAGCGCCTGGCCCGCATGGTCTCCGACATGCTGTTCCTCGCGAAGACCGAACACGGCCTTGAACTCCCCCACCGCGAGACCGTGTCACTGCGCGACGAGGTGCTCGATCTGTTCGATTTCTACGAAGCGCTTGCCGAAGAGAAACTGATCCGTCTCCACACCAACGGCGATGCGTTCGTCATCTGTGACCGCCTGATGATTCGCCGCGCCATCAGCAACCTGCTGTCCAACGCGATCCGTTACGCGCCGCCAAACGCCCAGGTACAGGTGGCCATCACCCACAATGACGGGCGAGTTGCGCTGCGTGTGCAGAACACCGGCCCGCAGATACCTGCGGCCGATCTGCCACGCCTCTTTGACCGGTTTTTCCGCGTCGAAAAGTCGCGCCACCAGCCCGGGGCCGAAGGGACAGGCCTGGGCTTGTCCATTACCAAGGCCATCATGGAAGCGCACGGTGGTGGTGCCTCGGTGGTGTCCACGGCACAGCTGACCACGTTCTGCCTGCATTTTCCCGTGCTGACGGCGGAACCAAAAGGTCTCGGGGCGAATCCTTCCCCCGACCACCTGCAATCACCCTCTGCGCACCACCCATCGTCCTAGAATGCTCCCATGCGGCTGATCCTTGTCCTGTGGATGTGCGTGGCCCTGCCCCTGCAAGCCTGGGGGGGTAGCGTGCCGTTGCAGCCGCCGTGCCCGATGGAAGCGGCCATGGTCCTGCAAGGCGACGCGCAGACAGCCGGCCAGGACATTGCGATGGATGATTGCTGCAACGACGCCGAGACCTTTCAGCGCACCGGCCAGATGTGCAAGACCGGGCAGGAATGCCCGGCCCCCACGGGTCTTTTGGCGCCTTCGTTCGTGTCTGTGGCGCAGGCACCTGCTGTGAGCGACCTGCAGGGGCCCGTACCACCTGAGCCACCGCGTGGCTCACCCACCAACATCTGGCGGCCCCCTTCCCTGCTCTGACGGTATCCCCCTGACGCCACCCTGCCCCCAAGGGCAGCTCGGTGGTCAGCCGCCGCTGTCGCGCTTCCCGTCGCGTGGCCAGCCCGTTTGCAATCCTTTGGAGCAGCTACATGGAAACCCTTTTCCCGGCCTTCGGTGGGTCCGCCCGACATCGCGGCCATCCAAGCACCCGCCGCCGCCAGGCGTTCACAACCGCGCACATCGCTGTCCTGATCGGCCTGGCGATGCCCCCCATCACACGTGCGCAAGAGCCGCTCTCGCTGCCGCAAGCCGTGCAAGCGGCGCTGGTGCGCGCTCCCGCTCTGGGCGCCCAGGATGCGGCTGCCCTTTCGGCGCGGAACATGGCCGTGGCGGCCGGCCAGCGCCCCGACCCCATCCTGCGGCTGTCGCTGGACAACGTTCCGGTTTCCGGGCCGGACCGGTTCAGCACCACCCGCGACTTCATGACCGCGAAGTTAGTGTCGCTGACGCAAACTCTGCCCAACGCGGCCAAGCGCCAGGCACGCACGGCGCGCTTCGAACGCGAAGCGCAAACGGCAGAAGCCGCCCGCATGGAACAAGCTGCCCACATCGGCCGCGAAACGGCCCTGGCCTGGTGGGAGCGCCACGCACAGGAGCAGCGTGTGGTGGTGTTGCACGAGCAACTGCGTGAAGCGCGCCTGTTGGTGCAGGCGAGCGAAGCGGCCGCACGCAGCGGCAGCGGATCGCCGGCCGACTGGATCGCGGCGCGGGAATCGGTCGCCCAGTTGCAGCAGGTCCTGCTGGGCGTCGAAGCCGAGCAGCACAATGCGCGCCTCTCCCTGGCCCGCTGGACAGGAGACACCCCCGACCAACTGCTGGCGAACCCGCCCGATCTGACGTCGCCGCCCATCGCGATGGGTGACCCGGCCGAGCGCCTGGCGCACCACCCCGAACTGGTGCGACTCTCGGCGCAGGAGGCGGCGCTGGCGGCCGCAGCGGAGGTGGCGCGACAGGAGCGCGAGCCAGACTGGAGCGCCGAACTCATGCTCAGCCTGCGCGGCTCGGGATACCCGAACATGGTCTCGCTGGCCGTCTCGTTGCCACTGCCCTGGGACCGCCCCCAGCGACAGGACCGTGAACTCGCCGCGCGGCTCGCCCAGCTCGCCGCCTTGCGCGCCGAACGCGAGGAGCGGGCCCGCGAACACCTGGTCGAAGCCCGTCGCTGGCAGGAAGGCTGGCGCTCCGGCGTGGCCCAGCTGGCCTTGATCGATGGCGAACGGCTGCCATTGGCCGAGCAACGTATCCAGACAACGCTGGCGGCTTACCGGGGTGGCAGGACACCCTTGAGCGAGGTGCTGGCCGCACGGCGCATGGCCCTGGCTCTACGGATGGAACGGATCGACCTGCAGCGCTCGACCGCCCGCCTGTGGGCCCAGCTCGCCTACCTCATCCCCGCCGGACCGGCTGCTGCACCAGGAGTGACACCATGAACATCCGAACACGGATCGGCGTGGGTTTCGCAGCCGTGGCCACACTGGGCACGGTCGGCTACGGCGCGTGGACCGCCGGCATGCGATCTGGCATGGAAATGGGGGCCCCCCGGTCGGCCGCGCGCGCCGACAGCCCGTCGCAAGACCCGGCCACCTGGAGTGTGGTGCAAGGCGGAGAAGCCACCGCCCGCCACCTCCGCGATGGCCTCAAGGCGGGGGACACGGACCCGGTGACCGGCCGGGTGATCCTGAACTACCACGACCCCATGGTGCCTGGAAAGAACTTCGAGGCTCCGGGCAAATCACCTTTCATGGACATGCTTCTGGTACCGCGGTATGCGGGTGGCTCCACTGCCGATACCGGGGCCGTGGCGGTCAGTCCACGCATCCAGCAGAGCCTGGGACTTCGCACGGCCGAGGTGGTCCAAGGGTCGCTGGATGGCGCCATCTCGGTGGCCGGCAACGTGGCCTGGAACGAACGCGACCAGGTGGTGGTCAGCGCAAGAGCCATGGGCTTCGTCGAGACGCTCCACGTCCGGGCTGTACTGGACCGCGTGGCAGCCGGCGCGCCGCTGGCCGAGATCTACGTCCCCGACTGGGTTGCGGCGCAGGAAGAGTACCTGGCGGTGGCACGCATGCCTGGACCCGACCTGGGGCCGCTACGCGATGCCGCGACCCAGCGTCTCCGACAGGCGGGCATGGACGCGTCACAGATCGAGAACGTGGTGCGGACCGGTGTGGTGCAGTCCCGCTTCACGCTGCGTGCGCCGATGGGTGGAATACTGACCGAGCTGATGGTGCGCGAAGGCGCAACCGTGATGCCAGGCATGCCCCTGATGCGCCTGCAGGGCACGGCAACGGTATGGGCAGAGGGGCAGGTGCCGGAGAGCCAGGTGGCGCGGCTCAGGCCGGGCACAAAGGTCAGCGCGACCAGCCCGGCCGAGCCTGGGCGGACTTTCGAGGGTCGGGTACAGGCGATCCTGCCCGAGGTCGACCCTGCCACGCGCACGCTGAAGGCGCGAATGGAGCTCAACAATCCGGGCGGGAGATTGGCGCCAGGCATGTTCCTGCAAATGCGGTTCGTCGAGTCGCCACGCCAGCCGGCTCTGCTGGTGCCCAGCGACTCGGTGATCCACACCGGTCGGCGCAGCGTAGTGATGCTGGCCGAAGACGGGGGGCATTTCCGGCCTGTGGAGGTTCGCGCGGGCCGCGAAGCCGATGGCCAGACCGAGATCGTGCACGGTCTGAACGCCGGCCAGCGCGTGGTGCTTTCGGGCCAGTTCCTGATCGACTCCGAAGCCAGCCTTCGCGGGCTGGAGGCGCGTCTGAACCAGGCACCCACCGCGACGGCGGATCTGCACCGAACCGACGCCGTGGTTCAGGCGCTCGACGGAGACAGCGTGACCTTGACCCACCCTGCCATCGCGGCCCTCCAATGGCCGGGGATGACGATGGCATTCCGCCTGCCAGCACCCGCACAACGGCCCCGCGGTCTGGCGCGAGGGGACCCGGTGCGCATCGAGTTCCGCACACAGGATGGCGCTGAACCGCAGATCACCCGGATCGAGCGTGTGGCACCGCCCGCGCAAGGAACCAAGCCATGATTGCGCGGCTCATCCATTGGAGCATCGGCAACCGCTTCCTCGTGCTGCTGGCCACCGTGATGCTCACCGCCTGGGGCGTGGTGTCGATGCTGCGCACGCCCCTGGATGCGCTGCCCGACCTCTCGGATACCCAGGTCATCGTCCGCACCAGCTGGCCGGGCCAGGCGCCGCAGATCGTCGAGAACCAGGTCACCTACCCGCTGACCACCACCATGCTGTCGGTGCCTGGGGCCAAGGCGGTGCGTGGTTACTCCCTGTTCGGCGACAGCTTCGTCCATGTGCTTTTCGACGACGGCGTCGACCTGTACTGGGCGCGCTCGCGCGTGCTGGAATACCTCAACCAGGTGCAGTCGCGGCTGCCTCCGTCGGCCAGGTCCTCCCTGGGGCCCGACGCCACCGGCGTGGGCTGGATCTACCAGTACGCGCTGGTGGATCGCAGCGGTCGCCAGAGCCTGGACCAACTGCGTTCGCTGCAGGACTGGTTCCTGCGTTTCGAGCTCAAGACCGTGCCCGACGTCGCCGAGGTGGCCAGTCTCGGCGGCATGGTACGCCAGTACCAGATCGTGCTCGACCCCGACAGGCTGGCCACCTACCGCATCACGCAGACGATGGTGAGCCAGGCGATTGGCCGTGCCAACCAGGAGGCCAGTGGATCGGTACTCGAACTGGGCGAAGCCGAATACGCGGTGCGCGCCAGCGGCTACCTGAAGACCCTGGATGATTTTCGGGCCATCCCGCTGATGACGACAGACCTGGGAATCTCGGTGCGCCTGGGCGACGTGGCCCGGGTGCAGCTCGGGCCGGAGATGCGGCGGGGCATCGGCGAACTCGACGGCGAGGGTGAAGTGGCCGGTGGCCTGATCGTCATGCGTTCGGGCAAGAACGCGCTGCAGACCATCCGGGCCGTCAAGGCCAAGCTGGCAGACCTGCAAAGTGGCCTGCCCGATGGCGTCGAGATCGTACCGGTGTACGACCGCTCCGGACTGATCGAGCGTGCGGTGGACAACCTGGCGTTCAAGCTGCTGGAAGAATTTCTGGTGGTGGCCGTGGTCTGCGCGTTGTTCCTCTTCCACCTGCGCAGCGCCCTGGTGGCCATCGTCTCGCTGCCGCTGGGCATCCTGATGGCGTTCATCGTCATGCAGCAGCAAGGCGTCAACGCCAATATCATGTCACTGGGTGGCATTGCGATCGCCATCGGCGCGATGGTCGACGCCGCGGTGGTAATGATTGAGAACGCGCACAAGCACCTGGAGCGCTGGGGCCACGCGCACCCCGGGCAGGTCCTGACGGGCGAACCCCGCTGGCGTGTCATTGGCGCAGCGGCCGCCGAGGTCGGGCCCGCACTGTTCTTTTCCCTGCTGATCATCACGCTGAGCTTCATCCCTGTGTTCACGCTGCAGGCGCAGGAGGGAAAGTTGTTCGCTCCCCTGGCCTACACCAAGACCTACGCCATGGCGGCTGCGGCGGGGCTGGCCGTGACGCTGATCCCGGTGCTGATGGGCTACCTGATCCGGGGCCGCATTCCGGACGAACACGCCAATCCTCTGAACCGGCTGCTGATCGCGCTCTACCGCCCCTGCCTGGACGTGGTATTGCGCTCGCCCAAGCTGACGATCGTGGTGGCAGCCCTGCTGCTGCTGTCCAGCCTGTGGCCGCTCAAGCACATCGGCGCCGAATTCATGCCGCGACTGGACGAGGGCGACCTGCTGTACATGCCGACCGCGCTGCCTGGTCTGTCGGCCGGCAAGGCCGCCGAATTGTTGCAGCAGACCGACCGCCTGATCAAGACCGTGCCCGAGGTGCACCGCGTCTACGGCAAGGCCGGCCGGTCGGACAGCGCCACCGATCCGGCGCCGCTGGAGATGTTCGAGACCACCATCCAGTTCAAGCCGCGCAGCCAGTGGCGCGCCGGCATGACGCCCGACAAGTTGGTCGAGGAACTGGACCGCACGGTACGTGTGCCCGGCCTGACCAACATCTGGGTACCGCCAATCCGCAACCGGATCGACATGCTCGCCACGGGTGTCAAGAGCCCCGTGGGCGTGAAGGTGGCCGGCGCCGACCTGGCGACCATCGACCGACTCACGGGCCAGATCGAGGCCGCCATCAAGCAGGTGCCCGGGGTGAGCAGCGCGTTGGCCGAGCGCTTGACGGGTGGGCGCTACATCGATGTGGACATCCGGCGGGCTGACGCTGCGCGTTACGGACTGAACATCGCCGACGTCCAGGATGTCATCGCCGGGGCGGTGGGTGGCATGGAGGTCGGACAGACCGTCGAAGGCCGGCAGCGCTATTCCGTCAACCTGCGTTATCCGCGCGAACTGCGCGACTCGCTGGGCGCCCTGCGCGCTCTGCCCATCGTGAGCCCCCGGGGTCAACGCCTGGTGCTGTCAGACGTCGCCCGCATCGCGATCGCGGATGGCCCGCCGATGCTGCGCAGTGAGAACGCCCGGTTGGCAGGCTTTGTATACGTGGACATCCGTGGGCGCGATCTGCGGGGTGCCGTGCGGGAGATGCAGCGCGTGGTGGCCCAGCAGGTCGCGTTGCCGGCCGGTTATTCGGTATCGTGGTCGGGTCAGTTCGAGTTTCTGGAACGGGCCGCTGGCCAGCTCAAGCTGGTGGTGCCGTTCACGCTGCTGATCATCTTCGTTCTGTTGTACCTCACCTTCCGGCGCTTCGACGAAGCGCTGTTGATCATGGCGACATTGCCATTCGCGCTGGTCGGTGGCGTGTGGCTGCTGTGGGCGCTGGGGCACAACCTTTCGGTGGCCAGCGCGGTAGGCTTCATCGCGCTGGCTGGAGTGGCGGCCGAATTCGGCGTGATCATGCTGTTGTACCTCAAGCAGGCCTGGTCGGCGCGCGGAGGCACTGGCAAGGCCACCGATGCCGATCTGCTCGACGCAATCCGCGAAGGCGCGGTTCTGAGGGTACGACCCAAGGCCATGACCGTGGCCGTGATCGTGGCGGGCCTGCTGCCGCTGTTCTGGGGTGACGGCACAGGCAGCGAGGTGATGCAGCGTATCGCCGCACCGATGGTGGGTGGCATGATCAGTGCGCCGCTGCTGTCGATGCTGGTCTTGCCGGCGGTGTATCGGTTGATGCGGCGGAACAGGAGCAACTTGCCTTGAAGACCATGCCCAGGTTCTCTTGCAGGTAGCCCGACGTTCCACATACCCGACGGGCAAGAGGGTCAAGAGTTGCTCTGGCGCTAACCCCCGGGATCTTCGATTGCATCAAATCGGGGCCAATTCAGAGCGTCTAATTGGTGGTAACTTTGTTGGTAACTTGAAAACTGTGAACTGAAGAAATTCTTTTTATAACAATATGTTTTAGAAGTTGTTCGATCCTCCTCCTCACCAACTTTCTCCCAAGTCCTTGATTTTCAAGGACTCATTTTTTGCTCAGACCTCCCTCTCCCGCTGGGGCCCCTCTGAGGAACACACCATGGACATCTCCACCTTTGACGACCTCTTGGAGGCCGCCCGTGCGCAGCCCCAGCCGCAACGCCTGCTGCTCGTGTTTGTCGCCATCGAACTGCCCGACGACGCCTCACCTGCACAGCGCAGTGGTTTTGCGCGCGGTGAGGGAGGTGCGCTGGTACCGCGCATGTGTGTGGACAAGGCGCCCGATGAACTGGGTTCCTTCGCGCAGCTCCAACAGGAAGCCGCACAGACAGGGGCGGAGTGGGGCATGGTGTTTGCGGCAGCGCTCGGTGGTTCGGCGGGCCGCCCACCCAGCAGCGCAGATGCCGCACCTGTGTTGGACACCATGGTCGAATCCATTCGTCAGGGGCGCATCGCTGCGTACATCCCTTTTGACACCCAGGGACGCGCGGTGCGACTGGGCTGAACTCGCTGCGACCAGGACGGCGCTGGCGCGCAGCTTGAGCTCGCTCCATGGGCACCATGGACATTTCCCTGCCCGACACGCTCAAGTCCTTCGTGGACGAGCAGGTCAGTCAGCATCGGGGCCGATCTGGCATCCAACCCGCAGCCCGCGGGTGAAGTTCAAGCCCATCGTCCCGCGCGCGTTGGCCAACCGGGATGTCGACAAGCCATCAAGCACTATCTGGACCAGCAAGCCGGGCCGGCGGCCCCGGGTTACTCGATGCGCTGGAGCATGCGTAGGGACACATCAGCAGGCACGCAGCCACCGGGTCACCGCGCTCCGCACACGCATTGAACTTGCCGGACCTTCCTTGTTTGGCGGCAGGTCTTGCAGGTTCGAACACCAGAGAATAGGAGACCAGCGCCAGCGCGGGCAGAGAGTGATGGCATGCCGGATCACGGCCAACACATCCCGATATCAAAGCCGGCTTGAATACTGGCTCAGCAAATCAAAGCACGCTTCAATTGGCGACAAAAGTCAAAGAGTGGCCCAGCCTCCCCAGACCCATGCCCCACCACCGCTATAGTCCCCGCCCATGCCCGCCCCCGACCCCTCCCTCCTCCCCAGCACCTTCCTCGACGCCGATCACCCCAGCGTCCAGTCCTGGGCTCGGAAACATGCCGGCGCGGGCGACGACCGGACCCGCGCGGTTCGCCTGTACTACGCTGTGCGCGACGGCTTCCGCTACGACCCCTACCGCATCGACCTGTCGCCCGACGGCCTGAAGGCCAGCCGGGTGCTGGCCAACGGCTTCGGCTGGTGCGTACCCAAGGCGGTGCTGCTGGCCGCGGCCTGCCGGGCCTCGGGCATCGCGGCCCGCGTCGGTCTGGCGGACGTGCGCAACCATCTTTCCACAGAGCGCCTGCGCCAGACGATGGGCACGGACATCTTCTACTGCCACGGCTACACCGCGATCGCGCTGGACGGCCGCTGGGTCAAGGCCACCCCGGCCTTCAATGTGGAGCTGTGCCACAAGCTGGGCCTGCATACGCTGGAGTTCGACGGCCGGGAGGACTCGATCTACCACCCATTCGACACGGCGGGCCGGCGGCACATGGAGTACGTCGCACTGCGTGGTGAGTTCGACGAGCTGCCGCGGCAGATGCTGCTGGAGGTGTTCGCGCAGCACTACCCCGGCATGGGCCGCCTGTCCGGTGCGTCCTGGGAGGACGACCTGGCCGGCGACCGGCTCAAGGCTTCTGCAGATACGCCTCGGTCAGCTTGACCCAGTAGGTCGCGCCGGTCGACAGCACCTGGTCATTGAAGTCGTAGCCCGGGTTGTGCACCATGCACCCGCCCTCGGAGCCGACGCCGTTGCCGATGTTGACGTAGCAGCCCGGCACCTTCTCCAGGAAGAACGCGAAGTCCTCGCTGGCCGATACCGGCTCGGCCTGGGCGTGCAGGCCGTCATCGCCCAGCCAATCGCGGATCACCTGCTGGCAGAACGCGGTCTGCTGCGCGTCGTTGTTCAGCACCGGATAGCGGCGGATGTAGTTGACCTCGGCCGACGCGCCGTAGACCGCCGCCTGCGCCTGGGCGATCTCGTTGATGCGCCGCTCCAGCAGGTCGCGCACGTCGGGGCGGAAGGCCCGCACCGTCAGGCTCAGGTCCACGACATCCGGGATCACGTTCGGCGCGTCGCCGGCATGGAAGGCCCCCACCGAGATGATGCCGGTGTGCAGCGGGTTCACGTTGCGCGACACGATGGTCTGCAGCGCCATCACGATGCTGGAGGCCGCCACCACCGCGTCCACTGCATGGTGCGGCAGCGCGCCGTGCCCGCCGGTGCCGCGGACCTTGATGTAGCAGGTGTCGCCGCTGGCCATCGCATAACCCGGCACGGCGGCGAACTGGCCGGCGCGCAGCCCGGGCATGTTGTGCATGCCGAACATCGCGTCGCAGGGGAACAGCTCCAGGAAGCCGTCCTCCAGCATCTTGCGGGCACCGGCCAGGCCCTCCTCGGCCGGCTGGAACACCACATGCAGGATGCCGTCGAAGTTGCGCGTGGCGGCCAGGTGCCGCGCGGCGGACAGCAGCATCGCCGTGTGGCCGTCATGGCCGCAGGCGTGCATCTTGCCGAACACCTTGCTCGCCCAGGGCTTGCCGGAGGTCTCGGCGATCGGCAGCGCATCCATGTCGGCCCGCAGGCCGATGCGCCGCGTGGAGCTGCCAACACGCAGCGTGCCGACGACGCCGGTGCCGCCCAGGCCCCGGTGCACTTCATACCCCCAGCGCTGCAGCCGCTCGGCGACCAGATCCGACGTGGCGAATTCCTCGTAGGCGGTCTCGGGGTGGGCATGGATCTGGTGGCGGATGGCCACCATCTCCTCCTCGGCGGCGCGGATGGCATCCAGGGCGGGCAGTCGAAGCGGTGCGTTCATGGCGGAATCGGTCGTTGCAAAACCGCCATTGTCAGAGATAGCGGTTGACCAGGTTCTCCAGGTACTCCTGCCGACCGGAGACCGGCGCAACATCGCGGTCGGCCGCCAGCACCCGGTCCGACAGCGCCTGCAGGCTCACGCGCCCGGCCAGCACGTCCTGCCCCCAGGGTTGCTGCCAGCCGCTGTAGCGCTCATCCACCGCCTGGGCCAGCGCGCCCTGCCCGATCATCTCGGCCGCGACCAGCAGTGCGCGGGCGCAGATGTCCATGCCGCCGATGTGTGCATGGAACAGGTCCTGCGGATCCAGCGACTGGCGGCGCACCTTGGCGTCGAAGTTCAGGCCCCCGGTGCCCAGGCCGCCGTGGCGAAACACATGGTAGAAGGCCAGCGCCAGGTCCGGCAGGTTGTTGGGGAACTGGTCGGTGTCCCAGCCCAGCTGCGGGTCGCCGCGGTTGATGTCCAGGCTGCCGAAGATGCCCAGCGCCTGCGCCAGCGCGATCTCGTGCTCGAAGCTGTGGCCGGCCAGCGTGGCATGGTTGGCCTCGATGTTGACCCGGACCTCCTGCTCCAGCCCGTAGCGCTTCAGGAAGCCGTAGACGGTGGCCACGTCATAGTCGTACTGGTGCTTGGACGGCTCGCGCGGCTTGGGCTCGATCAGGATCGTGCCTTTGAAACCGATGCGGTGCTTGTGCTCCACCACCAGGCTCAGGAAGCGGCCCATCTGGTCGAGCTCGCGCCCCAGGTCGGTGTTGAGCAGCGTCTCGTAGCCCTCGCGACCGCCCCACAGCACATAGTTCTCGCCGCCGAGCCGGTGCGTGGCCTCCATCGCGGCCTTGACCTGGGTGGCGGCCATCGCGAACAGCTCCGGGTTCGGGTTGGTGGCCGCGCCGGCCATGAAGCGGCGGTGGCTGAACAGGTTCGCGGTGCCCCACAGCAGCTTGACGCCGGTGCGCTGCTGGTGCTCGCCGAGGCGGTCGACCATGTGCCGGAACAGCGTGTCGCTCTGGCGCGGGGTGTCGCCCTCCGGGGCCACGTCACGGTCGTGGAAGCAGTAGTACGGCGTGCCGAGCCGCTCGAAGAAATCGAAGGCCGCCTGCGCCTTGGTCTCGGCCAGCGCCAGCGGCGCGGCACCCTGGAACCAGGGGCGCTCGAAGGTGTCGCCGCCAAACGGATCGCCGCCGGTCCAGGCGAAGCTGTGCCAGTAGCAGACCGCCATGCGCAGGTGCTCCCGCATCGTCTTGCCCAGCACGACGCGCTGCGGGTCGTAGTAGCGGAAGGCCAGCGGGTTCGTCGTGGCGGGGCCTTCGTAACGGATGGGTTCGATGCCGGAAAAGTAGCTCATGGGGGATCCTTGTGCAGTGAGGAGGATGCCGGCCACTCAGCCGGCGGTGGACGATGCATGGAAACTGTCGCGCAGCGCGGGGTACAGCGCCGTAAAACGGGCATGGCGCTGCAGCAGGGCGCTGCGCTGCGCCGGCTGCGGCTCGAAGCGGTGCGCCACCGGGGGCGGCGTGCAGACGGTGGCCTCGTTCCCCCCGCAGGCCAGCCAGGCCAGCCGCGCCGCACCGAGCGCCGCGCCGGCCTCGCCGCCGCTGTGTGTGACGATGGGCACGTCCAGTGCCGAGGCCAGCTGCTGGGCCCAGAAGGCATTGCGCGCGCCGCCACCGACCAGCGACAGCTGTGCGACCGCGGTGCCGGCCGCGCGCAGCGCCTGCAGGCTGTCCCGCAGCCCGAACGTGACGCCTTCCATGACGGCATACCCGATGTCGGCCGGCCCATGGTCCATCGTCAGGCCGACCAGCGCGCCCTGGGCCAGCGGGTCGTTGTGCGGCGTGCGCTCGCCGGACAGGTAGGGCAGGAACAGCGGCGCCCGGGCTTCGCAGTCCGGCCCCAGACCCGGCACCGGCGCCACCAGCGCCGGCACGTCCGGCTGCCCGGTCAGCCGGGCGGCCCAGGACAAGGCACTGGCGGCCGACAGGATGACGCCCATCTGGTGCCAGCGCCCGGGCACCGCATGGCAGAAGGCATGCACTGCCAAGGCCGGATTCGGGCGAAAGCGATCGGTGGTCACGAACACGACGCCGGACGTGCCCAGCGACACGAAACCGCTGCCCGGCGCGACCGCACCGATGCCGACCGCACTGGCCGCGTTGTCCCCGGCGCCGCCGGCCACCCGCACCGCATCGCCCAGGCCCCAGCGCCGCGCCAGCGCCGGCAGCAGTTGTCCGCTGGCCGCGCTGCCCTCGACGAGCCGGGGCATCTGCGCCAGCCCGAGCCCGCAGGCCTGCAGCAGCTCCACCGACCACAAGCGCGCGCCCACGTCCAGCCACAGCGTGCCGGCCGCATCGGACATCTCCGACACGCACTCGCCGGTCAGCTGCAGGCGCAGCCAATCCTTGGGCAGCAGCACCTTGTCGATGCGGGCAAACAGCGCCGGCTCGTGCCGCTGCAGCCACAGCAGCTTCGGGGCCGTGAACCCGGGCATCGCCAGGTTGCCGGCGATGGCGGACAACCCGGGGACGCGTTCCGTGAGCAGCGCGCACTCCGCGGCGCTGCGGCCATCGTTCCACAGGATGGCCGGCCGCAACACGGCGCCTTGCGCATCCAGCACGACGGCCCCGTGCATCTGCCCGGAGAGGCCGAGTCCCCCGACCGCGGCCATCGCCGCCGGCCCGGCGGAGGCCGCGAGCCGGTCCAGCGCGTCGGTCAGTGCCTGCCACCAGTCGGCGGGCGCCTGCTCCGACCACAGCGGCTGAGGCCGCAACACCGCCAGCGGGGCGGACTGCTGCGCCAGCACCCGGTGGTCATCCCCCAGCAGCAGCACCTTGACCTCGGAGGTGCCCAGATCGATTCCCAGGAAGTTCATCGCGAAACGGTCGCCTCGTTGATTTAATTTTTTTGTCGAACTAAATCATAGAGGCCGCGGCACGGCCGGCGCATCGGTACAAACACCAAGCGCCGCCGGCGGCGTCAGCGGCCCTGTGCCGCGGCCAGCACGCGCAGGAAGTTGCCGCCGATCAGCCGGGCCACCTCGTCCTCTCGCAAGCCCCGCTGCAGCAGGCCGGCCACGTAGTGCGGCAGGTTCGCATAGGTGTCGAGCACCGGCTTGTAGTTGGCATCCATGTCGGTCCCCAGGCAGACATGGTCCAGACCGACCGCGTCGATCAGCTCGAAGGTGCGGTCGACGAAGCCGCGCAGGTCGGCGATGCCGATGCCGGCCGGCCAGGCACCGAGCACGCCCCCACCCTTCTCGGCGATGGATTTCGCGAGGAACTGCGAAATGAAGCGCGGATGCGTCGCCGTGCGGCTGTGGATGTGCACATGCGAGGCCATCACCGGCCGCGTCGACCCGTTGACGGCGCCCAGTGCCGTGGCCGGCGCGGCATGCGCCACGTCGATCAGCATGCCGACCTCGTTCATCGCGCGCACGACGCGCAGCCCGGCATCGCTGAGCCGCCCGTG
Source organism: Rhodoferax sp. (assembly GCA_016790475.1). Lineage (GTDB taxonomy): Bacteria > Pseudomonadota > Gammaproteobacteria > Burkholderiales > Burkholderiaceae_C > CAISIP01. The sequence goes on along the minus strand of JAEUOX010000002.1, from coordinate 25,347 downwards.
CGTGCCGCCGCCGGTGATGATGTCGCCGAGCTCGTTGTTGCGGTAGTGCATCAGCGTGATCGAGCGAACGCCGTCGGCCCAGGCCTGGGCGACGCGCTCCGGCCGCCCCTCCAGGAAATCGCCGCCCTCCACCGTCAGCAGGGCGCCGACCTTGCCGGCCCGGCGGGCCGCCTCGACATCGGCCACCTGCAGCACCGGGTGCACCAGCCCCTCGGTGGCAAGGGCCCGCAGGTTCGCGATCTGGCGCTGGTAGCTGGCCCAGGCCTCGCCGGGCGCGAAATCCCGCACCGCGACCAGGCCCTCACCCTGCAGCCCCAGCACCTGGAAATCCGCCACCGCGGCGAACGCGGAGGCCGCCAGCCCGCCAGCGAGCATGTCCTGCACCGTACGCTTCTCGAAGCTGCCCAGCCGCGCATAGACCCACACCAGCCCGGCCAGGCCCTCGGCGCCGCGCACGAAGGTGCGCCCCGGGTGGGCATGCGCGTCCACCGCCGGATGGCGGCGCAGCAGCGCCCGGGCCCGCTCGAGTTCGTCCGGCGTGATCGCGAAGCCGATCGGTGCCGGCTTCGGGCCCCACAGCGCCCAGGCGCCGCCCCCGGCCGCCGCCACGGCGGCCGCCCCGCCCAGGATCCACTTGCGCCGATTCCGCTTGACCATGGTCTCTCCGCTGCAGCCGCACCCGCACCGCGCCGGCGCCCGCCAGCCGCCATTAGACGCGAAGCGCGCCGCCCGGGGGCCGGCCCGGCTGCGCCGACAATACCCGGCTTCAATCGTCCGGGAAATCAACGCAAAGGGTGGAATGTGTTCAAGAACGTGATCGTGTATCGGATGCTGGCGCCGTGGACGACGACGCAGGCTCAACTGGAGGAAGCGCTGCAGGCGGCCCGCTTCGTACCCTGCGGCGCCTCGCAGGAAAAGGCCGTCGGCTGGATCGAACCCCGTGGTGAGGAGCACGGCGCGCTGGTCGAGGTGGTTGCGGGCCACTGGCTGCTGCGCCAGATGATCGAGGTGCGGGTCGTGCCGGGCTCGGTGGTCCGCCGCAAGGTCGACGAACAGCTCAAGGAGATCGAGGCCACGACCGGCCGCAAGCCGGGCCGCAAGCAAGTGCGGGACCTGCGGGAGGACACCCGGATGGCCTTGCTGCCGCTGGCCTTCACGAAGCAGGCGACCCAGAGTGTCTGGATCGACCCGCGCGCCGGCCTGCTGATCCTGGAGGCCGGCACGCAGGCCCGCGCGGACGAGGTCGTCAGCGCGCTGGTCCAGGCGATCGATGGCCTGGCGCTGCAACTGCTCGACACCGCCACTTCCCCGGCCGCCGCGATGGCGCACTGGCTGTCCTCCCAGGAGGCGCCGCAGGGCTTCAGCATCGACCGGGAGTGCGAGCTCAAGGCCGCGGATGAATCGAAGGCGGTCGTGCGTTATGCGCGGCACGCGCTGGACATCGAGGAAGTGCGCGCCCATGTGGCGGCCGGCAAGATGCCCACCCGCCTCGCGATGACCTGGCGGGACCGGGTGTCCTTCGTGCTCACCGAGGGCCTGCAGCTGAAGAAGCTGGCCTTCCTGGACGTCGTGCTCGAAGACGCGCCGGCCTCGCCGACCGGCGATACGCGCGACAGCGGCTTCGACACCGATGCCGCGATCGCCACCGGCGAACTCAGCGGGCTGATCCCGGACCTGCTGGAAGCCTTGGGGGGCGAGACGCCGAAAGCCTGACCGGCGCACGCCGCACCGCCAGCGCCGGGCGCTGCGCGGGCGGCCGCGCTGCCGGCCGTGCGGGTGCCGCCTGCAAGGGCGTGAGCCGGGCCATGGCCGGCTCTGCCGCCGCATCGGTACGAAACGCCGCCAGCACATCCGTCAGGTGCTGGGCCTGCTCCTGCAGGCTTTGCGCCGCGGCCGCGCTCTGCTCGACGAGCGCCGCGTTCTGCTGGGTCATCTGGTCCAGCTGGGTGACGGCCGCATTGACCTGGCCGATGCCGTTCGACTGCTCGACCGCGGCGGCGGCGATCTCGCCCATGCGGTCGGACACCCGCTGTACGCCGGTGACGACCTCCTGCATCGTGCCGCCGGCGTTGTGCACCAGCTGCGTGCCGGCGTCGACGCGCTCGACGCTGGCGCCGATCAGCGCCTTGATCTCGCGCGCCGCCTCCGCCGAGCGCCCGGCGAGCGAGCGGACCTCGCTGGCAACGACCGCAAAGCCACGCCCCTGCTCACCGGCCCGGGCCGCCTCGACCGCCGCGTTCAGTGCCAGGATGTTGGTCTGGAAGGCGATGCTGTCGATGACGCCGACGATGTCGTGGATCCGCTTGCTGCTGCCGTTGATCTGGTCCATCGTGCTGACGACCTCGCGCACCACCTCGCCCCCGCGCGACGCCATCGCCGAGGCCGCGTTGGCCAGCTGATTCGCCTGCCGGGCCGACTCGGCCGACTCCTGGACCGTAGCGGTGAGCTGCTGCACGGCGCCCGCGGTGCGCTCCAGGCTGGCCGCGGCCTGCTCGGTGCGGCTGGACAGGTCCTGGTTGCCGGTGGCGATCTCCGCCGAGGCCCCATGGATGTTCTGGCTGGCCTGGCGCACCTGCCCGACCAGCAAGGCCAGGCTTTCCTGCATCGTCTGCAGGGCCCGCAGCAGCTGCGCGGCCTCGTCCGTGCCGCGCAGGTCCAGCGGCTTTCGGGTCAGGTCACCCTGCGCGATCGACTGCGCCAGCGCGGTGGCGGCATCGATCGGGCCGCAGATCGACTGCATGTTGGCCAGGGTCAGCGGAACCACCAGCACGACCGACAGCAGCACCGCGATGCCGAACCACCACAGGGCCGTGCTGCCGGCCGCCTGCTGGGCCGCACGCAGCGTGTCGGCGGTGGACGTCAGTGCGCTGGCCAGCCCGGCGCTCGCCTCGTCCAGCGCGCGCAGCTCCGCGGCGGCGGGCGCCAGGGCCTGCTCGGCCTCCTGCGGCTGCGTCAGCGCACCGGCAGCGACGCGTGCCAGCACCGGCTGCGCCAAGCCCTGGTAGCTGGAAAGCTTCTGCGCGACTCCGGCCGCCAGCGACTGCACGCGCGGGTGGCCGGAAGCCGCCAACTGCTCGGTGCCTTTGCGGGCCGCATCGGCGGACTGCTGCCATTGCTCCAGGGGCCGGGCGGCCTGCCCGGCCACGCCGGCCGCCAGCGCGACGTCGTGCTGCCGGGCTTCCAGCTGGGCGATCCGCAGGCGCAACTCGGACAGGCTGGTCTGGCTCTGGAACAGCGCACCGGACATCTCGTCGCTGCTGGACTGCAGGCGCTGGAGTCCGACAAAGCCCGTGCCGCCCACCATGGCAAGCAGCACCAGGACCATCGCGATCGCGCCGACCATGCGCAGTCGGATCGAAAAGCCGCGCAACAGGAGTGTCAACATTCTTCAGTTTCCTTGGGTTCACACAGCCCCTCCGTCCGTACGCACGACAGGGACCGTAGCTTGCATCTTAGCCACAAGCGGTCTGCGGTTCGCACATGCTGAGAACACGACAAGCATTTCCCATGATTTGTACAAATGCAGCCAAAACTCTTGACGGGACGGATGTTGCTGACCAAGAATCCCCACCAACTTCGATCCTTGGAGGACCTGATACGTGCGAAGACCCATGGCATCCCGGGCTGCGGCGCCCGCCAAGCGCAGCACCACCGTCGCGGCCCGTGCATCTGCCCCACGCAAAAGCCGCGGCAAGCGCCCCGCGCCTGCCCCGCTGCGCGAGTCCGAAGGCCGGCTCGGCCTGCGCCGGCCGCCCAGCCAGGGCCGGGGGCTGGTCACCTTCGAGCGTGTGCTCGCCACCGCCACCGAACTGCTCGACCGCGTGGGCGCCGAGGGGCTCACCACCAACCTGATCGCCAGCGAATCGGGCGTCAACATCTCGTCGATCTACAAGTACTTTCCCAACAAGCATGCCATCCTGGTGGCCTTGTTTGAACGCTACAACCAGCAGCGCTTCGAGGCGGTGCGCGAGCTCGTCGAGACCTTCGGCGGCTCGCCCGACTGGGAGCATACGCTGGACAAGACCATCGACAAGATCCTGTCGACCCGGCGCGCCACGCCCGGCAATGTGGCCTTGCGCCGTGCCATGCGCTCCTCCCCGGAGCTGGCCGAGATCGACCAGCAGGCCAACCAGTCCGTGGCCCGCTGGTTCTCGGAGCAGGTGCGCCAGCTCACCGGCCTGCCGGAACGGCGCGCCATCGTGGTGTCCCGGCTGGCCATCGAGGCGGAAACCGCGCTGATGGACTGGTGGGAATCACCGGACGTCGACTACGCGCCGATGGTCGCGCGGGAGATCAAGGCCATGATGCGCGCCTACATCGGCCTGTACGCGCCGCCCTCGGCGCCGGCGAAGGCATGACGGCTTGATCTGGATCAGGGCCGCGGGGGGCCCGCTGCAGACAATGGCAGCGCCCGTCCTGAAAGCCCGACCATGTCTGCCACCCCGGATTCCGACCCCTTCGAAGCCCTCGACGCCTGCCACCGCGACATCGCGCGGCACCTGGCCGCCCTGCAGGCGCTGGCCCGCCATATCGAGAGCGACGGCATCGACGACAAGGCGCGCCACCAGGCCGCGACGATCGAGGCCTTCTTCTCCGGCACGTCCCGCCAGCATCACCGCGATGAGGAGCAGAGCGTATTCCCGGGGCTGCTGAACAGCGGTAACGCGGAGCTTGCCCAGGCCGTGCGCACGCTCCAGCAGGACCACGGCTGGATCGAGGAGAACTGGATCGAGCTGGCGCCCCGCATGCGGGCCATCGCGGCTGGCAACGGGTGGACCGATCCGGTCGAGTTCCAGAACTATGTCGAGGTCTTCTCGGAGCTGCTGCTGGGCCACATCGCGCTCGAGGAGACACTGATCTATCCGGAATCCAAGGCCCGCTGGGCACAGCTGGTCGCGCAGCGCCGGCCGGCCTGAACCCCGGCGCTTCCGTCAGCCGGGGCGCGCCGCGCGCAGGCGATCGCGGTAGGCCTGGATGCGTCCCTGCAGGCCCGGCCGGGACGCCGAGCGCACCAGGGCCGCCAGATCGGCGTCGCGCAGATCCGGCCGCGTGGCGGCACGGATCGCGGCCGCGGTGGCGCGGTCGACCTGCGGTGGCGTCATTTCCGCGTCCTCGCCGACGCTGCTGGCCAGGCCGGCCGCCAGCGCCTGCGGCGCCGACAGCTCGCCCCCTTCGATGACCAGCCGGCGCGCCGCATCCGCGCCGATGCGCTCGGCCAGGCGCCGGGTACCCAGGACCACACCGAATTGCGCGCCGGGAAAGCGCAGCAGCGTGTCGGGCGCCGCAACGCGCAGGTCGCAGGCGGCGAACAGGTCGGCTCCGGCGCCCCAGGTGCGTCCCCGCGCCAGCGCGACGGTGCGCAGCGGGGCATGCCACAGGCGCGCCAGCAAGGTCTCGATGCGCACGAGCCGCAGCAGCAGGTCCCCATCGGACAGTTGCGGCAGCTCGACCAGATCCAGCCCGGTGCAGAAGTGCCGCCCGGTGCTGCGCAGCACCAGCGTATGCAGCTCGGCGTCGCCACAGGCCGCATCCACCGCGTCGATCAGCGCCTCCACGAGAGCGGGCCCGAGCGCGTTGCCGAGCTCCGGCCGGTCCAGCAGCAGGGTCTGCACGCCGTCGGCGCGCTGCGTCTTCAGCATGCCTGCACCGGCGTGCGTGCGATCGCCGAGCGGTCCCACAGGTTGGGCACGACGGTGTTGTCGTAGCCGGACACGAAATCCAGCAGGCGGCCCTCGGCGTCCAGCCGGTGCCGGCGCACGGCGCCGATGTTCGCGCCATAGACATGGATGCTGACCGCCGGACGGGCATCCCAGGCATGGCGCACACGGTGCCAGTCGCCCACGGTGGGCGACACCGCCTCGATCGCGCCCTGCTGCATCACATGCTGCCGCCCCGCGGGTACCGGATGCGCCCCCTGCAGCGCGAACTCCTCGCAGGCCTCCGCGCCACGCAGCACACCCACCAGGCCCCAGACGGTATGGTTGTGCACCGGCGTCGCCTGGCCCGGGCCCCAGACGAAGCTGACGACCGAGAAGCGCTCCTGCGGGTCGCAATGCAGCAGGTACTGTGCGTAGCGGTCCGCACGCGGCTGCGCGAAGGCTTCCGGCAGCCAGCCGTCGTCGGCCAGCAACTGTGCCAGCAGGCCCCGGCCCTGCGCCAGCAGCGGGGCTTCGTCCCGGACCTGGTCGACCAGCGCCGTCATCGCCGTGACGAAGCTGCGCAGCGGGGCGATGGTGTCGGTCGTCATGGCATCAGCCCCGCGGCACGGGCGTCCGCCAGCGCCAGGTCCAGCGACTGCCCCATCTTGTCGAACAGCTCGTCGATCTGCGGCTCGGTGATGATCAGCGGCGGCGAGACCGCCAGCGTGTCGCGAAGCGCGCGGCAGATCAACCCGACCTCGAAGCCGGCGCTCACGACGCGGGCCAGGATCGGGCTGCCGGCCTCGAAGGTCCGGCCGGTGGCCTTGTCCTGCACCAGCTCGATCGCGCCGATCAGGCCCACGCCGCGGCTCGCATGCACCATCGGGTGCTGCTCCATGCCGCGCAGCCGGCGCTGGAAATGGGGCGCGACCCGGCGCACATGGCCCACGATGTCGCGCTCCTCGTAGATGCGCAGCGTCTCCAGGGCCACCGCCGCGCAGACCGGATGCCCGGCGTAGGTGACGCCGTGCGCAAACTGCCCGTTGCGGCGGCTGCCCTGCGTCAGCCCCTCGTACACCCGCGCACTGACGAGTGTGGCCGAGATCGGCAGGTAGGAGCTTGACAGCGCCTTGGCCACCGTCATCAGGTCGGGCTGGATGCCGTAGGTATCGCAGCCGAACCATTCGCCGGTGCGCCCGAAGCCGGTGATCACCTCGTCGGCCACCAGCAGGATGTCGTGCCGGCGCAGCAGCGCCTGGACCTTCTCCCAGTAGCCGGCCGCCGGGACGATCACACCGCCGGCGCCCTGCACCGGCTCCGCGAAGAAGGCGGCGATGGTGTCCGCGCCTTCCCGCAGGATCAGTGCCTCCAGCTCGCCCACGATGCGGTCGACGAACTGCGCCTCGGTCTCACCCGGGCGGCCGTAGTGGTAGTAGCTGGGCGAGGCGGTGCGCAGCACCCGGTCGCCGATCGGCAGGTCGAAATCCGCATGGTTGCCGGCCAGGCCGGTCAGGCTGGCGGCCATCACCGTGACGCCGTGGTAGGCCCGCTCGCGGGCGATCAGCTTCTTCTTGTGCGGCTTGCCGATCGCGTTGAAGTAGTACCAGACCATCTTCACCGCCTGGTCGTTGGCCTCCGAGCCGGAGTTGGCGAACATCGCCATCGCCATGCCCAGGTGCCGCGTCTTCTCGATGAGCGCATGTGACAGCGCGATCGACGGCTCGTTGGCGCGCCCGCCGAACAGCTGGTAGTAGGGCAGCTGGCGGAACTGCTGCTGCGCGGCGTCCATCAGGCGCTGCTCGGAGAAGCCCAGCGAGGTGCACCACAGGCCGGACACGGCCTCCAGGTAGCGCCGGCCCTGGTCGTCCTCGACATAGATGCCGTCGCCGCGGGTCATCACCAGCGGGCCGGTCTCGCGGACCTTGTCCAGCGGTGTGTACGGGTGGAACAGGGATTCGACGTCCTGGGCCACGTTGAGTGCATGGGTACGCTGCATGGGGTCCTCCGGAAGGGGCGGGATTCAGCGGCCTCGCGCGGCGAGGACGTCCCGGGTATGTTCGCCGAGCGCCGGCGGGCGGGTGTCCACCGGCACCACCTGCCCGTCGATGCGCACCGGGCAGGCCACGGTGCGGGTCTGCCGGCCGTTGGGCAGCGTCATCGGCTGCACCAGCTGCAGGTGGGCGGCCTGCGGGTCGGCCAGCGCCTCGGAATAACCGTTGATCGGCGCACAGGGCACGCCGGCCGGACCGAACAGATCCAGCCAGTGGCCGACGCCCTGCTGCACGAAGCGGGCCTCCAGCAACACGCGCAGGGCGTCCTGGTTGGCCGCGCGCAGCGTGGGCGTCGCGAAGCGCGCGTTGTCCAGCAATTCGGGCGCCGGTGTCAGCCGGCAGACCTGCTGCCACAGCTTGTTGTTGCCGGCCGCCACCGCGAACCAGCCGTCCGCCGCCCGGTAGGCCTGGTAGGGTGCGTTGCGCGGATGCGCCGAACCCAGCTTGCGCGGATTGCGGCCCGTGCCAAAGTACTCGCTGGTCTGCAGCGCCGACACCGCGATCGTTGTCGCGAACATCGGTATGTCGAGCTGGCCGCCCGGCCCGCCCTGGCGGACCCGGTTCAGCATCGCGGCGATGCTGTAGGCCGCGTAAAGGCCGGCCGCGAAATCCACCAGCGGCACGCCGGCCTTGACCGGCGCGCCGTCCGGCTCGCCGGTCACGCTCATGACGCCGGCACTGGCCTGGATCGTCAGGTCGAAGCCGCCCTCCCCGCCGCGTGGGCCGTCCTGGCCATAGGCGGAGATCGCGCAGTACACCAGCGAAGGCTTGCGCGGCCCGAACCAGTCCCAGCCCAGGCCGAGCCGCTGCATCGCACCGGGGCGGTTGTTCTCGACCAGCACGTCGGCCTGCAGCACCAGATCGCGGGCGATGTCGCGCTGGGCCGGATCCTTCAGGTCCAGCACCACCGAGCGCTTGCCGCGGTTGACCGACGCGAAGTTCTCGCTGAAGCCGTCGGTCAGCGGCGGCCACTGGCGCATCGCGTCACCGTCGGGCGACTCGATCTTCGTGACGGTGGCCCCGAAGTCGGCCAGCAGCATGCCGCAGTAGGGGCCGGCTGCCACATGGCAGAACTCGATGACCTGGACGCCCGCGAGCGGGTGAAGCGATGTCTGCATGCGGATTCCGGTTCAGGCGGGGAAAGGGAGCGCTCCGCAGGCCGGCGGGCGCCTGTGGGGCACGCCGGGGCGCGGCGGCGGGCTCAGAGCTCGTAGTCGACCAGCCGGCGCTCGGTGGCGGCTTCGACGACGAAGGGCACGATCGCCTGGTGCAGCGGGTGCGCCTGGTAGACCGCCAGCGCCTCGCGGCTCTCGAATTCGGAATACAGCACGACATGGGCGCTGTTCGGGGTGGCCGAAAAGTCCAGCCCGACCTCGATGTGCAGCAGGCCCGGGATCTGGCCGCGCAGCGACTCCAGGCGGTCGCGCGTCTGCCGCGCGTTGGTCGCGAGATCCTGCCCGTGGGCGGTCTCCTTGAACTTCCACATCACGATGTGCTTGATCATGGCTTCTTTCCTTTGGTCCGTGGGGGCGGCGCCTCGATGGCACCGGGGTCCGGCAGGCGCGCCGGCGCGCGAAACGGGTAGAGCTCCTGCTGCTCCATCGCGCGCAGCCGCTGGTTCACCTTGCGCAGGAACTCGATGCCGGCGCGGCGTTCGCGCTCGCCGATGTCGTCCAGCAAGGCATGGTGCACCCGCAGGCTCAGGCCATCGCAGTCGCGGGCCAGATCCAGGCCCTCCGGCGTCAGCGTCAGGATCACCGAGCGGTTGTCCTTGCGCGAGCGGCGGCGGCGGATCAGCCGCTTGGCATGCAGCGCCTGCAGCTGGCTGGAGATCGTGCTCTGCGGCAGCACCATCAGCTCGACGAGCTCGCCGGCGCGCAGCTCCTCGTGCTGCAGCAGCAGCACCAGGATGCGGGCCGAGAAATGGTTCAGGTCATGGGCCCGGAAATGCCGGTTGCCCACGCTGGCGATGCGCGCGCCGACCGTGTGGACCAGGAAGGTCAGCCGGTCCTCCATGGCCAGCACGCTGGCGGTGAGGTCTTCGGTGGGTTCGCTCGGTGGGCTGGTCTTGGTGGCCATCGTGGCGCCGATTCTAGAGTCGCTCGGCGCCCGCCCGGCTCAGCAGTCCGGCAGCTGCCCCACCGGCGTGCGCATCACGATGTCGACGGTCTTGTGGAAGTGCTGCACGCCGGGTTCGTTGCGCCCGAACGTGAAGGCCTGCAGTGCACCGGCCCGCAGGTTCTCCTGAATCGCGAAGCCGATCGCGTAATCCTCGTCGCGCACCGCCCGCAGCGCGATGTCGGAGAACGCGGCGGTCGCGGCCTTCTGCTCGTCCGTGACCGGCTCGCGCGCAGACAGCACCGTCTGGCGCGTGATCGTCGTCTCCGGGGTCGGGCCAGGGAACACCTGGCTGACCAGGCAATGGTCACCCAGGATGCCGGAGATCGCCAGGTTCGGGAAGCACAGGTGGATGCGGCGCATGTGGGATTCCGCAACGCTGTCCCATTGGGCCTCCGGCACGCTTTCCAGTTCGGCCAGCGACTTGCGGCCGAACACCAGCCGCTGGTGCGGGCCGAAGCTGTCGTGCAGGATCAGGTTGCCGATCGTGAACTTGCCGACCGTGTTCGGGTGCACGGTGTTGTGGTGGTAGGACTCCAGGTAGCCGTCCCAGGTCGCCTTCCAGCCCGGGCCGGGGATCTCGCGCTGCGCGTAGAGGTGCCAGTCCTGCAGCTTCAAGCCCCCCAGCGGGCCGGCAAAACCGCCCAGCCAGGCATCGACATCCAGCGCCTCGCCCGGCGTCAGCTGCACCCACACGACGCCGACGCGTTCGACACAGTGCAGTTCGACCAGCGAATGGGTCGACGGGCTGACCTCGCCGAAGGTGTCCGCACCGAACAGGCCGGTCAGCTGACCCTGCAGGTCGAAGCGCCAGGCATGGTAGGGGCACACCAGGCGCTGCACGCGCCCGCTGCCGGGCTGGCAGATCTGCGCGCCGCGGTGCGTGCAGGCATTCAGGAAGGCCCGTACGACGCCATCCTGGCCGCGCACCATCAGGACCGGCTTGTCCATCACCGTCATCGCGCGGTAGCTGCCGGGCTCCGGCAGCTCGATGCTCAGCGCCAGGCCCAGTGGCAGGTGGCGGAAGATGCGGTCCACCTCACGGCGGAAACGCTCCGGATCGCTGTACGCGCCGACCGGCTGCACCATCGTCGAGGGGGCCTGGTCGGTGGTCTTGTTGCGCAGATGGGCCAGTGCGCGGTGGGCCAGCGCGGGGGAATCGGTGGTGTGCTGCATCGCAGGGGTCCCTTCCTTGTCGGGCTGCGCCTCAGGCGCCGTTGCGGCCGTAGGTCCGGTCGAAGGCCTGCCAGGCCGGCGTGGACTCCGGGAAGTCGCCGGGCAGCTGGCGTCCGCCCATCGTCACGCGGGTCTTGCCGGTCAGGGCCTGGGTGTAGTCCTTGGCGGGCACGTAGTAGAGGAACTTCAGCGTGCGCTTGCGGAACATCCAGCGCCCGCCGACACGCTGGTACTCGTCGTCGTAGCGCATGCCGGAGACGCTGACCTCGTTGTCGGGGCAGGTTTCCGCATGGCTCAGCACCAGCCCGGTCGCGCGGTCCGGATCGGTCGGATGGAAGTTCACGAAATGGTCGTGCGTCCAGTGGTAGCCTGGGCCGCGGATCTTGAACAGCCGCACATACATCGCGAGGATCTCGGCGCGCCCGTTGGCCGACAGCAGCTTGCTCGGCGAATCCAGCACCGCGTCCTCGGTGAACTGCGTGCCCAGCCGCTCGATGTCGTGCTCGTCGCAGGCGATCGCATAGCCGCTGACGAGTTCAGAAATCGCAAAGCGTGCTTCGAGCTGCTCGACCCGGCGGGTCAGGCTTTCAAGATCGGTCATCGGGTGTCTCCTGGGGTATCAAAGTTCTTCGATCAACGGCGCATCCTGGCCCGCGGCGTCCACGCCGCGCAACGCGAAATCGCGCGTGAGCTGCCGGCCCATCGACGGCATGCGCCAGCCACCCAGCGGGCGGCGCGGCGGGGGTTCCGAAATGTCCATCGCGCGGCCGTCGACGAAGACCTCGCGGATGCGGCCGGGCTCACCCAGCACGCGCACATCCTGGCTCGGGTCGCCGTCCACGACCAGCAGGTCGGCCTTCATGCCGGCCGCCACGACGCCGGTCTGGCCGGCCATCTTCAGCGCAAAGGCGCCGGCGCCGGTCGCGCAATGGATCGCCTGCAGGTTGCTCAACCCGTAGTAGCGGGTGAAAACTTCCATCTCACGGTAGTGCCAGTGGCCGTAGGGCACCATCGAGAATCCGGCCTCGCTGCCGCACAGCAGTGGCACGCCGGCCTCGTGCAGCCGGCGCATCGACGCGGCGGAGTCGGCGATCTCGCGCTGGAACAGCTGGACCAGCGCGTCGTCGGTGCCCAGCCGATGCCCGTAGTCGACCATGTTCGCCTGGAACGTGAAGGCCGGGCAGACTGGAATGCGGCGCTCGATGACGGCGTCGGTCGTGGCCTCGTCCATGCCGGTGCCGTGGAAGATCAGGTCGACGCCGGCGCGCACCGCCCGCTGTGCCGACAGGTTGCCGCGGCAGTGGCCCATCACCGGCACGCCCAGATCGTGGGCCACCTCGCAGATCAGGCTCAGTTCCTCCTGGGTCCAGCTGCACTGCTCGCCGCGGTGGGCGTAGCGCGGCACGACGCCCGACACATGCACCTTGATCCAGTCCGCGCCGACCTTCACCTGGCGCCGGACCTCGGCAATGATCTCGTCGCGGCCCTGCACCGACTTGTAGTAGCCGGTGATGCCGGTGTCGGCGATCAGCCGGCCGGCCGTGCCGCCGACGGCGGTGATGATCGCGTAGCAGCCGCACGCGATGCGCGGCGCCTGGATGATGCCGGCCTCGGCCGCATCGCGCACGTCCACCATGTTCTCGAACACCGAGTCCGGATCCAGCAGCCCGGTCACGCCGGCGCGCAGCAGCTTGCGCGCGTTGTAGGCCGCCACCAGTGCCGACAACGCATTGCGCCGCTGGTGGAAGATCTCCGGGTTGGACGCGGCGTCGTCGAAGGACAGGTGGCAATGCGCGTCGATCAGGCCGGGCATCAGCGTCTGGCCCTGCAGGTCGCGCCGCTGCGCATGCTGCAGGTGCGCCACGCGGGCCAGCGCATCCGCACCCAGCGCGGCGATGCGGTCGCCCTCCACCAGCACGCTGGACTGGAACGGGGCCGCGCCGGTGCCGTCGATCACGCGGGCATTTTCAAAGAGCAGGGCAGCAGACATGCAAGGCCTCCCGGGCAGGTGGACGCCAAATGGTCAGGCGCGCAGCAGGCGGCGCGCGTTGTCGGCCAGTGCCGGATCGACCGGGGCCGGGCCGCCGGGCAGCACATCGGGCGCGTCCCAGCCGGAGAAGTTGGTGCCATAGACCAGGTGGTCGTCACCGACGATGGCCGCCAGCAGCGGCAGCACCTGCGGGTGGTCGATATGGGTGTCGAACCACAGGCGGCGCAGCCGCGCCTCGAAGGCGCCCTCGGCGCGCAGTGCCGGCGGCGACCAGGGGCGCTTGCGCGCACCCTTGCCCATGCGCCCGGCCAGCAACGCCGTGGCCCCGCCGCCATGGCTGAAGCAGATGTCCAGCCCGGGGTGGCGGTCCAGCACGCCGCCGTAGATCAGCGTGGCCACGGCCAGGGTCTCCTGCGCGGCGAAGCCGGTAATGATGTCCAGCTCAAAGCGCTTCAGTGCCGGGTCGCCCGGCGGGCCGTCGATGCCGGCCGGCCCGGGGTGGATCGACAGCGGCACGTTGAGCCGCTCCGCCTCGGCGTAGAACACGTCCATCGCCGGGTCGTCGAGCGACAGCGGCGCATCGGTGCCGAAGCCGGCGCCCACCAGGCCCAGTTCGGTCACGGCGCGGCGCAGTTCGGCCGCCGCAGCCTGCGGATCCTGCAGCGGCACGGCGGCCAGACCGGCGAGGCGGCTGGACCGGTCACCGACGATGCGGGCCAGCGCATCGTTGTGGATGCGGCAGAAGCGGATCGCGTCCTGCGCCGGAATGAAGTGCAGGTAGGTCAACGGGTTCGGCGAGACGATCTGGAAGTCGACACCGCGCTCGTCCATGCGCTGGATGCGCAGGTCCGGGTCCATGAACGGGCTGCCGACATAACGCACACCGTTGAGGCGGTAGGTCTTGCCGATCTGGAAGAACGGCGAGCCGTCCGGGTTCTGGCCGATGACCGGGCCGTATTCCCCTGCCGCGCCAATGGTCTCCGGGATCACGATGTGGGCGTGCAGGTCGATGACCTTGGCGGCAGCGATGGCAGGATTCTTCACGGAAAGGTCTCCTTGGCGGGCTGCGCCCGGTGTCGCCGGTGTGCCAGCGCCGATGCAGCAATCTCAATTAAAACGATTTCGTTGAATGTACCCGTGCCATAATTTTCAGTCAATGCGGACGGGCATCCATCGGATGCCGGGCTGCCGGACAGCACAACAGTCTTGGAGACAGACACCATGCAACACGCTTTTGTAACAGGCGGCGGCGGGGATATCGGCGCGGCGATCGGCCAGCGCGCGGCGGCGGCCGGCTACCGGGTGGCGCTGGTCGACCAGAACGGCGAGCGGGCGCGCGAACGCGCCGCCGGCATCGCCGGTGCGATCGGCCTGGCCTGTGATGTCAGCGACGAGGCCTCGGTGCATGCCGCGCTGGACGCCGCGCAGGCGGAATTCGGCAGCGTGCCCGACCTGGTCGTCAACTGCGCCGGCACGGCCCGCTTCAAGCCCCTGATCGAGCAGACACTGGAGGACTTCCGGCGCGTTCTGGACGTGAACCTGGTCAGCGGCTTCATCGTCGGGCAGGCTGCCGCGAAACGCATGGCCCCCCGGGGCTCCGGCTGCATCATCAACATCACGTCGATCAACGGCGTGACACCGGCCCCGAACAGCGGCGCCTATGCCTCCTCCAAGGCCGGGCTGGCCAAGCTGACCGAACTGATGGCGGTCGAGTGGGGGCCGCTGGGCCTGCGCATCAATGCCGTTGCGCCCGGCTTCATCGATGCCGGCCTGTCGGCGCCCTTCTTCGCGAACCAGACCGTGCGGGACCTTCGCTGCAAGGCCGTGCCGAGCCGGCGCCTGGGCCGTTCGGAGGACATCGCCGACGCGGTGATCTTCCTGGCGTCGGACGCCGCCAGCTACATCAACGGCCACCAGCTGGTGGTCGATGGCGGCGCTTCCCGGGCCCTGCTGGCGCTGCTGCCGCGCGAAGCGCCGGCCCAGTCATGAGCGGCACCGTGGCACCCCCGGGTGCATCGGGCGTGCGCAACCTGCTGCTCGCCGGCGGCGTGCACCACCCGGTCGAGGCCAGCGCACCGTCGCTGGTGGACGCACTGGCCCGCCAGGGCATCGCGACCGATGTCGAGGAAGACATCGAGGCCGGCCTCCGGCGTCTGGCCGGCGGCGGCTACCGGCTCTTGACGGTCAGCGCGCTGCGCTGGCGCATGCAGGACCCGAAATACGACGCCCACCGCGCCCGCTGGGGCCTGGCCTTGTCGGAGGAAGCACGCGCGGCGATCCGTGCGCACCTGCGCGGCGGCGGTGCGCTGCTGGCGCTGCACACCGCGGCGATCTGTTTCGACGACTGGCTGCAATGGGGCGAGATCCTCGGTGCGCGCTGGGTCTGGGGCCAGTCCGGTCACGCGCCCTTCGGCGAGGTCGAGGTGCAGTTCGACGCCGCGCCGCCGGGCAGCATCGCAGCCGGCCTGTCCGCCTTCGCCTGCGAGGACGAGGTCTACGAGCGCATGTGGCTGGCACCCGACGTGCAGCCGCTGGCCCACGCCCGCAACCGCAGCACGCCGGAGGGCGGACCCGGCCCCTGGACGCCGGTGCTGTGGACGCGCGAATGGGAGGGTGCGCGGGTCGTCTTCGATGCGCTGGGGCACAACGCCCGTTCGCTCGACCATCCGGTCCATCGCGCGCTGCTGGAGCGGGCCGTGACCTGGGTGCTGGGGCGTGAAAACCCTGCCTCGGCCACCGCGAATAAGGCCTAACATCCGCCAGCCCACAAGACAGCGTTGACTTGAACGAAGACGTCCCCCCGCCCATGACCCGACCCCCTCGACGGGCGCGCACCCGATGATCGCGCAGCAACTCCTCAACGGCCTGATCGTGGGCGGCGTGTACGCGCTGTTCGCGATCGGCTTCACGCTGGTGTTCGGGATCCACCAGGTGCTCAACCTGGCGCACGGCGCGGTGTTCATGACCGGGGCCTTCATCGCGCTGTACAGCGTGCTGGGGGGCTGGCCGCTGTGGGTGGGTTTCCTGCTGGCGATGGCCGGCAGCGGGCTGCTGTCGGTGCTGATCGAGTTCGGCGCGTTCCGCAAGCTGCGCAAGAGCGGGCCGCTGGAGCTGGAGTTTGGCGCGATCATCACCTCGATCGGCGCCGGGCTGGCGATCATGGCGGTGGCGCAGAAGGTCTCCAACACGCAGATCATGCGCTTCCCGTTCGAGACGATGCCGGTGGTGATCTACGAGTTCCTCGGGCTGCGGGTCTCGGCGCTGCAGTTAGTGATGGCGGCCTGCGCGGTGGTGCTGGTGGCCGGGCTCACGTTCTACCTGTACCGCACCGCGTTCGGGCGCCAGGTGCGCGCGGTCGCGGGCAATGAGCGCGCGGCCACGCTGGTGGGCGTGAACCCGAACTTCGTGTACTTCCAGACCTTCTTCATGTCCGGCGCGCTGGCCGGTGCGGCCGGGGTGCTGGTGGGGCTGGCCTTCAACAGCATCCACTTCGTGATGGGTGAGCCCTACCTGCTGCGCGGCTTCGTCGTGGTGATCCTGGGCGGGCTGGGCAGCATCCCGGGGGCGCTGCTGGCCGGGCTGCTGCTGGGCATGATGCAGACGCTCACGGTGGCCTTCCTGCCCTCGGGGCTGACGGACACGATCATCTTTTCTCTGCTCTTCCTGATCCTGCTGTTCCGGCCCCACGGCCTGCTCGGCAAGCCCGAAGCGGGCGCCATGCGGGGACGCTGATGCTGCAACTCTTCATTGCCTACCAACCGCTGATCGACCTGTTCCTGCTGCACTCGGGGCTGGCGCTGGCGCAGTACCTGGTGCTGCGCGCCGGGGTGTTCTCGATCGCCAACGCGGGCCTGACCGCCATCGGTGCCTACCTGTCGGCCTGGCTCACGCTGAAGGCCGGCTGGCACCCGGCCCTGGCGATGCTGCTCGGCGCGCTGGCCGGCATGTTCGTATCGATGCTGCTGTCGCTGCCGCTGGCGCGCCTGCGCGGCGTGTACCAGGCCATCGCGACGCTGGCCTTCGTGCAGGTGGTGCTCTCGCTCAATGTGTATGCCGAGAGCATCACGGGTGGTGCGATGGGCATGAACGGCATCCCCAAGGTGGTCTCCACCGGCACGCTGGCAGTGGCGCTGCTGTGCACGCTGTACATCATGTGGGCGATCAACCAGACGCGCCTGGGGCGCGCCTTCGACGCGATCCGCCAGGACGAGACGGTGGCCGCTTCGCTGGGCACCTCGGTGCGCTACTACCAGACGGTGGCCTTCGCACTGTCCGGCGCGCTGGCGGGCTTCTACGGCGGGCTGGAGGCGTTTCACTCCTACTCGATCGAGCCGGCGCGCTTCGGTTTCGAGTTCGTCGTGGCGATCCTGTCGTATGTGGTGCTCGGCGGTCGGCGCTCGATCTGGGGCCCGGTGGTGGGCACCGCGGTGCTGCTGGCGCTGCCCGAACTGGCACGGCCGCTGGCGGAGTACCGCACGCTGGTCTACGGGTTGATCATGGTGCTGGTGATGGGTTACCTGCCGCGCGGCGTGTACGACACCTTCGTGGAGTACCTGTACCGCAAGCGCATCGCGCGCATGGATGCCGCGGCAGCGGCCGCGGCCCGCACGGCGGCGCCGGCCACGGGAGGCACACGATGAGCACGCTGGTGCTGGACAAGGTCTCCAAGCGCTTTGGCGGCGTGGTGGCCGCCGAGAACGTCTCGATGCAGATCCCGCCGGGGCGCATCACCGGGCTGATCGGCCCCAACGGCGCGGGCAAGTCGACCATCGTGAACCTGATCACCGGCATGATGGAGCTCAGCGGGGGGCAGATCCGGCTGGGCGATCGCGACATCACGACCACCTCGCCGCACGAGATCAGCCGCGCCGGGCTGGCGCGCACCTTCCAGAACATCCGGCTCTTCAAGGAGGCGCCGGCCCTCGACAACGTGATGGGGGGCTTCCACCGGCACGAGACCTGCTCGCTGCTGGCCAGCATCCTGGCGCTGCCCTCGGCGCGCGCCGAGACCCGGCGCATCCGCGCCGAGGCCGCGCAGCTGCTGGAGCGCTTCAACATGACGCGCTACGCCGCCTTCCCCGCCGGCGGCCTGGCCTACGGGCACCAGCGCCGCGTCGAGTTCATGCGCGCGCTGGCCTCCAAGCCGCGCGTGCTGCTGCTCGACGAGCCGGTGGCGGGCATGAACGACGTGGAGGCCAACGAGCTCGGCGCGATCTTCAAGGGCCTGGCGGCCGACGGCATGGCGGTGCTGCTGATCGAGCACAACATGCGCTTCGTGACCCGGCTTTGCGAGCATGTCTATGTGCTCGACGGCGGGCGGCTGATCGCCGAGGGCCCGCCGAAGAAGGTCATTGCCGACCCGGCCGTGGTGGCCGCCTACCTGGGCGCCTGAGCGCAGAAGCACGATGCTGGAAATCACCGACCTCCAAGCCAACTACAGCGGCATCCAGGCACTGCGCGGGGTGAGCCTGTCGGTGCGCCAGGGCGAGATGGTGGCGCTCATCGGCCCCAACGGCGCGGGCAAGTCCACCTTGCTGAACTGCGTGAGCGGGCAGATCCAGCCCGCGGGCGGCTCCATCAAGCTCGACGGCATCGAGGTGATCGGCCAGAACTCCTGGAGTGTCTCGCGCAGCGGGCTGCTGCAGGTGCCCGAGGGGCGCCAGGTGTTTGCCGAGATGACGGTGCTGGAGAACCTGCAGCTGGGCGCCACGGCGCTGCGCGGGCGCCCGGCGGTGTACCCGCTGTCGCGGGTGATCGAGCTCTTCCCGATCCTGGGCGAGCGGCGTGCGCAGCTGGCCGGCTCGCTGTCCGGCGGGCAGCAGCAGATGCTGGCGATCGGGCGCGCGCTGATGGGGGCGCCGCGCCTGCTGCTGCTTGACGAGCCCAGCCTGGGGCTGGCGCCGCTGGTCGTCAAGCAGGTGTTTGCGACGCTGCGCCAGCTCAACCAGGAGGGGCTCACGATCCTGCTGATCGAGCAGAACGCCAAGCAGGCGCTGGAGGTGACCGGCCGCGCCTATGTGATCGAGCAGGGCCGCATCGTGCATAGCGGCCCGAGCCAGGAGCTTGCCAACGACCCGGAGATCGAGGCCCATTACCTCGGTCAGGGGGCTGCTGCCGAGTGAGCATCTTTTTTGATTGTCCGTTCCCGTTGTCCGTCCATCATCATTACAGGAGACCCGTATGAAGAAGCGCATGATTCCCGCCCTGGCCGCCACCGGCCTGGCACTGCTGGCCGGTGTGTCCGGCGCCCAGGCCCAGGAGGTCAAGCTGGGCGTGGTGATGTCCAACACCGGCACCTACGCCTTTGTCGGCACGCCGGTGATCAATGCCATCCGCATGGCCTTTGACGAACTGCAGGCGGCCAACTACTTCGGCGCGACCAAGGTCTCGCTGATGGTGGAGGACAACCGCTCCAACACCCAGGAGGCGATCTCGCTGATCACCCGCATGGCCACGCGCGACAACGCGGTGATGGTCATCGGCCCGGTGGCCACCGGCGAGGCGATGGCCGCAGGCCCCGTGGCCAACGACCTGAAGCTGCCGCTCTTCACCACCGCCACGTCGCCGGCGGTGCTCAAGCCCGGCCCCTGGATCTTCAAGGTCACCGAGACGGCCGACCAGTACATGACGCTGCTGGGCGAGCATGTGGCGCAGAAGAAGCCCAAGTCCTGCTTCACGATCACGATCCGCGACAACGAGGGCTACATCTTCCAGCACAACGCCTTCCGCGACACGATCAAGAAGGGCGGCGTGGGCATCGCGGCCGAGGAGTCGATCCTCTCGGCGGACACCGACTTCACGGCGCTGGGCACCAAGATCGCCGGCTCCAAGGCCGACTGCCTGTTCCTGTCCACGCCGCCGGAGCAAGGCGCCAACATCATCCTGCAGGCGCGCCAGGCCGGCATGGCGGCCAACACGCTGCTGGTGGGCAACACCGGCATGGGCTCGGCCAACTACATCAAGGCCGGTGGCAGCGCGGTCAACGGCACGCTGTTCTCGGCCGAGTCGGTGCCCACCGGCGTCAACGACATGGCCAAGAAGTTCATCGTGAACTACAACGCGCGCTACAAGGTGCAGCCCGACTCCTGGGCCATGGTGGGCTATTCGATGGCGCTGATCGCGGCCAACGCGATCAAGTCCGCCGGCCCGAACCCGACGCGCGAGAAGGTCCGCGAGGCCATGCTGGCCACCAAGAACCTGCCGGTGGTCATCGGCCGCGGCACCTGGTCCATCACCGACCCCAACACCCGCATCCCCAGCTTCGGTTATGCGGTCATGAAGGTCGCCGACGGCAAGTTCGTCGAGGACAAGTAAGCCCTCGACCCCCGGTGCGGCCCGCCCTGGCGGCGGCCGTGCCCGGCCCGCGGCCACGGCGCTGCGGGCCCACCCGCGCAGCCCGGCCCCCGGCGGTGCCGGCTGCCCCCAAGCCCATCCTGGAGGACAGCGTCCATGCGCGAAATCAAGAACATGTCGGTGCTGATCACGGGCGGCGGCTCCGGCATCGGCGAAGGCACGGCCCGCTACTTTGCCGAGCGCGGCGCCCGGGTCACGATCACCGGCCGGCGCCGTGACAAGATCGACGCGGTCGCCGCATCGATCGGCCCGGCCTGCCGCGCCGTGGTCGGCGACGTCACGGTCCAGGCCGACCGGCAGGCGATGCTGGCCGCCGCCGTGGAGCATGGCGGCAAGCTTGACGTGCTGGTCAGCAACGCGGCCAACATGTACCGCCAGGCCGTCGATTCCTACACCGAAGACTTCCTGAAGGAAGCCTTCAACACCAACGTGATCTCCGGCATGATGCTGTCCAGCCTGGCCGTGCCGCTGCTGGAGCCGACCCAGGGTGCCATCATCTTCATCGGCTCGGTGCACAACCGGCGTGCCTTCCCCGGCGCCTCGCCCTACGCGACGACCAAGGCCGCGATCGAGGGCCTGACCCGGGTCATGGCGGCCGAGCTGGGCCGGCGCAAGATCCGCGTTGGCTGCATCGTGCCCGGCGCCGTCAACACCGAGATCAACGTGCGCGCCGGCGTGTTCACCGCGGACCAGGCCGAGAGCCGGTACGCCGGCATCGCCAAGGACCACGCGCTGGGACGGATCGGCAGCGTCATGGAGATCGCCGAGGGCATCGAGTACCTGGTCCGGGCCGAATGGGTCACCGGCGTCGCGCTGGAGGTCGATGGCGGCCTCGGCCTGGGTGTGTCGAGCTTCTGACGACGAACCGGGACGCACCATGACCGCCTTGCCGCACCGCCTGATCCAGAACGCCTACGTCGTCAACGACATCGACGCGGCCATCGAGCGCTGGCACGCGCTATGGGGCATCGGCCCGTTCTTCGTACGCCGCCATATCGTGATGCCGCATGTGCGCTACCGCGGCCAGCCCTCGCAGATCGACATGTCGGCGGTGTATGTGCAGGCCGGCCCGATCCAGGTCGAGCTGGTGCAGCAGCACTGCGACTCGCCGTCGGCCTTCCGCGACATGTTCCCGCGCGGCACCGAGGGCTTCCACCATGTGGCGATGATCCCCGACGACTACGAGCAGGTGCTGGCCCACTACGCGGCGCTGGGCTATCCGGTGGCCAGCGAGGTCCGCACCGCGTCCGGCCGGGGCGCGTCGTTCATCGACACCCGCCCGCTGCTGGGCCATATGATGGAGGTCTACATGCCCGGCGAGGGCATCCAGAACCTCTACCGGACCGTCGCCGACGCTGCCGCCCAGTGGGACCGGCGCACGCTGCGGATCGAGGTCGACCCCGCGCGCTAGCCCCTGCGTTCCAACCTGTCTACCCACCGGAGGATCCATGCCCCCCATCGTTGTCTCCGAATACAAGCACGCGAACGAAACCCTGCGCCTGACCGATCTGCGGCAGGCCCTGTACGACGAAGGCGCCATCCTGATGGAGAAGGTGCTGGTCAACCTGCACGGCGAGGAGCACCGGGCCCGGCGCGGCATCGAGATCAAGGTGTTCCGGCGCGACTTCTTCGAGTGGTACGAGAAGCAGGTCTTCCCGACGACGCTGCGCGAGACGCTGGCCCCCTACCTGGTCGCAGGCAAGACCGACCTGGTGGACTTCGGCTTTCGCGTGATGATGAACCTCACGGCCGACTTCTCCGGCGTCGACCGCCCACGGCGCACGCCGGAGGAGACCGCCACGCTGCTGCGCATCCTGCGCACCTTCGGCAAGGCGGCCACACTGGGTCAGGCGCTCGGCGACAAGGCCGCGATCCGCGCCGAGATCCAGCAGGCGATGGACGAGTTCGACGCAGACTTCTTCCGCCCCTCGATGGCCCGCCGGCAGGCCCTGCTGGACCAGCTGGCCCGCGGCGAGATCACCGAGGACGCGCTGCCCCGCGACGTGCTGGTCGAGCTGCTGCGCGCGCAGGCCGAGACGCCCATCAGCCACGATGTGCTGATGAAGGAGATCGGCTTCTTCCTGCTGGCCGGCGCATTCACGTCGATCCACACGCTGACGCATGCGATGCACGACATCTTCAGCTGGAGCGCCAGCCACCCGGAGGACGCGCCCCGCTACGCCCAGGACCCGGTGTTCCTGCAGAAGGCGATCCACGAAAGCATGCGCCTGCACCCGTCGAGCCCGACCGCGGGCCGCCGCCCGACCTGCCCCATGCATCTGCCCAGCGGGCAGGACGTGACGCCGGAGGACCTGATCAGCGTCGACCTGATGGCCGCCAACCGGGACACCAGCATCTTCGGCAGTGATGCCGCCGACTACAACCCGCACCGGCCCGCGCCGCGCGGCGCCAGCGCCTACGGCCTCTCCTTCGGGATCGGCATGCATTCCTGCCTCGGGCTGACGCTGGCGGCTGGATCGGTGCCGCGCAGCGGCGCCGACGCCCGAGAGCACCACCTGGGTACGGTGTCGCTGATCGCCCGCGCGCTGATGCAGCACGGCGCACGCCCCGACCCGGCCAACCCCGGAGTGGTGGACCGCTCAACGATCCGCAACAACTGGTCCACCTACCCGATCCTGCTCGGGCAGGCCTGAGCGCGCGAGGCCCCACCGTGACGATTCACGCGATTTCCGGCTACCACGCCGCGTCGGAGACCCTGGCCGACAAGCAGCTGTCGCAGTCCCTGTACGACGAAGGCGCGGTCATCATGGCTGACGTGCTGCTGGTGCTGCACGGCGCACCGCACCGCGCCCGCCGCGGCCTGGAGCTGCGCGTGTTTCGGCGCGACTTCTTCCGCTACTACGAGCACGAGGTCTTTCCGGCGACGCTGGCGCAGTCGATGGGCGCCCATGCGGAACGCGGCCATGCCGACCTGATCGACCTGGGCTACGGCATCACGATGAACCTGACGGCGGACTTTGCCGGCGTGGACCGCCCGCGGGGCGACGCCGACGAGACCGCCCAACTGCGCCGCCTGACCGCGACCTTCAGCGAGGGCGCCACGCTGGTGCACTCGACGCGCGACAAGGAGGTCGTGCGTGCCGAGGTGCGTGCCGCGCTGGCCGAGTTCGACGCCACGTTCTACCGTCCGTCGATGCAGCGCCGGCGCGACCTGCTGGCGCGCTTCGCGGCCGGCGAGATCACCGAGGACGCCCTGCCCCGCGACGTGCTGACGGTGCTGCTGCGCAACGAGGACAAGGTCGAGATCTCGCCGGACCTGATGATGCGCGAGATCGCGTTCTACCTGCAGGCCGGCTCGCACAGCACCGCGAACGCCACGACGCACGCCTTCCATGATGTCGTGACCTGGTGCGCGGAGCACCCGGAGGACGACCGGCGCATCCGCAGCGATCCGCTGTTCCTGCAGCGCTGCGTGCACGAGAGCCTGCGCCTGCACCCGGCCAGCCCGGTCGCGGAGCGCCGCCCGGTCTGCCCGATGGCCCTCTCCGGCGGCGCCCATGCCACGCCGGCAGACCGCGTCGTCGTCGAGATGGCGCAGGCCAACCGCGACACCACCGTGTTCGGGCCGGATGCCGATGTCTTCAACCCGCACCGCGTGCTGCCCGAGGGCATCCCGCCCTGGGGCCTGACCTTCGGCACCGGCGTGCACACCTGCCTGGGCCGCGACCTGGACGGCGGCATGCAGGCCCGGCCGGACACCGACCCGGCCACGCACCAGTACGGCATCGTGCCGCTGCTCGTGAAGGCGCTGCTGGACCGCAATGCCCGCCCCGACCCGGCCAACCCGCCCACGCGCTCGAGCCACACCGAGCGGCCGAACTGGGGCACCTACCCGATCCTGTTTGACCACTGATGCACGGCCGGGGCCACCCCTGCAAGAGGCAACGCGATGAAAGATCTGCAGACCGAGATGCTCCGCACCGAGCGCGGCAGCGTGATGGCGCTGGATAGCGCCGCCGACATCCTGCCGCGCAACCGCGGGCGTGATGTGCTGGTGACGGCCTCCTACATCGGCGTGCTGCCGGCCCGGCTGGTGCACGACCACCTGCCGCGCGCGGTGATCGGCTTCGACGGCGGCGTCGGGCCGCAGGGCGCGAACATCGCCGGCCTGTGGTACTTCGAAGCGCTGAACGTGCCGGCGGCGGCGGTCGACGTGATGAGCATCATCCTGGGCGACGGGGTGGACGCCTACCATAACGGCCGCATCAGCTTCGTCAACCGCCCGGCGCAGGACTGCGGCGTCGAGGTGGGCATGCCGGCCCACGAGGCGGCGCGCAGGATGCTGGAACATGAACCCGGCACGCCCAGCGGCTACCAGGTGACGAACCGCCGCGTGATGCACGAGACGGCCAGCGGCCGGCAGATCGTCGTGACGGACTCGATCGTCTTCGGCACCGAGGCCGACCAGCGCAACGTGCTGGTCACGGCCGGCCACACCGGGCGCAGCGGCGCGCGCCACATCATCACGGTACGGCCGTTCGGTTTCGTCTGCTCCGACGGCGGCCGCGGGCGCAACGATTCCGGCATGGCAGGGCTGGAGATCACGGCGGCCGAAGGCATCGCCGGCGCAACGGTCGACGCGCACCTGGCGCGCATGGGCGATGGCATGAGCACCTACAACGACGGCATCATCAGCGCGGCAAACCGGCTGGCGCTGGACTGCGGTGTGCGGGTGGGCATGACGGCGCGGGAGGCGGCGCTGCTGCTCGTGAATCGGTAGTGTTGCTGCTGCGGCTGGTTGGCGCTTTGCGTGCTGCGTTTGGCTGTTGCGTCGCCCTCTTGCGTGTTTTGTAGCTGTTGCGTCGCCCAAGGCGTGCGGGGGCCCGGTGCGGCGCTTCGGTGGGGCGGTCGGCGCTGAACGCGCCGACTTCCCTTCGGTGCTCGTGCTTGCGGCCCCATCGCGCAACTCGCTGCGCGCCCTGCGGGCGCTCCGCTCAGACAAGCGCGATGAGTCAGTTGACGAACGCGCTTCGCGCTGGGCCGCAAGCCCTGCGCCCTC
>JAEUOX010000422.1 GCA_016790475.1 Rhodoferax sp. | reverse complement strand
GGGGAGATCACCATCCAGTGCATCGAGGGCGCCATCGACGTCACGGTCGACGGGCGGTCCCATGTCCTGCAGGCAGGGCAGCTCCTGTACTTGGCGGGGGGTGTGCGCCACGGTGTCACCGCGCTGCAGGACGCCTCGGCCATTGTCACGGTGGCCTTGCGCAGCTAGGGGCGCACGCGGCACCCGATGCGCTGGCTCGACAACCGCATTCCTCCGCCGGTCGTCGGACTGCTGGTCGCGCTGGCGATGTGGGGGCTGGCCCGCTGGTTTCCGGTCGTTCGCTTTGCGCTGCCCTGGCCCTGGCTGCTGTGCCTGGCCGTCGCGCTGCTCGGTGGCATCGTCAGCACCGCGGGCGCACGCGCGTTCCGGCGCGTGCGGACCACGGTCAACCCGCTGCATCCGGAGCGGGCCTCCAGCATGGTCACGTCGGGCATCTTCCGGTTCACCCGCAACCCGATGTATGTCGGCATCGCGCTGGTGCTGCTGGGCTTCTTTCTGGCTTTCGGCGCGCTCAGCGCGATCCTGGGCTTGCCGGCCTTCGTCGGCTACATCACCCGCTTCCAGATCCTGCCGGAGGAGCGCATCCTGGAGGCCAAGTTCGGCAGTGCTTACGCGGCGTACCGGGCGCGTGTCCGGCGCTGGCTGTAACCGGGTGCGAGCACGCCGTGGCGACCCCTTGCTGACGGAGCACATCGAACCATGGGACACCTGACCTTCAGCCTCAATCTCACGCTGGACGGCTGCGTGGACCACCACGAAGGCATTGCCGACGAGGAGACCCACGCCTTCTTCACCGGCCTGATGGACCAGGGCGGCGCGATGCTGTGGGGCCGCGTCACGTACGAGATGATGGAGAGCTACTGGCCGGCCGTCGCGCGCGGCGAGGTCGTGGTGCCACCCGCCATGCGGGCCTGGGCCGTCCGGCTGGAGGCCAAGCCGAAGTACGTGGTGTCGGCGACGCGCAGCGACGTCCCCTGGGCCCACAGCCACCATCTGGCCGGCGATCTGCGTGACGCCGTGCAGCGGCTCAAGGACGCGACGCCGGCCGGCGTGCTGCTCGGCAGCGGCCGGCTCGCCGCCGCGCTGGACCGTCTCGACCTGATCGACGACTACCGGTTTCTGGTCCATCCCCGCATCGCCGGCCACGGGCCCACGCTCTACCAGGGCGGGCTCGCGGCCACGCGGCGCCTCCAGCTTGTTTCGGCGACGCCGTTGCGCTGCGGCGCCGTTGCCATGCACTACCAGCGCGAAGGTTGAAACCCCCATGCAGACACCCAGGAATCCCGTTGCCATCCTTGCCTCCGACGCTCCGCTGCGTGTGAAGCCCTCGGCCTACCCGGAGCCGTTTGCCAGCCAGATGCAGGGGCGGCTGAAGCGCCCCCTCGGGGACCTCTTCGGGCTGCGCAATTTCGGCGTCAACCTCACGCGGCTGCGCCCCGGCGCCGTCTCGTCGCTGCGGCATGCCCACACCACGCAGGACGAATTCATCTACATCCTGGAGGGCTGTCCGACGCTGCATACCGACGAGGGGCACACGGCGTTGCAGCCGGGCATGTGTGCCGGCTTCCGGGCCGGCTCCGGCAACGGACATCGCCTGATCAACACCACCGACGAGGAGGTCGTCTATCTCGAGATCGGCGACCGTACGTCCGGGGACCAGGCCCGGTACCCGGACGACGATATCCAGGCGCAACTCGTCAACGGGGCCTGGGTGTTCGCCCACAAGGACGGTTCGCCGTACGGAGGCGGGTGACCATGGGCCCCGACCTGTCCAGGGCACGCCGTGCAGCCCGCAGGGCGACCCGCCTGCAGGCCCCCGCGCCGGACAGGCTTGCGCCCGTCATCGTCGCGCTGGACTTTGCCGGCAGCGTCGAGGCGTTGGCCCTTGTCGACGCGCTGGGTGACGCCTGCACCTCCTACAAGGTCGGGCTGCAACTGCTGACAGAGGCGGGGCCGGATGTCGTGCGGGCGCTCGTCGCCCGGGGCAAGGCTGTGTTCCTGGATCTGAAGCTGCATGAGATCCCGCACTCGGTGGCCGGCGCGGTGCGGGCCGCCGGCAAGCTGGGTGCCGGCATGGTCACCGTGCATGCCAGTGCGGGCTCGGCCGTGCTGCGCGCTGCCGTGGCGGCGGCCGCCGAACATCCCCGCCTGCAGGTGCTGGCGCTGACCGTGATCACGAGCCTGACCGACAGGGACCTGCCGGAGATCGGGCTGGCGCCCTCCGTGAAGCAGCAGGTCGAGCGCCTCGCCCGGCTCGCCGCCGGGGCGGGCTGCCATGGCATCGTGGCGTCGGCGCAGGAAGCCGCCTATCTGCGCACGCAATTGCCACCGGGCATGGCGATCGTCACGCCCGGCATCCAGCTGCCGGGGGCCGGTGGCAACGACCAGGCCCGCGTCGCCACGGTGGACTTTGCGCGGCGCGCAGGCGCAACCCATGTGGTCATCGGCCGCTCCATCACGCAAGCCGCGTCGCCTCGGCAGGCCTTCGCTTCCGCGGTCGCCAGCATGGGGGCCGTTGATGCGGCGTTGCCCCTTGGCAGCGGACCGGGAAGCTCGCACGTCGGCGGCAAGCCCCGGACGGGCCGTGCCGGGATGCTGCCGTTCCGGTCCGCCGAGGTTGCCGCGAAATTCGCGGGCTACCCGTCTGCGGCGCGTCAGGCCTTGCTGGACCTCCGGGCGCTGATCCTGGCCGTGGCGGCGGCGACGCCGGAGGTCGGCGAGATCGAGGAATCCCTGAAGTGGGGCGAGCCGGCCTACCGGGCCCGCAATGGCGCCGGCAGCACGGTCCGCATCGACTGGAAGCCCCGGGCTCCGCAGCAGGTGTTTGTGTACTTTCACTGCAAGACATCGCTGGTGGAGACCTTCCGGACG
>JAEUOX010000402.1 GCA_016790475.1 Rhodoferax sp. | reverse complement strand
CCGTGCCGCGACCGGCCCCTGCCCGGCCGCCCGCTTGCGCAGGAAGAAGCCGACAGCGACCATGATCGCGGCGGCCAGCAGGCCGAACATCAGCATCGTGGCGAGCTCTTCGCCAAAGCCCAGGTGCGAGGCCAGGGCCGCGATGCCCAGGCCGGCGGCCAGGCCGGCGATCGGGCCCATCCAGGACGACTTGGGTGCCGCGGCGGCGCCTGCCGCACCGGCGGCTGCCGGCGTGGCCGCGGCCTGCGTCGGTGCCGCGCCGGGGGATTTGTCAGGCGTGGCCTGCTGGCGCTGCATGCCCAGCGACTTGCCGGAGCCCATGCGCTTGGCGGCTTCGGCGTCCATCGCGACCGTCGACAGGCCGAGGGTGAAGACCACGGCCAACAGGGATAAGAACTTCTTCATGGTGCTCCTCAGGAAAGAGTGGGGGACAGCCGGAAGGTAGTCCCGGAAAACCCACTCAAAAAGCAGCCATTGGAAGAATCTGACTTCTGAAAAAACTGAATATCAAAGTCAGCGAGCCGCAGGCTCCGGCAGCGCGCTCCACAGGGGGCCCGCAGGGGCCGGCGGCGTGTCGCCCAGCACCAGCAGTTGCTGCAGGCGGGCCACGGCCTGCGCGGCGGCATCGGCGTCGGCCGCATGCACCACGGCCAGTGGCTCACCGGCCTGCACCCGCTGCCCGCGGGCGACCATGCCGCTGAAGCCGACCCGCGGATCCACCCGATCGCTCGCCACGCGCCGCCCACCGCCCAGCGTGATCACCAGCAGGCCGATGTCGCGGGTGAGTACCTGCTGCACCCAGCCGTCGCGCGGTGCCGGCACCGGCCGCTGCACCGGCGCCCGCGGCAGATGCTGCGCCGGGTTCTCCGCGAAGTCGGCCGGGCCGCCCAGCGCAGAAACCATGCGGGCGAAATGCTCGCGGGCTGCGCCGGTAGCCAGGCTGCGGTCCACCCGGGCCAGCGCCTGCGCGGTGTCCGGTGCGAGCCGCCCGAGCACCAGCATTTCGGCCGACAGCACCCGCGTGACCTCCAGCAGCCGGGCCTCTCGGCGCGTGCCCTCCAGGAAGTCCAGCGCCTCCTGCACCTCCAGCGCGTTGCCGCAGGTGTTGCCCAGCACCTGGTTCATGTCGGTCAGCAGCGCGCGCGCAGGCAGACCCGCGCCGCGCGCGACCGACACCAGCGACGCGGCCAGCGCCTGCGCCATCTCCGGCGTATCGGCAAAGGCGCCGTTGCCGACCTTGACGTCCAGCACCAGCCCCTGCAGCCCGGCGGCCAGCTTCTTGGACAGGATGCTGGCGGTGATCAGCGGGATCGACTCCACGGTGGCCGTCACGTCCCGGATCGCGTACAGCCGCCGGTCGGC
>JAEUOX010000341.1 GCA_016790475.1 Rhodoferax sp. | reverse complement strand
AAGACCTTGGCCTCCAGCGCATGGCGCGAGGCGCCGCGCTTGAGCATCTCGTTGATCAGCAGTTCCATCGCATAGGAGCCGTAGCGGCCGTCGCCGCCGCCGCCTTCCGGCAGCATGAAATGGTTCAGGCCGCCGACGCGGGCATTGCGGTCCCACAGACAGGCCGCGATGCAGGAGCCCAGCGTGGTCATGATCAGGATGTCCTCGGTGTCGACGAAATACTCGCCCGGCAGCACCTTGACGGCCACACTCTGGAAATGGGTCTCGTACCAGAAGAACGAGGCCTCGCCCGGCTTGCGGGGCGCCGCCTTGAGCCGGGCCAGGTGGGCGGCCGACGCGGAGGAGGAGGGGCGCAGGGGGGAGGCGGTGTCGTTCATGATCACGGGACACATTCGTAGACGGTCTTTCCGCGCAGGCGGAACAGGTCGCGCGACTCGCTGAAGTTCTCGGAGTGCCCGGCGAACAGCAGCCCGTGCGGCTGCATCGCGCGGCGCATGCGCTCGAGCACCTTGCGTTGCGTCGGACCATCAAAGTAGATCATGACGTTGCGGCAGAACACGATGTCGAACGGCTCGCCGAGCGACCAGTTCGCGTCCATCAGGTTGAAGGGCCGGAAGTCCACCAACCGGCGAAGCTCCGGCTTGACCCGGATGAAGCCGCTGTTGCTGCCGGTGCCGCGCAGGAAATAGCGCTTGAGCAGGTCCGCACCGAGCCCGCGTGCGTCCGCCGGATAGACGCCCCGGTCGGCCTTGGCCAGCACCTTGGTGTCGATGTCGCTGCAGAGGATCTGCACCGGGGCGGACAGCCCGAGGGCCTCGGCCACCGTCATGGCGATCGAGTAGGGCTCCTCGCCGGTCGATGCTGCATTGCACCAGATGCGCCAGCGCCGGCCCTTGTGGCGTGCCAGTTCGGCGGCCAGCAGCGGGAAATGGTGGTCTTCCCGGAAGAAGGACGTCAGATTGGTGGTCAGGCAGTTGACGAACTCCTGCCACTCCGCGTCGCCCTCCGGCCCGCGGGCCTGCTCCAGCCATTGCAGGTAGTCGGAAAAGCTGCTGTAGCCGACATCGCGCAGCCGGCGCGACAGGCGGCTGTAGACCATGGCCTGCTTGCCGGCATGCAGGCTGATGCCGGCACGCTGGTAGATCAGCTTGCGGACGCGCTCGAAGTCCGCCCCGGAGAAGCTGAACTCGGTGTCGCGGCTGCTTTCCGGCAGGATGCTCATGCGGCACTCCCGGCGCATCGGGCGCAGCCTGCAGCCGGTGCGGGGCAGGGGGTCATGCGGGTGCGGCTCATGGATGGGCACCGAGAATACCATCGCCCGTCCGGGGTCGGCAGGGCCAGAGCGGGGAGGGGGGCAGGTTCATCGCGGCAGGGTTCCCGGGGCAGTTCGTCAACGGGACTGTAGGTGCCGGCGACCTCCCGGGACATCGGGCCGATACCTGAGTCGGCCGGGAAAAACACCCTAAGCGTGTTCCAAGCCGGCGCAAACGCCCTATCATCGATCATCTTCCTGTAGCCCCCGATCAAGCCCCAAGGACCAGCCGTGAGCGACCTCTCCCAAATGAAGTTCCTCGTCGTGGACGACTTCTCCACCATGCGCCGCATCGTGCGCGGACTGCTCAAGGAAATGGGCATGAACCACACCGACGAGGCCGAGGACGGGGCGATCGCCCTGCACATGCTCAAGAACAACAAGTACGACTTCGTCGTGTCGGACATCAACATGCCCAACATGAACGGCTTCGAACTGCTCAAGGCGATCAAGGCCGACCCGGACCTGAAGTCCCTGCCGGTGCTGATGGTCACCGCCGAGGCGCGCAAGGAAGACATCGTGCTGGCGGTCCAGAGTGGCGCCTCCGGCTACATCGTGAAGCCCTTCACGAAGGCCACGCTGGAGGACAAGGTCATCAAGATCATGCAGAAGCGTGCGGCCGGCGGTTGAACGCGCATCGACCCGGAAGACAGACATGAACGAACCAAGCGCTCCGCAGGCGGTGCCTGCCGCATCGCCGGAGGTGTTCCAGCAACTCGGACAGATCACGCGGCAGCTGCATGACACGCTGAACCAGCTCGGCGTGATGCCCAAGCTGCGCCAATCCGCCGAAGGGCTGCCGGACGCCCGCAGCCGGCTGAGCTACATCGCCAAGAAGACCGGCGACGCCGCCGAGAAGGTGCTCAACGCGGTGGACCTGGCCAAGGAGGAACATGCCGGCATCTCGGCGGCGGCGAAGAAGCTGGCCGCGGAAGTGTCCGCCGACAAGGTCCATGCCGCATCGGCTGCCGGTGCCCTGGCCCTGGTCGCCCAGATCGAAGCGGCGTCCGGCCGCATGGACCAGCACTTGACCGACATCATGATGGCGCAGGATTTCCATGACCTGACCGGCCAGGTCGTGGCCAAGGTCGTCGCGCTGGCGATCGACCTGGAGGACAGCCTGGTCAAGCTGCTGGTGCAGGCGGCGCCCTCGGAGCTGGCGCCCGAGGCGCCGCCCCAGGAACTCGGTGGCCCGGTCATCAACCCGGAAGGCCGCACCGACGTCGTCAGCAACCAGAGCGAGGTCGACGACCTGCT
This sequence comes from Rhodoferax sp., assembly GCA_016790475.1. Lineage (GTDB taxonomy): Bacteria > Pseudomonadota > Gammaproteobacteria > Burkholderiales > Burkholderiaceae_C > CAISIP01. Next base: position 1,643 of record JAEUOX010000341.1, on the reverse strand, counting down.
GGCCAGCCTGGGCTTCTGACTGTCCCGGCTCAGAGCTGGAACACCGCCACCGAGCGCGCCATCGACTGCGCGCCCTGCTTCAGTCCGGCCGCGGAAGCTGCCGACTCCTCCACCAGCGCCGCATTCTGCTGCGTCGTCGTGTCCAGCAGCGAGACCGCCTCGTTGACCTGGGCAATGCCGGTCGACTGCTCCTGCGCGGCGGTCGTGATCAGCTTGATCAGCTGGCCGACCTCATGCACCGAGGCCACGACCTCGTCGATGGTCCGGCCGGTCGCCTCCATCTGCACCGTCGCCTGCGAGATCTGGCCGGAGGACTGCGCGATCAGCTCGCGGATCTCCTTGGCGGCGACCGCGCTGCGCTGGGCCAGCGCGCGGACCTCCGACGCCACGACAGCGAAGCCGCGGCCGTGCTCGCCGGCCCGTGCGGCCTCGACCGCGGCATTGAGCGCCAGGATGTTGGTCTGGAACGCGATGCCCTCGATGACACCGATGATGTCGTGCACCTTGGCCGAGGTCGCGTGGATGTCGCCGATCGTGCGCGAGACCTCGCGCACCGCCTGGCCGCCGCGCTGCGCCACGGCGCTACTGCGCTCGCTGTGGTCGAACACCTGCGCGGCGGTGCTGGCGGTCTGCTTCACGGTGCCGGAGAGCTGCTCCATCGACGCCGCAGTCTCCTCCAGGCTGCTGGCCTGGGTCTCGGTGCGGGAGGACAGGTCCATGCCGCCGGCCGCAATTTCCGCCGCCGACTGCGAGAAGTGCGCGATCTCGCCGCGCACGTCGGTGACGACCGCCCGCAGGTTGACCTGGATCTGGCGCAGCGCGCGCAGCAGCCCGGCCATCGGTTCCGGGTAGGTCCCGCCCACCGTGCCCAGCAGGTTGCAGCCGGCCAGGTCATTCGCGAAGGCGGCTGCGGCCGCGGTCGGCACCGTCACCCGCCGGTGGAACCAGGCCAGCAGCGCACCGGAGCCGACCAGCAGCGCGGCCGCCTGACCGAGCAGGCCGCCGCCCAGCGCGCCCAGGCCCAGCACGATGGCTGACAGCAGGGTCAGCGAGAGCGCCAGCTGTCCGGGCAGACCGGTCCGGCGGGCACGGTCCCACCATCCGCGCAGGCCGCGATGGACCACTTCCCCGCCCGCCAGCCCGAAGGCGATCTGGCCGGATGCATCCTGCGCGCGCATCGTCGCGTAGAGCGCGTCGGCCGCGGCGATCTGGGCCCGGCTGGGCTTCACCCGCACCGACATGTAGCCCCGCGGCTTGCCGTTGACCATCACCGGCGTGACGTTGGCGACCACCCAGTAGTGGTCGCCGTTCTTGCACCGGTTCTTGACGATGCCGGTCCAGGGACGCCCACGGCCGATCGTCTGCCACAGGTCCTTGTAGGCGCGCGGCGGCATGTCCGGGTGGCGCACCAGGTTGTGGTTCTGCCCGATCAGCTCGTCATAGCTGTAGCCGCTGACCGCCACGAAGGCCTGGTTGCAGTGGGTGATGATGCCCTTGGTGTCGGTCATCGACACCAGCATGTGTTCCGCCGGGTAGTCGAACTCCTGCTGTGAGACGGGAAGATTCAGGCGCATGAAGGTCCTCGGCCGTGCTGGCGACGATCCGCCGGTCACTGCGGGGCCTCCCGCAATGGTCAAGCACGC
>JAEUOX010000323.1 GCA_016790475.1 Rhodoferax sp. | reverse complement strand
GGCGGCGCGGGCGGCCAGGGCAACCGGGCCGAGATCTTCAGTGGCGGCAACCAGAGCATAGCGGTGTCGAACGGCTTCGACCTGCTGGGGGGCGGGGGCGGCGGCGGTGCCGGCAACCTTGGCAATTCCGCGCTGGTACAGACCACCGTGGGCAACCAGACGATTTCGGTGGGGGCCGGTGGCCTGACGATGACCGGTGGCTCGGGCGGCGCCGGAAGCATCAACAATGCGGCCTTGCTGCGACTTGGCGACAACACCGTCGCCCGTCCGGGCAAGGTGCAGACCATCACGATGAATGGTGGTGGCAGCATCACGCTGACCGGCGGGAACACGTCGGAAACCGCCATCCTGACGGCGGATTGCGGCAGCTGCGCCGTGTTGCGCACGGATGGTGACGCACAGCAGATCACGTTCACCGGCGGCGGCAATCTGTCCGTGACCGGCGGGACCGTGGGCGTGCGCAACCACGCGTCGGTGTTTGCGAACTTCGATGCCACGCAGACGGTGACTGGCGCCAGCGGCATCCTGCTGGACGGTGGGGTCAGCGGCGGGAGTGTGGGCAACGGCAACTATGCCTTCCTGGGCACGAACTCCGGTTCCCAGACGGTATCCGTCGGTGCCGGCGGCATCGCCATGCACGGTGGTGGCGGCGGCAGCAGCGTGGAGAACGCGGCCATGCTGCGCCAGAGCACGTCCACCGGTTCGACGGCTGGCAGCCAGTCGATCACGATCGGCGGCGGCGGATCCATCACGCTGCACGGCGGCGGGGGCACCTCCAACTTCGCGCGCGTGCAGAGCTTTGGCGCGGCGCAATCCCTGAACTTCACGGCGGGCGGCGGCGTGTCGGTCGTGGGCGGTACCGGCGCCAGTGGCAGTTTCGCGCGGATCGACGCCGTCAACGGCAGCCAGTCCATCACTGGCGCGCCGAATGTCACGGTGCAGGGCGGCGCCAGCGGCGGTGCGGACCTCAACGGCAACTTCGCGTCGATCAACGCCAGTGCGGCAGGCGCCACCCAGACCATCGTCAGCAGCGGCATGACGCTGTCGGCCGGCGCCTCCGGCACGAACAACTTCGCGGTGGTCCAGGCGAATGTGCAGAACCTCACGGTCCATGGCAATCTGGCCCTGGTGGGGGGGGGCTCCGCGCCAAGCCTGGACGGCACGCAGGGTGGTGGCGCCCGGATCGGCGCCTCTGGCACCGGCGCGACCGATCTGACGCTGGTCGTCGACAACAACCTGACGATGACCGGCGGCAGCGTGTCCGGCGCGGCGATCGGCAGCGGTATCGCGGGCGGGGGTACCACGGCACTGGACATCACGGTCGGCGGTGCGGTCACGCTCAACCCCGGTTCGGTCAGCACCGCGGGCGCGCGCATCGGGTCCCCGGCCGCGGCGCCGTCGGCGGGTGACATCTCCCTCGTGGCTGGCGGCGCCGTGTCCCTGCTGGGCACGGTCGCCGGCGAGACGGCGATCCGCACGCTCGGCCGGGTCGATGTGCAGGGCAACACGCTGGACATCCGCAACACGGTCAGCGGCAGTGAGGTGGCCCTGCATGGCCTCGTCGGGGTGGCTCTGTCCGGTGTGGCCGCGGTGGATGCATCGGCCGCAGGCACGGCGCTCAAGGTGATTGCGGACAGCGGCAGCTTCTCCAATTCGGCCGGCTCAGCCGCGCTGTCCACGCCCAACGGCCGCTGGCTGGTCTATTCCGCCGACCCGACGGTCGACACCCGGGGGGGGCTGGTCTATGACTTCAAGCAGTACGACGCGCTGCCGGGAGACACCGTGCTGGGCACTGGCAACGGCTTCCTGTACAGC
>JAEUOX010000304.1 GCA_016790475.1 Rhodoferax sp. | reverse complement strand
TGCTGGCCAAGCTGATGGCCGAATACGAGTCGCGCCACGGCGAACTGAAATAAGATCGCGGGCACGTCCCGCACCCTGTGACGCAGCACGCCGCCGCGCGGGCCCCCGGGCCTCGCGCGTGGACCGGCCGGGCCCGGTGCGACCGGCCCGGCGTGGCGCACCCTGGAACGGCACCTGATCCCACCATGCAGTCGCGTACCGAGCAAGCCCCCGCCAGCCCGCAGCGCGATGCCGTGGCGGCCGACCCCTGGAGCCGGCTCGCCCAGGCCCGCACCGCGGAACAGCTGTGCCAGGCCTGGCTGCCGGTGCTGTGCAGCCTGCTGACGCGGCCCCACAGCGGCCTGCTGCTGCTGCAGGATCAGGACGGCAGCTACGCGCCAGCAGCCGTCTGGCCCGGTGACACCGACCTGAGCTACCTGGGCGACATCGCGCAGGAGGCGCTGGTGCAGCGCAAGGGCGTCGTGCGGGCCGGTGAAGCCGGCGCCCCCACCCGCTTTGCCTACCCGCTGGACGGCGGCGACGCGCTGTTCGGCGTCGTGGTCGTCGAGCTGTCCGCCAGCACCGAGGCCACGCTCGGCCAGGCCATGCGCCTGCTGCACTGGGGCGTGGGCTGGCTGATCGACCTGCACAACCGGCGCGCGCTGGCGCACCAGGAGACCCGGCTGGCGCGCTCGTCCTTCCTGTTCGACCTCACCTTGGCGGCGCTGGCCGAGAGCGATTTCCAGAAGGCGGCGCTGGCGGTCGTGAACCGGCTGGCCCAGCAGTTCGGCTGCCACCAGGTGCAGCTCGGGCTGGAGCACGGCAAGACGGTGCGCGTGGTCGCGGTGTCCCACTCGGCCAACTTCGACGAGAAGGCCAACCTGGTCAACCTGGCGGCGCTGGCCATGAACGAGGCCTTCGACCAGCGCGCGATCGTCACGCTGCCCGAGCCGGAGCAGGGTGCCACGCTGATCACCGCCGCGCTGCGGGCCTATGCCGCCGAGACCGGCAGCACCGCGCTGTGTGCCGTGCCACTGGAGGCCGCCAACGAGGTCGTGGCGGTGTGGCTGCTGGAGCGCGATGCGCCCTTCACCGCGGCAGACTGCGAGAGCCTGGAAACCCTGGGTCTGGCGATGGCGCCGATCCTGCAGCTGCAGCGCACCGCCGAGGAAAGCCTGCTGCGCCACGGCCAGCGCGCCTGGCAGCGCACGCTGCGCCAGGTCACCGACACCTCCCGCCCGGGCGCCAAGCTGCTGGCGATCACCGTGGTACTGCTGCTGGCGGTGCTGGCCTGGTACCCAGCGGACTTCCGGGTCGGCGCGCGCGCCAGTGTCGAGGGCGCGGTGCAGCGGGTCGCGGCCGCGCCGTTCCAGGGCTACATCCGCGAGGCGCCGGTGCGCGCGGGGGATGTCGTGCGCCAGGGCCAGGTGCTGGCCGTGCTAGAGGACAAGGACCTCAAGCTGGAGCGCCTGCGCTGGGAATCGGAGCTGGAGGTCTCGGTGCGCAAGGAGCGCGAGGCCATGGCCAAGGCGGACCGCGTCGCGCTGCGGCTGGCCTCGGCCCAGGCCAACCAGGCCCGCGCGCAGCTGGAGCTCACGCTGGAGAAGCTCGGCCGCGTGCAGGTCACGGCGCCGTTCGACGGCATCGTCGTCCAGGGCGATCTGTCCCAGCAGCTCGGCTCGCCGGTGGACCAGGGCAAGGTGCTGTTCGAGCTGGCGCCGCTGGATGCCTGGCGCGTGATCCTGAAAGTCGACGAGCGCGACATCGCCCACGTCCGCGCAGGCCAGGCCGGCGAGCTGGCGCTCACCAGCCTGCCGGGCGTCGTGGCGCCGCTGAAGGTGCGCCGCGTCACGCCGGTATCGGCTGCCGAGGAGGGACGCAACTATTTCCGCGTCGAGGCCGAATTGCAGACCGATGCCGGCAAGGCGCCACCGCCGCTGCGCCCCGGCATGGAGGGCGTCGGCAAGATCGAGGCCGGCGAGCGCAGCCTGCTGTGGATCTGGACCCACCGCTTCACCGACTGGCTGCGGCTGAAGTCCTGGGAGTGGCTGCCCTGAGGCGCCCGGCCCCGGAGCGGCCATCCATCGCACTGCGGCAGACACCATGAGCGACACCCAGGCCCTGCTGTCGACCAACTGGTACCGCGTGGCCGGCCTGCGCCCGCGCGTGCGCGGCCATGTCCGCATCCACCGCCATGCCTACCGCGGCGAGGTCTGGTATGTGATGGAAGACCGCGTCGCCGGCAAGTACCACCGCTTCAACCCGGCCTCGCACCGCGTCATCAGCCTGATGGACGGCCGGCGCGACATGGCCGGCGTCTGGAGCCGGCTGACCGACCTGCTGGCCGAGGACACGCCGGCCCAGGAAGAGGTGATCCGGCTGCTGGGCCAGCTGCATGGCGCCGACCTGATCCAGTGCGATGTCGATCCGGACGTGGCCGAGCTGTTCGAGCGCGGAGCCAAGGAGCGCCGGCGCAAGTTCATGGGCCGCTTCATGAACCCGATCTCGCTGCGCTTTCCGCTGTGGGACCCGGACCGCACGCTGGTCTGGATGCTGCGCTGGCTCGGGCCGCTGGCCGGGCGCTGGGGCCTGCTGCTGTGGCTGCTGGTGGTGCTGCCGGCGCTGGGGCTGGCGCCGCTGTACTGGCCGGACCTGACGAAGAACTTCAACGAGCAGCTGCTGGCCATGGACAACCTGCTGGTCATGGCGCTAGTGTTCCCGGTCGTCAAGGCCGTGCACGAGCTCGGCCATGGGCTGGCCACGCGGGCCCGCGGCGGCGAGGTGCACGAGATGGGCGTGATGCTGCTGGTGTTCTTCCCGATCCCGTATGTCGAGGCGTCCAGCTCCTCCGCCTTCGTGCGCAAGACCGACCGGATGCTGGTCGGTGCCGCCGGCATGCTCAGCGAGCTGTTCATCGCCGCGCTGGCCTTCTACCTGTGGATCCTGCTGGAGCCCGGGCTGCTGCGCTCGCTGACCTACAACGCGATCGTGCTGGCCAGCGTGACGACCGTGCTGTTCAATGCCAACCCGCTGCTGCGCTACGACGGCTACTACGTGTTCGCCGACTGGGTCGAGATCCCGAACCTGGCCACCCGGGCCAACCGCCACTGGCAGCACCTGGCCGAGCGCCACCTGTTCGGCGTCACGCAGAGCGAACCGCCGCAGGCCACGGCCGGCGAGCGGCGCTGGTTCATCGCCTACGCACCGCTGGCCTTCGCCTACCGGATGTTCGTGCTGTTCGGCATCTCGGTGTTCATCGCGCAGCAGTATTTCTTTGTCGGCGTGCTCCTTGCGGTGTGGGGCTTGATCGCCAGCCTCGGAGTGCCGCTGTACAAGGGCATCGTGGCGCTGCGCACCGGGCCGCAGTTCGCTGCCCGGACCGCCCGCGTGCGCGGCGTGATCGCCGGCCTGCTGGCGGTTCTGCTGGTGGTGCTGTTCGTCGTGCCCTTGCCGCGCCACACCGAAGCCGAGGGCGTGGTCTGGCTGCCGGAGCAGGCGATCCTGCGCGCCGGCGCCAGCGGCTTCGTGCATTCCGTGACGGCACGCCCCGGCAGCCCGGTGCAGCCGGGCGAGGTCGTGCTGCAGAGCCGCGATCCGGCGCTGGTGTCCAGCCTGGCCGCCCAACGCGCGCGCGTCGAGGAGGCGCAGGCCCGCTTCGACGCCGCCTGGGGCGTGCGCCCGGCCCAGGCCGGCCAGCTGCAGGAGGACCTGCGGCGCGAACAGGCCGGGGTCGAGCGCCTGCTCGACGAGGCCACGCAGCTCACGCTGCGCGCCCAGGTGCCCGGCACGCTGCTGATCCAGCAGGCCGAGGACCTGCCCGGGCGCTTCGTCAAGAAGGGCGAGGTGATCGGTTATGTGGTGGGCAGCGACGCGCCGCTGTTGCGCGTCGTCGTGCACCAGTCGCAGGTCGATCTGGTGCGCACGGCCACCCGCAGCGTGGCGATCCGCCTGCCGCAGGACATGGGCCGCATCCACACCGCCCGGCTGGTGCGCGAGGTGCCCAAGGCCGGCCGCGACCTCCCCAGCCCGGCGCTGGGCCAGAGCGGCGGCGGCCAGATCGCGCTCGATCCGAGCGACAGCGCCGGCACCAAGGCGCTGGAGTCGCTGTTCGAGTTCGAGCTGGCGCTGCCGGACACGCTGTCGGCGGACTACCTGGGCAGCCGCGTGCATGTGCGCTTCGCGCACCCGGCCGAGCCGGTCGGCGTGCGCCTGTGGCAGGGCCTGCGCCGGCTGTTCCTGTCGCAGTTCCATGTCTGAGGCCGCCCGGGTCGAACTGGCCCACAGCGTCTACCCCGAGCGTCTCGACAGCAAGGAGAACGCGCTGGACGCCTGGACGCGCCAGTGGGTCGGCGCGCTGTGGCACCAGGCGCGGCCCTTCCGCAAGCGCCTGGCGGCGCTGGCCCAGGCCGCCACCGCGCTGGCCGGCGAGGTCGGCGCGCTGGACGACGACGCACTGCGCCAGGCGATGCGCCGCGTGGCCCGGGACGCGCTGGACGACCCGACGCATGCCGCGCGGGCCTTCGCGCTGGTGCGCGAGGCCAGCCACCGCAGCCTGGGCATGCGGCCGTTCGACGTGCAGCTGATGGGCGCCGCGGCGCTGTTCGCCGGCAAGCTGTCGGAGATGCAGACCGGCGAGGGCAAGACCCTCACCGCCGGCCTGGCCGCCTGCATCGCCGGTGTGGCCGGCCTGCCGGTGCATGTGGTCACCGTCAACGACTACCTGGCCGAGCGCGATGCGGCGCAGATCGGGCCGCTGTTCGCGTTCTTCGGGCTCACGGTGGGCACCATCGTGACCGGCATGGACCTGGCCGCGCGCGCGCGCGCCTACGCCTGCCACATCACCTACTGCACGAACAAGGAGCTGGTGTTCGACTACCTGAAGGACCGGGTCGCCGCCGGCGGGCGCGCGAGCCGGGCGCAGCTGCGCCTGCGCGCGCACCTGGGGCCGCGCGCCGAGACCGGGCTGCTGCTGCGCGGGCTGCACTTCGCGATCGTCGACGAGGCTGACAGCATCCTGATCGACGAGGCCCGCACGCCGCTGATCCTGGCCGAGAAGGGCGACAGCGCCGGCGACCCGGAGATCTACCGCCAGGCGCTGCGGCTGGCCGCGGCGCTGGAGCCGGTGCGCGATTTCGAGCTGCTCAGCGCGCGCCGCCAGCTGCACCTGACCGATGGCGGGCGCGCGGCGCTGGCCGAACTGTGCCGCGATCTGGGCCCGGCCTGGACGGCGGCGCACGGCCGCGAACACCTGGTCTCGCAGGCCCTGCGCGCACTGCACCTTTACCAGCGCGACCAGCAGTACCTGGTGGCCGAGGACAAGGTGCACATCGTCGACGAATACACCGGCCGCATCCTGCCCGGGCGCACCTGGGAGCAGGGCCTGCACCAGATGATCGAGACCAAGGAGGGCTGCCCGCTGTCGGAGCACAACCGCACGCTGGCGCGCATCACCTACCAGCGCTTCTTCCGCCGCTACCTGCGGCTGTCCGGCATGACCGGCACCGCCCAGGAGGTGCGCCGCGAGATCTGGGCGGTGTACCGGCTGGAGACGGTCACGATCCCGACCAACCGGCCCAGCCGGCGCCAGGTGGCACCCACGATCTGCTGCGCCAACGAGGACGCCAAATGGCGCCGCGTGGCCCAGGAGGCACAACGCGTGCGCGATCTCGGCCGCCCGGTACTGATCGGCACCCGCTCGGTGGAGGACTCGGAGAACCTCTCCGCCGCGCTGGACGCCGCCGGCATCGCGCACCGGGTGCTCAATGCGCGCCAGGATGCGGTCGAGGCGGAGATCGTCGCCCAGGCCGGCGCGCCGGGCGTCGTGACGGTGGCCACCAACATGGCCGGGCGCGGCACCGACATCCATCTCGGCCCCGGCGTGGCCGAGTCCGGCGGCCTGCATGTGATCCTGACGGACTACCACGACTCCCCGCGCATCGACCGCCAGCTGTTCGGCCGCTGCGCGCGCCAGGGCGATCCGGGCTCGGCGGTCGCGATCGTCGCGATCGACGACATCCTGGTGCGCGAGCATGGCGGCGCGATGCACCAGGCGCTGCAGCGCAGCTACCCGCTGGGGCCGCCGGCGCCGCTGTTCGAGAAACTGCGCCGCCATGCGCAGCGCCGGGCCGAGGCGATCCATGCCCGCACCCGGCGCGACACCCTCAAGCAGGACCTGAACCTCGATACCATGTTGGCGTTTGCAGGGAACCAGATATGAGAACCACCACCGCCCTTCTGCTGCTGGCCGGCCTGTGCGCCGGCACCGGCCTGCGGGCCGCGCCGGACGACGAATTCCAGTGCCTGATCGAGCCCTACCGCAAGATCGAGATCCGCAGCGCGGTCGAGGCGCTGATCGAGACGGTGCATGTACAGCGCGGCAGCGTCGTGCGCAAGGGCCAGCGGCTGGTGGACCTGCAGTCCGAGGTCGAGAAGGCGGCGCTGGCCTCGGCCAAGTACCGGGCGATCATGGAAGGGACGGTGCGCTCCGGCGAGGCCCGGGTCGACTATGCGACCGACAAGCTGCGCCGGCGCGAGGCGCTGAGCCAGCAGAGCTTCGTGTCCAGCCAGGACCGCGACGACGCCGCCGCCGAGCTGCGCGTTGCGCAGGCCGACCTGCTGGAGGCGCGCGACAACCGCCAGCTCTCGGTGCTGGAGAGCCGCCGCCTGGAGGAGCTGCTGCGCCAGCGCACGCTGACCAGCCCGTTCGACGGCGTCGTGACCGAGGTCGAGCAGCACCCCGGCGAACTGGCCCAGACCGGCGAGGGCGCACGCCCGATCCTGAAGATGGCGCAGATCCACCCGCTGCGCGTCGAGGTGGTGCTGCCGGTGGCGCTGTACAACCAGATCCGCACCGGCGCCGCCGCCGAGATCGAGGCCGAGGCGCCGGCCCGGGCGCGCCACCGCGCCACGGTGCAGATCGTCGACAAGGTGGTGGACTCCGCGAGCGGCACCTTCGGCGTGCGGCTGGAGCTGCCCAACCCGAACGGCAGCATCCTGGCCGGCGTCAAGTGCAAGGTGCGCTTTCGCTGAGGCGCCGGGCGGCGCGGCACCGAACGCGGTAGCATCGCCCCCGACTGCCGTTCGGCAGCCGCCATTTCCCATCCACCATGGACTCCCCCATGAAACTCTATTACTCCGCGGGCGCCTGCTCGCTGTCCCCCCATATCGCGCTGGAAGAAGCCGGCCTGGCCTACGAGGCGATCCCCGCGCCGACCAAGACCCACAAGCTGCCGGACGGCACCGACTACTACACGATCAACCCGCTGGGTTATGTGCCGCTGCTGGAGCTCGACGACGGCACCCGGCTGCGCGAAGGCCCGGCCATCGTGCAGTACATCGCCGACCAGGCCCCGGCCCGCAACCTGGCGCCGGCGAACGGCACGCTGGCGCGCTATCAGATGCAGAGCTGGCTGACCTTCGTCGGCATGGAGCTGCACAGCAAGTTCGGCCCGCTGTTCACGCCGGGCACCAGCGACGAGGCCAAGGCCGCCGCCAAGACCCGCCTGAGCGGCCGGCTGCAGTGGCTGGACGGCGAACTGGCCGGCAAGCAGTACCTGATGGGCGACCAGTTCACGGTGGCCGACGGCTACCTGTTCACCGTCACCAACTGGGCCGGCGCGGTGGGCCTGGACATCTCCGGCTTCCCGAACCTGCTGGCCTACCGCGCCCGCGTCGGCGCTCGCCCGGGCGTCATCGCGGCGATGAAGGCCGAGGGCCTGATCAAGTAATTCAGCGGTGCGAGCCCAGGCCGATGGGCTCGGGCGCCGTCATCACGATCCGGGTGAACAGCCGGTCGTACAGCGGCTCGCGCGGGTACTTGCCGGTCAGCGGGTCGCAGTTCTTCGCGAAGGCGGCGTCCAGCTCCTTCCAGTCGTCCGCGCCCAGGGCCTTCTCGGCCTCGGGCAGGATGACCGACTCCTCCAGATGCATGTGCTCCAGGTAGAAGCCGACATAGTTCTTCGCCATCGTCTCGAAGCGCTCGCGGCGTGACTCGCCCAGCAGCTCCCAGGCGAGCAGCGCATGCTGCAGCTCGCGCACCGAGCTCTCGCCGCGCATGTGGTCCTGCTCCAGCCGCTTGACGGCATCCATCGTGCCGGGCGCGACGCGCACGACCTTCGGGAACAGCAGGTCCGACTCCTTCGGGTGGTGCAG
>JAEUOX010000295.1 GCA_016790475.1 Rhodoferax sp. | reverse complement strand
GATCACGCCGGCCAGGCGGGCCACTTCGCTGGCGATCAGCGTCAGCCGGCCGCGGCCCTCCTCGACCCGGCGCTGGAAGCTGGCCGCGTCGTCCGGCAGCGGCTCCAGCAGAAAGGCGCGATCCAGTGCGACGTCGACAATCTGCGCGCGCAGTTCCTCCACCGTCCCCAGCGTCATGTAGGCGGCCCCCATCTTCTGCAGATCCGGGATGTTCTTCTCCAGGTACTTCAGCGCATCCCGCAGCTGCAGCGCGAACAGCCGGCGCAGACCGACGCGGTGCCGCGCCGCCGCCACGTCCGGCTCGTCGAACACCTCGATCAGCACCGCATCGCCGGCATCGACCAGCGCCGGGAAGCCGATCAGCGTCTGGCCGCCCTTGCGGATCTCCAGCAGCTCGGGCAGCGTGCCGAAGGTCCAGCCGGTGTGGCGTTCCCCGGCATGGACGGCCGGTGCGGGCGCAGCGGCCGGGCCGGCGGGTGCCGGTGCGCGACGCGCCGCCGTGCCGGCTGCTGGCGGTGCCGAATCCTGACCGGCGGCCAGCTTCAGGCCGGCCAGCGCCTGGAAGGCCCCGCGGGCCTCGCCGCCGAGTTCGGCCTTCAGCGCGCCCAGGCTGCGCCCGGTGCCGCGCTGCCGCCCGTGCTCGTCCACGATGCGGAAGTTCATGAACAGGTGCGGGCTCAGCGTGTCGAGCTTGAAGTCCCCGCGCTGCACGTCCAGCGAGGTCTCCTTGCGCACCAGGCGCAGCAATGCATCGACCAGGCTGCCCTGCCCGAACGCATCCGGCGTGCCGAGCAGGACGGCGATCCGCGTGGCGTTGTCCGGCAGCGGCACGAAACGCGAGCGCGGCCGCTGGTGCAGGCTCTTGAGCAGCGCCAGGATCTTGTCGCGCAGCATGCCGGGCACCAGCCACTCGCAGCGTTCCTCCTGCACCTGGTTCAGCACGAACAGGGGCACGGTGACCGTGAGGCCGTCCCGCGGGTCGCCCGGTTCATGCAGGTAGCTCGCCGCGCAGTCGACACCACCGAGGCGCACGGTGCGCGGGAACGCGTCGGTCGTGATGCCGGCGGCCTCATGGCGCATCAGTTCGTCACGCGTCAGCACCAGCAGCTGCGGCTGGCGCCGCACCTCGGCACGGTACCAGCGCTCGCAGCTGTCCCCGCTGCAGACATCGGCCGGCAGCTGCTGGTCGTAGAAGGCATGGATCAGCGCGTCGTCGACCAGAACGTCCTGGCGCCGGGACTTGTGCTCCAGCTCCTCGATCTGGCGGATCAGCTTGTGATTGGCCGCCAGGAAAGGCAGCCGGGTGTCCCACTCGCCGGCGACCAGGGCCTCCCGGATGAAGATCTCGCGCGCGCCCTGCGGGTCGACGCGCGAGAACTGCACCCGCCGGCCGTTGTAGACGACGATGCCGTACAGCGTGGCACGCTCCAGCGCCAGCACCTCGGCGGCCTTCTTCTCCCAGTGCGGATCCAGCAGCTGCTTCTTGAGCAGGTGGCCGGCCACCTGCTCGATCCAGGCCGGCTCGATCTGCGCGATGCCGCGCCCGAACAGCCGGGTGGTCTCGACCAGCTCGGCCACCAGGATCCAGCGGCCGGGCTTCTTCGACAGATGGGCGCCGGGGTGGCGGTGGAACTTGATGCCGCGCGCACCGAGGTAGACATCCTCGTCGTCCAGCTTGCAGCCGACATTGCCCAGCAGGCCGGAGAGCATCGAGACATGGATCTGTTCGTAGGTGGCCGGCGTTACATTGAGCGGCCACTTGTGTTCGGCCACGACGGTGTGCAGCTGCGAATGAATGTCTTTCCATTCGCGGACCCGCCGCACGCTGATGAAGTTCTGGCGCAGCAGCTGCTCGTACTGGCGGTTCGACAGGCGGTGCTCGGCGCGGCCCTTGTCACCCCGCGCCTGCGTGATCCACTTCCAGAGTTTCAGGTAGCCTGTGAACTCGCTCTTCTCGTCGTCGAACTTCTGGTGCGCCGCATCGGCAGCGGCCTGCGCATCCATCGGGCGGTCCCGCACATCCTGCACGCTCAGCGCGCTGGCGATCACCAGCACCTCGTCCAGCGCCTGGTGGGCCCGCGCCTCCAGGATCATGCGCCCGACCCGCGGATCCAGCGGCAGGCGCGCCAGCTCGGCGCCGATCGGCGTGAGCTCGTTGGCATCGTCCACCGCGCCGAGCTCCGCCAGCAGCTGGTAGCCGTCCGCGATGGCCCGGGCCTGCGGGCGCTCGATGAACGGGAAGTCCTCCACGACACCGAGGTGCAGCGACTTCATCCGCAGGATCACGCCGGCCAGCGAACTGCGCAGGATCTCCGGGTCGGTGAAGCGCGGGCGCTGCTCGAAGTCCTGCGCGTCGTACAGCCGGATGCAGATGCCGTTGGCCACCCGGCCGCAGCGCCCCGCCCGCTGGTTCGCCGACGACTGGCTGATCGGCTCGACCAGCAGCTGCTCCACCTTGCTGCGGAAGCTGTAGCGCTTCATGCGCGCGGTGCCGGCATCGATGACGAAGCGGATGCCGGGCACCGTCAGCGAGGTCTCGGCCACGTTCGTGGCCAGCACGATGCGCCGCCCGGTGTGGCTGTCGAAGATGCGGTCCTGCTCGGCCTGGGACAGGCGCGCGAACAGCGGGAGCACCTCCGCATGGCGCAGCACCGGCTGGTGGCTCAGGTGGCGGCGCAGGTGGTCCGCCGCCTCGCGGATCTCGCGCTCACCCGGCAGGAACACCAGGATGTCGCCGTCCTGCCCCGGCCCGACCGGCTGGCCCGCCGGGCCCAGACCGCGCCAGAGCTCGTCCACCGCGTCGGCGATCGCGTCGTTCAGGTCGTAGTCGCGGCTCTCCTCGAAGGGCCGGTAGCGCTGCTCGACCGGGTACATGCGGCCGGACACCA
>JAEUOX010000284.1 GCA_016790475.1 Rhodoferax sp. | reverse complement strand
CATCGTGCCGATCGCCGCGCCGAGCAGCGCGCCCCGGGTCAGTGTGAGCTCCGGGTTGTCGGTCGTGCCGCCTACCACCAGCGGCACGCCCACGGCCTGACCGACCGCCGCAGGCCCCAGGTGCACCTGCACCCGGCCGCGCAGCGCCTGGCTGGGCGAAATCGCAACCTGCCCGCTGGCGGTCAGCAGTCCGGAACTGGCGACCAGGTTGCTCAGCTGCACCGCCCGCCCGCGCGTGGCGACCTGCCCGGCCAGCGTGTCCAGGCGCGTCTCGCCACCCCGGTTCAACCCGACCGTCTTGACCGCCCGGGCCAGGTCCACGCCATGCACGACCGCATCGCGCACCGCAAACTGGCTCTGGGTCTGCAGCGCGTCGAGCAGCGAACCGGAGGTGCCGGTGCGCAGGTCCAGCGTCGTGGTCGCGCCCAGCCGCCCGGACAGGCGCTGCCGCGACAGTCGGGCCACGTCGACGCCTTCGGTGACCAGGCGCCCGGTCAGGCGCACGGGCACCGTGGCGGCTGGCAGGCGATCCAGCGTGAGCGTGCCCCGAACGGTACCGCCGGCCAGCCGCGCACGGACCTCCCAGTCCAGCTGCCGGCGGGCCAACGCCAGCTCGGCGCCTTGCCAGGGGCCGCTGCGCAGTTGGACCTCCAGGCTGTCGGGCAGCCCGTCGTCGGCCAGCCGGGCATCGGCATCCAGGGTCAGCGGCGTACCGGTGGCCGGCCGCCAAGTCAGCGCCTCGATCTGGACGCGCCGGGGCCAGGGTGAAGGTGCGCCGGCAGGCTCGTCGGCAGGCGGGGCCGCCGGCTTCCTGCTGCGCTGCGCCATCCAGGCATCGACCGCGGCCTGGGACAGATCGGCCCGCTGCACCTGCAGCGCGGAAAGCACCAGCCGGCCCCCCAGCAGTGCGCCCAGCGCAGCGCGCAGCTCCAGCCGCTCGATCGTGGCCGCCGGCTGGGTCTCGATGCGCACCGCCTCCAGCGCCAGCCCAGGTACCGGCAGCAGGTCCAGGCGGATGGTGCCCAGGCGGACTGGCACGCCCAGCGCGTCTTGGGCGAGCAACTCGGCGCGGCGGTGGAAGTCATCCGAGCCGAGCCAGACCTGCGCAGCTCCCACCAGGGCAAGGAGGAGCCCCGCTACCGCGAGCCCGGCAAGCATCCAGCGACGCACCACGACATTCATCGGCACATTCTCCCGTCTGGCATTGCACCCGACAATCCCGCCCATGAGCAAATTCCTGGTCATCGGGCTTCTGGTAGTTGGCTTTGCCGCCGTGGTCGGCGGCATGCTGGTGCTGATGGCACGTGGCGCCGCCCAATGGCGCAGGAAGATGGACGATCTGCTGCTGCCGATCGGCTTCGAGCACTGCGACGACGACGCCGAGAAGGCGGCGCTGGCGCAACGCCTGGGAATAGTGAATCCGCGCCATCAGGGCAAGCGCGCGCTGGCGCGGCTGTACCAGCGCCGCCTCGCCGATGGCGCCACGCGCCTGTTCGTGGGCGACTACCACTTCGGGAGTGCGGGCGGCCGCACCAGCGGCGGTACCTGGCTGATCGTTGCGCTGGTCGCTCCGGGAGCAGCCTGGCCGCGGCTGTCCATCACCGCCGTGCCACGGGTACCCGCGCTGCTCGGTCGGCTGGCCAGCACGCTGGACCGGCAGCTGGCGATCCCGGGGCTGCGCCGCGTGCAGACCGGTCAGGCTGCGCTGGACGCGCGGCTTCTGGTGCATGCCGGCCAGGACGGTCCGCCCCCGGCACAGCTGCTGAAGGTACTCGACCGGCTCCAGCGGTGCGGGGCCGAGCCGAGCCTGGACTGCGGCGGCGACACGCTGGTGCTGACCAGCGTCAGCATGCTGGCCGAGCGGGTCCGGCAGCAGCTCGACGGGCAGAAGCTGCTGGCGCTGATCCACCTGGCCCAGCCGATCCAGGAGGCTCTGCAGGCGGGGCAGCCCCCAGACCCTGCCCCCTCCGGCCCGGCCACGCCTTGATCCAGATCGAACCTGGCATCGGTTTGCCGCGATTCCCGGTTAGCCAGAATGGACTATTGCCCGGGCAGCCAGTCTGGCCTATAACCTCACAAATGCTTGCAAAAACGGCAGGTCTGTCACAGCCCGACAAGTTTCAGGTGCCAGGCTGCGCAGATGCCGAGACAGGCAAACCAAGGAGTGATGTCATGAAGATCTTCGGCAAGTGGCGGTCCTTCATCAGCGGCTTGTGTCTCGCGCTTTCGGGCGTCGCCTGGGCGGCCATGCCGCCACCCATCCCGGTCACGGTGACCCCCGCCACCGGCATCCCGGGCGCCACGGTGCAGCCGGTCTTCAGCTTCGACGTCACCGGCTTCGAGTTCGCATCCTTCGATCTGATCCTCAGCTACACCAGCCCGCTGCTCTCGCTGGACCTGGGCAACTCCAGCGTCACGGTCAACGGCGTGTCCAGCAGCTGGGCCAGTGTCCTGCCGTTCTTGACGACGGCCAGCGGGGCAGGGAGCTATGAAATCCATGGCTTTGCGCTCGAGCCGGCCTTGTTGACCGGCCCGATCCTGCTGCGACCGGCCTTCACTATTTCAGCCGGCGCCCCGCTGGGTGCCACCGAGATCCAGATCGAGGGCTCCATCGGCGAACAGCCACTCATCGGCGAGCGTTCCTTTTCGAGCGTCGGCATCGTCACTGTCACGGCGGTCCCGGAGCCCGAAGTCTGGCTGATGTTCCTGGGCGGACTGGGGATGCTCGCCTTGCGGCGCGCCCGTCTGGCCCGATGAATTCCGGGTGTCTGCCTGACAAGCGCAAGCAGCCTCCGATGACCACGGTTCAACGATAAATCGACAAAGCCACTCCCGTCGCGAGGCGGGGCCGGAAAACCACGGGTCTCCCACCGCAAAGCGGAGACAGCCGGGTTGCCATAGCGGGGACAGGCGTTATGGCCGCAGGGAGAAGACGAACCATCCACCAGCCGGGCCTGCGACCCGGCTGTGCATCGTCTTGCTCCGGGCCGGTGCCGCTCACGTCCCCGCTTTTCCCTGATTCTTCTGTCTCCCGCCCGGCCGGCCACGGCTCCTGAGGTCACGACCATGTACGCACTGCTCCAACCCTCCCTCGAACGCATCCGTCAGCACGCGCTGCTGGACCAGCTGCTGGATCGCCGGCAGCACCGCGGCAGCCACCGCCGGGCCGCACGGATGCAGCCGCCGCAGCGCCGCAAGATCCTGTTCGAGAGCCTGGAGCCGCGCCTGCTGATGTCGGCCGACCTGCTGCCGGGTGTGAGCCCCCAGGCGCAGGATCCGTTGCCGCCCCAGGTGGCGGTGCACCTCGCCGCCCCTTCCGCCGGGCCGCAGATCCGCTGGACGGCAGCGCTTGCCACCGGTGAGGCGCCGCTGTACGCCAGCGGGCTCGTGGGTGATTTCGACCTCGACAACTTCAGCTCTCCGCTGGCGCCGGTCGCACCCGCCGGGGGCCTGGTCTATGCCGGCGGTGTGCAGGGCAGCCTGGATGTCGATGGCGACATCGATACGCTCAGCATCCCGCTGGACGCCAACCAGCAGTTCAGCCTGCGGCTGCAACCGCCCGCCGGCCTGCAGGCCCGGATGGAGGCGCTGGACCCGAATGGCGTGTCCCTGGGCGCCGTCGAGGCGGCCAACCCCGGTGACGCGCTGGTGCTGCAGTTGCGCACCACGGCGGAAACCGGCACCTACAGCATCCAGGTCGAGAGCCTGGTCGGGGTCGGCAGCTACACCGTCGAGCTGTTCCTGAATGCCCTGCTGGAGGAGGGGGACTCCGCCGACAGCAGCACCGCCCAAAGCCTGGACTCCGCGTTCTCGGTGCTGCTCGACAGCCCGGCGGAGCGGGCCTCCGTCGTGGGCAGCCTGGCAGGTCTGCTCCCGCCCCGCACGATCGCAGGACAGGACTTCGAGGACGCCACCGCCTTCGACGCGGATCTGACCGACGGTGTATGGACACTGAGCACCACCAACCCGGATGCCCCTGTCTGGCGGGTCACGCAGTCAGGTGAAGTCGGCTCGCAGTCCTACCTGGAATTTCGCTCCGACACAGACCCCGAAATCATCCCGGTGGAGGTGGATGACGGCGAAGGCGGCACGTTCCTGCAGAATCAGGTCCTGTACGAGCCCGCCATCGTCGCTGCCACCTGGCGGGTGAATCTCGCGGGCGTCACCTCCGCCGTGCTGGAGTTCGACACGGGCGGATACGACCCCTTCAGCGAGTACGGCTACTTCGGCAGCTTCTCCGGGCAGGCGGCGTTCGACGGCGTTGCACTGAGCACCGGCAACGACCAATGGGTGGTCCTGCGCTCGTTCGACTCCGTCTACGAGGAAGGCAGCGACCACATCACCATCGATCTGGTCGCGGCTGCCGCAGAGTTCGGCCTGACGCTGGGCGCCGACACGCTGATCCGCTTCCAGATGTTTGACGAGGGCGGCACGTTCACCGAGTCACGCTACCAGCCTTACCGCACGCTGGACAACGTCCTGATCACGACCGACCAGCAGGAGGTGCTGCTGACACCACTGGACACCGTCGCCAGCGGCGTGGAGGGCTCCGAATACACCAACCCGCTGTACCTGCTGACGGACGGCATCGTGCCGGCCCGATCGACCGATTTCAACGCAGCCTCCAACGTGTACTGGTTTGGCCAGGAGGCCGGCCCGGTGGACATCATCGCCACCGAGCTCGCACCGGCCGCCGGCGAGCTGTCCGGGCTGGTGTTCGGCCTGGAGCTCGACGGCGTGCAGCGGCTGACCGGCCTGCTGCTCTCGGTGGACAGCAACGACGACTACGCCGTCGACTATTCGCTGGACGGAACGAACTGGACGCGGCTGGTGGACATTGCCGCCACCCAGGGGTCGTCGGACTACGGCATGGACACCTTCCGCATCTCCGAGCCCACGCCGGACAACGCCGGGGAGCCCAGCTTCTCGCCGGTGCAGGCGCGCTATCTGCGGGTGTATGCCACCGGTGGCGACGGCGCGTATGCGCTGGGCGAGGTGCAGGCCTTCGTCGATGGATCGTCCGACGAAGCGGACTACTACAGCGTGACGCTGGCCGAAGGCGAGCTCGCCACCTTCACGCTGGGCCTGGAGCATCCGCTCGACCGGGCCGGCACCGGCCTGCAGCTGCTGGACGCCGACGGCAACCTGCTGACCGACAGCCTGCCGGGCACCGGTGCGGCGGCCGCATCGATCGAGAACTTCCGCGCGCCCGCGGCCGGCACCTACACCGTGCGCGTGTTCGGCAACACCAGCGGCGACTACCACCTGTCGGCCGTCAAGGGCGCGCAGTTCGGGCCGGCGAGCGGCGGGACGCTGGACCTGACGCTGACGCCGATCGTGCTGGATGCGTTCGCGAACGCCGTAGACACCAGCGACATCCGTGTCGGCGTCGTCGGGGGCGGCGTCTCGGTAGACCAGCTCGCCGACGACACCTACTTCGACTTCAGCCCGAGCTACATCAACTATTACGACATCGATACCCCCCAGGAGCTGGCGAACTTCGACGTGATCGTGCTGGGCAACTACATCGATCCGTACAACTTCAGCAGCTTCGCACCGGCGCTGCGGGAATGGGTTGAAAGCGGGCATGGTGTGGTCACCACCGGCTGGATGCATTACTACGCCAGCCTGCAGTACGGCAGCGTGAACGCGGACATGGACGCGATCATCCCGATCAACCTGAACACCTACACCGGCTACCAGTACGGGCTGCCGACGATCGACGTCGCCGACACCGCGCACCCGGTGACCGACGGTATCGCCGACTTCAGCGCGGACTACAGCTCCTACTATGTCTTCGGCTACGACGGCATTGACGCGAACGCCCAGTTGCTGGGCTCGGCCTTCGGCTACCCGGCGATCGTGGTCGCCGAGCCCGGCGCCGGCCGCACGGTCTCGCTGAGCCCGACCTACAGCGAAACCTCCGCGCTGTACTACGGCTCGGGCGACAGGCTGCTGGAACAGGCGGTGGCCTGGGCGGCCAAGGCCGACAACCTGTACTCGGTGCAGGCGCTGGCGGGCACCCCGCTGACGATCACGCTGGACCTGCTGGGCAGCGACCTCGGCGAACCGTCCAACACGCTGCTGCCGACCCTGGAGATTTTTGACGCGACCGGCACCACGCTGCTGGCCAGCGGCACGACCTTCGCCAGCATCGACGTGCTGGCGGATGCGACATTCCGGATCCGGGTGAGCGGCGTTGGTGCCGGCGACTACCTGCTGCGGGCCG
This sequence comes from Rhodoferax sp., assembly GCA_016790475.1. Lineage (GTDB taxonomy): Bacteria > Pseudomonadota > Gammaproteobacteria > Burkholderiales > Burkholderiaceae_C > CAISIP01. Next base: position 15,077 of record JAEUOX010000284.1, on the reverse strand, counting down.
GCGGCGAGTTTCCCCCGGTGGACACCCCGGTGGAGGTTGTCTCGTCCAGCCTGGATGACGTCGATGCCACGTCCGACTTCCCGAACGAGGTCGACCTGCATTTCTCCGAGCCGCTGCTCTACACCTCACTGGAGGCCGGCGACCTGCTGGTCAACGGCGTCGCGGCGACCGGCCTCACCATCCTGTCGCCGACGCACCTGCGCTTCAACTTCAGCGACCCGGTCGATGGCGACGGCCTGTACACCGCGGAACTCGCGGCCGGCAGCATCACCGATATCCACGGCAATTCCAGCGCGTTCTGGAGCCGCAGCTTTGCGCTGGACACGGTGGCCCCGACGGTTGTCGGTGGCAATCTGGCCGAGGGCGCGGTCTTCGAGCCCGGCAGCCAGAGCATCAGCCTCGTACTCAGCGAGGACATCGACACCAGTGAACTCGACTCCGAGGACGTCTGGCTGCGCAATGTCCACACCGGCCAGTACTTCAACCTCAACAATTTCTTCTACGACGGCGGCAGCCGGACGCTCAGCATCACCACCCCGACGCTGACGGAGGGCAACTACGAGATCACGCTGCGCAGCGATTTCTACGGCTTCAAGGACCACGTCGGCAATCTGCTGGACGGTGATGCGGACGGTGTGGGCGGCGATTACTTCACGCGCGGCTTCTCGGTCGACAGCAGCGCCGCCGCGGCGCCCGCGCTGTCTGCGCAGGCCCCGGCGGGCAGCCTGGTCTACAGCGCGGACATCACCGACCATGCCCTGCACGCGGTGGGCGACACCGACAGCTACACCTTCACGCTCGCCCCGGGACAGACGCTCAGCCTGATGGCCAGCCAGACCACCGGCGCGGTGCGCATCGCACTGGAGCTGTTCGATGCCACCACCGGCGGCAACTCGCTGGGCCTGTTCGAGGCCTCCAGCCTGGGCCAGACCGCACTGCTGCAGACACTGGCCATCGGTGGCGGCAACTACCGCGTCGAAGTGCGCAGCCTCGAGGGATCAGGCAGCTACCGGCTGCAGGCCGTGCTGAACGCGGCGCTGGAGACCGAAGCCGCCACGGGCATCGCCAACGACACGCTGGCGACCGCCCAGGACCTCTCCAACAGCCTGCTCGTCACCGGCTCGGACCGGGCCGCAGTGCTCGGGCTGAACACGGCGGGCGCACAGGACTGGTACCAGCTGCACCTGGATGCGGATCAGCTCGCCAGCTTCCTGCTCACGCCCTCCGGCAGCCTGGCCTCCTCCGACATGGGGCTGGAACTGTACGACGCCGCCGGCGTGCTGCTGACGGCCGGTGGAGACACCGCCAGCGCCGTGGACGAGTCCATCATCGATTTCCGCGCACCCACGGGCGGGGACTACTTCCTGCGCGTCACCGGCCATGCGCCCGGCTCGTACAGTCTGGTGGCCACGCGCGACCAGAGCTTCTCGCTGGAGCAGCGCAACGGGGTGCAGGACATCTCCGCCACCGGCGAGGTGCTCGGCGCGCTGGGCTCGGGCGGGGGCAACGGCTCCGTGGCGGTGGTGCTGGCACCGGGCAACAACACCGGCCTGCAATCCATCGTCGCGCAGCTCAACGACCAGAACTACGCCACCAACCAGGCGGTGCTGGTGAGTGCCGCCGACGTCGACACGCTGGCCGAGCTGTCCCAGTACAGCGCGGTACTGATCGGCGGGACCGGCAACTACTCCAACCAGTTCTTCGGATTCGCGGCCAACCTGCGCGCGTATGTCGAGGCCGGCGGCGGCCTGATCGTCACTGGCTGGGGCATCTACGCCTCCGGTGGCCTGTCCGGGCAGACCGATGCGGACTTCGATGCCATCGTGCCGGTGAACACCACGGGCTACGACTACTTCTATTACCCGACGATCACGCCGGTCAGCGGCCATCCGATCACGGACGGCGTGGCCAGTTTCAGCGGCTTCGAGTACTCCGAGTTCCCGGCCTACTCGCCCCAGCTCGATGCCGGGGCGACCCTGCTTGCCACCGCGAACGGCACACCGGTTGCAGCGGCGATGGAGGTCGGCAAGGGCCGCTCGGTGTACCTCGGCCCGATCTACGCCGGGTACAGCGGCTACAACGTCAGCAGCCTGCGCTCGGGCGAAGCCGATCAGCTGCTGGAACAGGCTGTGGCCTGGGCGGCCGGCGACATGGAAGATACCTACCAGGTGGCCGTGCAGGCGGGCGACGCCCTGTCGATCCAGACCACCACGCCGCTGGACGGTGCGGGTGCGCCGGGCAATGCGCTCGATGTGCGCGTCGAGCTGCTTGACCCTGCCGGTGTCGTCGTCGCCAGCGCCTCCAGCGGGGCGGCGGACGGCCGCAATGTGTTGCTCACGCATGACGCGCTGAGCAGCGGCAACTACACCGTTCGCGTGCTCGGAGAGAACACCAGCCAGCGGGGCGAGTACGTCCTGCGCGTGTCGGGTGCGACAGGCAGCAGCAGCCCGGCGCCGATCGTCGTCCAGACCAACCCGGTCGATGGCAAGCGCCTGGCCGCCGCACCGACGAGCCTCAGTTTCGACCTGAGCCATACCGTGCTGGCAACCAGCCTGTCGGCCAGCGACCTCAGCATCGACGGCGGGGGGACCGTCACCGGTGTCGAGATGGTCGACGGCGACACGGTCCGTTTCCTGGTGTCGGTACCGGATACCGGTGGCACGTACCAGTACAGCCTGCTCGCCGGTGCCTTCACCGGGCTGCAGGGCGGGCTCAGCCTGGCCCACACCGGAAGCTTCACGATCGACAAGACGGCCCCGCGCATCGTGGCACAGGCACCGGAAGTCCAGTCGCTGTCGCCGTTCAACACCTGGTCGGTGACGTTCAGCGAAGCGGTCGATCCGGCCACGGTGCAGACAAGCGATTTCGTGCTGCGCAACCCCGCCAACAACACGATCTTCATCAACAGCGCCACCGTCTCCGGCGACGGCCTGACTGTCACGCTCAGTTTCAGCAACCAGTTCGCGCAGGGCTACTACCAGCTGACGGCCGGCCCCAACATCCAGGATCTGGCCGGCAACCGGATGGACCAGGATGCCGCCACCGAAGGCGAGCAGACCTACCTGGGCTCGGTGCAGGTTGCCTCTCCGGATCTCACGCCGATCGCCATCAGCATCACGCTGCCCGACGGCAGTCCGATCCCGGAAGGCGGCGCCGCCCTCGGCAGTCAGGTACGGATCAACTGGACGGTGCGCAACGACGGCTCCGACGCTGCGCGCAACGGCTACTGGTACGACCAGCTCTACCTGTCCACCGACACCGGCATCGGCAGCGACATCTCGCTGGGCGCCTTCGAGGTGCAGAACCCGACGGGGCTGGCCGCCGGTGCGCAATACGCGATGTCCGCGCTGGTCAACCTGCCGCTGAACGACAGCGTGGTGGCCGGCACGTACTACATCCGCGTGCAGGCGGACACCTACAACTACCAGCCGGAAAATGCCGAGGGCAACAACAACCTCTTCAGCGAGGCGTTCACCACGCTGGTGCCACCGCTGCCGGATCTGACCGTCAGCAATGTCGTGGCGCCCGAGGTGATCGAGGCCGGCAAGACCGTCACGGTCAGCTGGACCGTGAACAACATCGGCGGCGCCGCCGCGGTCGGCAACGGCGGCTACTGGTACGACCGCGTGCTGCTGTCCCAGGACACGGTGGCCGGCAACGGTGACGACGTCTACCTCAATGAAAACTACTTCTTCCAGACGATCCAGCCGGGTCAGTCGGTCGAACGCAGCCTGTCGGTCACCATCCCGACCGATCGGACGGGAACCTGGTACGTGCTGGTGAAGGCCGACCAATACAACTACGTGTATGAGCGCACGAACGAAAGCAACAACGCCGGCTTCACGGCGGCGGCGGTGCAGGTCATCATTCCGACGGAGGATCTGACGCCCGTCAGCCTGACCGCACCCGACGCGGCCGTCTTCGGCAGCACGATCGATGTCGCCTGGACGGTCCGCAATGATGGCACCGGGCCGACCTACGGCAACTGGTACGACTACCTGTGGCTCTCGAAGGACAGTGTGCTGGGTGGCGACGATATCGCGCTGCGCTACGTGTATGCGTCGGACAGCCCGGACGTGCGCCCGGTCGCTGCCGGTGCGGAGTACACCCGCAACATCCAGGGCATCCAGCTGCCGCTCAACGTGTCTCTCGAAGGCGGCAACTACTTCCTGCTGCTCAAGACGGATGCCGGCAACCAGGAGCCCGAGCTCAGCGAATCCAACAACCTGATCTCCCGTGCGATCAGCCTGAGCGTGCCCGCCCATGCCGACCTGACGGTCAGCGATGTGACGCTGCCTGCGGAGGTGGTGTCCGGCCAGGCTTTCGACGTGCATTTCACGCTGAACAACATCGGCAGCGCGGCCGCGAACAACTTCAACAGCCGCATCTACCTGTCGTCCGACGGCGTGTCGCTGAGCCACCATGTGGGCGACTACACCCTCACCCAGGCACTCGCGGCCGGTGGCAGCGTGCAGGTCACGCAGTCCATCGCCGTGCCCCTGTACAGCCCGGGCCCCTGGTACGTGGTGGTCGTGGCCGACAACCCCGGCAGTGTCTACGAGCATGCCGGCGAGGGCAACAACCTTGGCGTGAGTGCCACCCCGGTCCAGGCCAACCTGCCACCGCTGCCGGACCTGGTCGCGAGCAACCTGGTGGCCCCGCTGGAGGGTCTGGCCGGCGAGACGATCACCTTCAGCTGGACCATCACCAACGCAGGCACCGGCGACTTCAGCGGCACCTGGCACGACCGGGTCTATCTGGTCGACGATAACGGCAATCAGCGCCAGAATTTCGGCACCTTCAGCTTCGAGGGCACCCTGGCCGTCGGGGCCTCGGTGACCCGCACGCAGAACCTGACCCTCGCCGCGACGCAGGACGGAACCCGGCGGTTCGTCGTCGTGACGGATGCCTTCAACCAGGTCAACGAGACGCCGTCGGGGCAGCTCAACAACCAGACACCGGACGACAACCCGCTGACGATCACGTTCCCGCCGCTGCCCAACCTGCAGGTGACGGCGATCACGCCGCCGGACGAGCCGTTCTCCGGCACGCAGCCGACGATCAGCTGGGTCGTGTCCAACGTCGGGACCGGCGCCACCAGCGCCGGCAACTGGTACGACCAGGTGATCCTGTCGCTGGACGACCAGTGGTCCACCACCGAGGACAACATCCATCTCGCCACGGTGCTCAACCCGAACTACCTGCCGGCCGGCGAAAGCTACCAGAACAGCGCCACGATCGCGATCCCGCGCGGCCTGTTCGGTGACTACCACTTCCTGGTGCGCACCGACGTCTACGGCTCCGTCTTCGAGGATGACTTCGAAGGCGACAACACCCGGGTCAGCGACGCCGTTCTCATCCAGCTGACACCGCCCCCGGATCTGCGGGTGGACGTCGTCGAGGCGCCCAACGAAGAGTTCTCCGGAACGCCGATCACGTTGAGCTGGACCGTGCGCAACCATGGCGAGGGCCCCACCGCCGAGGCCAGCTGGTACGACCGCGTCATCATGTCCGAGGACGCCGTGCTGGGCGGTGCCGACGACCGCCGCCTGGGCGATGTCTTGCACGCCGGTCGCCTGAGCCCCTCCGACCCGGACAGCACGGACGACAGCTACAGCGTCACCCACACCTTCAATCTGCCGATCGGCGTGGTGGGCAACTTCCACTTCTTCGTGATCACCGACGTGGCCAACCATGTCTACGAACACGGCAGCGAAAACAACAACACCGGCGTCGACATGCTGACCGACGGCACCGGGCCAGAGCCGACGACGATCCTGCTGACGCCGCCGCCCGATCTGGAGGTCTACAGCGTCAGCGTGCCGGGCAATGTCGAGGCCGGGCATGTCTACAACGCCACCTGGCGGGTGGTGAACTTCGGCTCCACGCCCACCCCCAACACCTCCTGGACGGACCGCCTGTACCTGTCGGCCGACGGCGTGCTGGATGCCGGCGACATCTTCCTGCGGGACGTCGGGCATTCCGGCGCACTCGGCGTGGTCGAATTCGACGACGATGGCGAATTCAGCGCCGGCTACTACGACGCCACCGCCAGCTTCACGCTGCCGTTTGCCATTGCCGGCAACTACCAGCTGATCGTCAAGACCGACATCGCCAACCAGGTGTTCGAGGGCTTCGTCAACGAATCCGGGCCCGACGGCGAGGACAACAACCAGAGCGCATCCAACACGATGGCGGTGGTGGACAAGCCGGCCGATCTGGTGGTGGAGAACCTGCTCACGCCCGCCACCGGCGAAGCCGGCAAGCAGATCTCGCTGACCTGGACGGTACGCAACACCGGCACCGGCGACACGGTCGCCACCAACTGGCTGGACCAGGTCCGGCTTTCGCTGGACGACATCCTCTTCGACGACGACGACGTCCTGCTGGAGAACGTCTTCCACAACGGTCTGCTCGCACCGGGTGGCAGCTACACCCACACCGAATCGGTCTCGTTGCCGTTCAGCCTGACCGGTGGCAGCTACCGCCTGTACGTGCTCAGCGACATCAACGCGCGGGTCACCGAGTCCAGTGACGCAAACAACACCGCGTACGCGACGATCCAGATCGTGCGCGACACGCCCGACCTGCAGGTGACGACCGTCGGCCACGAGGCCAGCGGCATGGCCGGCCTGCCGCTGGACGTGTCCTGGCATGTCGAGAACACGGGCATCAACCAGACCGACGCCGGCAACTGGTACGACGAGGTCTACCTGTCGCTGGACGAGGTGCTGGACAACAGCGACACCTACCTGGGTTACCGTTACCGCAATGCGCTGCTGGCCGCCGGTGCCGGATACGACGCCAGCGGCAGTTTCACGCTGCCTGGCACGCTCGCGCCCAACGACTACTTCGTGATCGTGCGCACCGACCGTGGCAATGCGGTCACCGAAGGCGCCGAGGGCGAACTCAACAATACGCAGGTGTCCACCACCACCGTACCGGTGGTCGCCTTCGACCCGAACAACCCCGAGGGTGTCCTGCCCGTCGAGTTGCTCAGGCCGGACCTGAAGGTCACCGCGATCGACGCACCCGACGCGGCCATCAGCGGCCAGATGATGTCGATCACCTGGACGGTCACCAACGACTCCACCGACCCGACCGGCAACCGGGGCTGGTACGACGCGATCTACCTCTCGCGGGATGGCGTGCTCGATCGCAACGCCGACCTCTACCTGGGCTATGCCTACCAGTCCAACCTGGCGGCGGGTGCCAGCTACACGCAGGTGCTGGACGTCCGGGTTCCCTACGGACAATCCGGGCCGTTCTACCTGTTCGTGGCCACGGATTCCGGGGGCTACATCACCGAGTCCAACGAGCTCAACAACGCGGCCCAGGATCTGGCCTTCACACAGGTGGCGCTGGCGCCACCGGCCGACCTGGTGGTGGGCGACATCGACATTCCGGTGAACGGCGTCCCCGGCCAGCTGGCAACGATCACGTTCAGTGTCAACAACCAGGGCACCAACCCGGCGCTCGGCAGCTGGACCGATTCCGTCTACCTGTCCACCGACGACACCTGGGACATCAACGACGCGCTGTTCGGCGTGGCTACCCACCACGGAGACGTCGCCGGCGGCGCGAGCTACAGCAGCACCCTGACCGCCACGCTGCCCGGCCTCACGCCCGGCAGCTACAAGGTGATCGTGCGCAGCGACATCCGCAACCACATCCCGGAAAGCAACGAGGGCAACAACATCCAGGGCTCGCTGGACAGCGTGGCGCTGGACGTGGAGGCGCTGGTCTTCAACGCAGGGCTGGCCACCGACACCGGCAACCTCGGTCAGGGACAGGCGGTCTACTACAAGTTCGATGTGGCGGCCGGCGAGACGGTGCGCCTGAGCCTGGACGGTGCCGGCGACGGCTTCAACGCCAACGAGCTGTATGTCCGCCGCGGCAGCATGCCCTCGCGCGGGCAATTCGACCTGGCGTCGCACGACGGCTTCGAGACGGACCCCAGCCTGACCATCCCGACCACCGAGGCCGGCACCTACTATGTGCTGGCCTATGGCCAGTCGGTGGGCGGGTCTCCCGCATACACGATCAAGGCGGAGATCATCCCGTTCTCGATCACCGCGGTCAGTGCCAACGAAGTCGGCAACAGCGGCAACGTGACGCTGCGCATCGAGGGCGCCAAGTTCGGCGACAACACCGAATTCAGCCTGGTGGCGCCGGACGGTACCGTGATCACGGCCCATGCGGTTTATCTGGACAACTCCAGCGAAGCCTATGCCACCTTCAGCCTGCTGGGGGCCGCGATCGGCAGCTACGACGTGCGGGCCGAGCAGATCAGCGTCCAGGCGGACGGCACCCGGCTGGTGCTGGCGACCGAGACGAAACTGGACGCGATCAACGTCTCCGAGGACTTCGAGGCTGCGGTCTACATGACGATCACCGGGCCGACCGACGTGATGGTCAACCGCACGGCCATCTTCACGCTCAACTACGTGAACGAGGGCGGTGCCGACAGCGACGTGCCGCTGATGGTGGTGGAGAGCTTCAGCGCCACCCCGATGGGCCTGAGCGCCAGTGACCTCCACACCACGCCGCTCTACATCATGGCGGCGAACTTCGACGGCCCGATGGACACGCTGCGCCCGGGCGCGCGCTACGGCGTGCCGATCGTGTTCAAGAGCGGTGCGAATGCCGGCAACCTGGACATCCGGGTCGGCCGCATCCTGACCACCGACACCCGCCTGATCACCGACTGGTCGGCGATCGAGGCGGGCGCCCGCCCCACCGGCGTGGACGACACCGAATGGAGCACCTTCTGGGACCGCGTACAGCCGCTGATCGGCCTGACCTGGGGCGAGTACGTGCAGTTGCTCGACCGGATGATGGTGCTGGTGTCCGAGCCGGGCAACCCGGTGCGGGATGTGCGTGAGATCTTCTCGCGCATGCTCGAACTGAACCCGGACTACGTGCCCTACAACACCCTCAGCGGCGAGGTGCGGGACGCCGGGAACGACACCGGTCTGGCGGACGTGCAGATGGCCGCCTACCTGCTGAAGGCCGATGGCAGCCTGGAGTACAAGGCCAGCGCGCTGAGCGACGCCGACGGCCATTTCACGTTCGCACGCCTGGAGCCGGGACAGTATTCCGTCGTCGCCATCGGCAAGGCGCTCGACATGGACCGCGACGGCCAGCTCGACCTCACCGTGCCCAGCGTCACGCTGGGCCACACCAGCCCGGGCGAGGCCGGCGTCATCTACATCCAGCCGTCCGCCGATTCCGGTGTCACGACCGACAGCAACCCGTCGCTGAACCGGGACGCCAACGGCGTCACCCACATGGTCTGGACCCGCGGCGGCCAGGTGTGGCACGCCTGGTTCGACACCACCAGCGGCACCTGGAAGGACGCGCAGGCGCTGTCCTCCGAAGACGGCTACGGCCCGGTCATCACGTCCAGCGACAAGCTGTTCGACGGCACCACCGCTGGCACCATCGTCGCGTGGCAGCAGGGCAAGGGCAACGACGCCAACATCTGGTACGCCGTGGCGCGCGCCAAGACGGGTGGCGGCTTCGAGTGGTCGCTGCCCCGGCAGCTCACCGACATCGACCCGGCGCGTGATCCGGCCGACGACGTGCTGGACGGTGCCGTCCAGATCATCGTGGGCGACAGCGGCACCGTGATGTTCACGTACATCAAGCGCGACGCCGGCGTCCAGGGCGACGGAACCGGCGTGCAGGACGACAGCGATCTCTACTTCGAGATCTGGGCCTTCGGCGAAGACGAGTTCACCTGGCCGGCACCCGCCGAGACGGTCGTGGCGGCCGCGGCCGACGGCGATACCGCGCTGGAGCCCGAGGGCGTCAGCCTGGCCTATGGCCGGCAGTGGAAGTTCGGCCCCTGGGATGCCTTCGGGGGTTCGGCCGAGCTGGTGCTGGCACTCAATGGCACGATCAGCGAGAACAACTGCAAGGTGACGCTGGGCGCCCAGGGCCAGATCCAGGGCTCCGTGAAGGGCAGCAACATCCGCTCGACCGTCTCCGGCAACGGCGCGGTCACGGCCGAATGGGGCGTGAACCAGGCCGCCAAGGACTGGATGTTCAACGGCGCCAAGGGCTCGGTCGGTGCCAATGTGCAGTTCGACTGGCGCTATGGCCTGTCGACGCTGCTGAGCAAGATTCCGCACCCGGCGGTCACGGCGGCCCACCTGGCCTATTCGCTGGCCGTCGGCCTGGGCAGCAGGCTGGGGCTGGAGTTCGAGGACGGCATCACCTTCGGCGGCGGCATCAACATTGCCGTCATGGAATGGAAGATGATCCAGCCGTTCCCGGAGTTCGTCCGGCCGGACGGCATCTTCGAAGTGGACCTGAGCGGCACCTTCGGCCTGTATGCCCAGCTGGACGTCGGCCCGACCGGCGACTCCTTCCGGGTGCAGGGCGACATCACCGTCACGGTGGGGATCGAGCCGGTCCTGAAGATCAAGTCGGTCACCGGCAACATCACCTTCAGCGGCAACATCGGCTGGATGCCCTTCAACGAGGTGTTCTCGGTCACGCTGTACAACAACGAAGGCACCGAGATCATCGACGCCGACGCGCAGACGCAGGACGTCTACCTGCCGATCTTCGACGCCGACGCCCTGATCGGCACCGGCCTGGCCTACGGTGACAACCATGTGCTGGCCGACGTGTCCCAAGACGTGACCAGCGACTCCGCGATGACGCTGGCCAAGGACGACGGCGTGATCTTCGGCGCCTGGACCCACATGGCGGAAACCCGACCGGACCAGGCCGGCTGGCTCGGGCAGATCGGCTGGGAGGTCATGGTCGCCGAATATGGGGCCGGCTGGGGCACGCCGGTGGCGCTGCCGGGCAGCCTGGGCGTCAATGCGGAGGCCACGGCCGTCGTGGACGGCAACGGGCAGCGCATGGTCCTGTGGACCCATGCCGCCAGCCCGGTGAGCGCGACCCCCTCGCTGGAAGACCTGGAATCGGCCATGGACGCGAACAACCTCGTCTATGCGCTGTACGACGAAGGCACCGATACCTGGGGGCCAATGCAGACGCTGGCCGCCACCACCGGCATGGACAGCGGCATCGCCTTCAGCCACAACGCCGCCGGGCAGCTGGTGGTCTCCTGGGTCTACCGCGGCGCGGACGCCCTGGATCACCTGATGACCGCCACCTGGAACGGCGCGGCCTGGAGTGCCGCCAGCGAGGTCGCCTTCGGCGCCAGCATGATGGATCCGGCCATGGAGCGCCTGGGCGACGACCTGATCGTCGTCTGGGAGGTCGATGCCAATCCGGAGCCGGAGGAGACCGAGAAGTCGCTGTTCTACAGCATCTACGACGGCACCTCCTGGTCGGCCGGCGCCATGTTCGACCCGATCGCGATGGCCACCGGCATGGCGCTGAGCGCCGGGCTGCCGCAGGCGACCACCGCCGACGAGGACCTCAGCCTGATGAGCGGCTTCCCGCCGTTCCCGGTACCGGAGGAATGCCTCAAGTGCAAGCCCGAAGAGATCAAGCGCATCCGTGAATCCGCACCGAACTGCATCGACGGCGGCGGGACGCAGGTCACCTTCGACGACAAGACCTGCACCGAGAAGACCATCGTCTACCGGCCCTGCGTGGTGCGCCCGCGGGACCCCAACGACATCATCGGCCCGGAGGGTTATGGCGAGGAGGACTGGATCTCGTCCAAGGGCGCGATGGAGTACATGATCCGCTTCGAGAACGCCGCCGACGCGAGCGCACCGGCACAGCGGGTGGTGATCACCCAGCAGCTCGACGCCGACCTCGACTGGCGCACCTTCCGGATCGACGACTTCGGCTTCGGCGACCAGATCATCGATCTGGACGGCAAAAGCGCGTTCTACCAGAAGCGCCTGGACTACACCGCCGACCCGACCCGCGGCTTCTTCCTGGACGTGACGGCCAGCGTCGATGTGACCACCGGCATCGTCACCTGGACGATGACCACGATCGACCCGGCCACCGGGGACCTGCCGCAGGAGGCGAGCATCGGCTTCCTGCCGGTCAACGACACGGTGTACGACGCCAACCACGACGTGGTGGTGCAGGGCACCGGCAAGGGTGAAGGCTATGTCACCTACACCGTGCGCGCCAAGAGTGCGTCGCCGACCGGCACCGTGGTGGACGCGCAGGCGCGCATCATCTTCGACACCGAAGAGCCGATCGACACGCCGGCCATCTTCAACACGCTGGACGCCGGGGTTCCGACCAGCCAGGTGATCAGCTTCGCCAACAGCACCACCGCGGACGGCGAGTTCCTGGTGCAGTGGACCGGCGAGGACGACGAGGCCGGTTCGGGCCTGCGCGACTTCTCGATCTACGTGTCGATCGACGGCAGCGACTTCGAGATCTGGCTGCCCGATACCACGCTCACCGAGGCGATCTACATCGGCTCGCAGGGCCACACCTACCGCTTCTTCAGCACGGTGCGCGACTGGGCCGGCAACGAGGAGGTCGAATCCGGCGTCGCCGATGCCACCATCACCGTGACCGGGGCCACCGGCAGCCTCAGCGGCACGAAGTTCGAGGACTTCGACGGTGACGGCGTGCGCGACGCCGGCGAAACCGGCCTGGCCGGCTGGACGATCTACCTGGATGCCGATGACGACAGCGTGCTGGATGCCGGCGAGGTCAGCACCATCACGCTGGAAGACGGCAGCTACAGCTTTGCCGATCTGGACCCGGGCGCCTACACCGTGCGCGAAGTCGCGCAGGCCGGCTGGCTGCAGACCACGCCGGGGGCGGCTGGCCAGATCGCGAACGTCGTGTCCGGCGAAACCACCACCGGCATCGACTTCGGCAACTTCGCGCTGGCGCAGATCGGCGGCCAGGTGTTCAGCGACACCAACGCCAACGGCGTGCTGGACGACGGCGAGACCGGTCTGGCCGGCTGGACGCTGACGCTCGACCAGGGCAGCAACGGCAGCGTCGATGCCACCACCACGACCGATGAATACGGCTTCTACCGCTTCACCGGCGTCGGCCCGGGCGTCTACACCGTGCTGCAGGTGCCGCAGGCCGGCTGGCTGCAGACCGGCCCGGCCGGCGGCAGCCACAGCGCGCAGCCCACCAGCGGCGAGGACATCGGCAGCAAGGACTTCGCGAATGTCGCGGCCGCCCGCATCAGCGGCACCAAGTTCGAGGACGTCAACGGCAACGGCCAGCGCGACGTCGACGAGCAGGGCTTGTCCGGCTGGACGATCTTCCTGGACGGCAATGCCAACGGCGTGCTGGACGCCGGCGAACGCTCCGTGGTCACCGGCAGCGACGGCGCCTACAGCTTCAGCGACCTGCTGCCCGGCAACTACGTGGTCGCCGAGGTCATGCAGGACGGCTGGGTGCAGACGTCGCCCGGTACCGGCCCGAGCAGCAGCGCCTCCAGCATCACGCTGTCGCTCAGCGGCATGGACGTGGTGCTGAGCCTGCCGGAGGACGTCGTCGCCGAAGGGGACATCAGCGTGCAGGCCGACTCGGCCAACGAACTGGCCAGTGCCCTGGTCGGCCTGGACGCGTTCCGCGCCGACCCGCGTTTTGCCGGCATCACCGGCGCCGGCGTGGCCACCGTCATCATCGACACCGGCATCGACCTGAACCACAGCTGGTTCGGGCCGGACGCCGACCTCAACGGCGTGGCCGACCGCATCGTCTACAGCTACGACTTTGCCGACGGCGACGCCGACGCGAGCGACCGCAACGGCCATGGCTCCCACATCGCCAGCCTGGTCGGTGGCCAGGACGCCACCTATGGCGGCGTGGCACCGGGTGCGGACATCATCGCGCTCAAGGTGTTCGAGGACGGCGGGGCCGGCTACTTCAGCTACCTGGAGGCGGCGCTGCAGTGGGTCGTGCTGAACGCCGACGCCTACGACATCGGCGTCGTGAACCTGTCGCTGGGCGACGGCGGCAACTGGGACGACGCGATCAGCCGCTACGGCCTGGGCGACGAACTCGCCGCGCTGGCCGGCAGGAACATCCTGCTGACCGCCGCGAGCGGCAACAACTACTTCCAGTACAGCGGGCAGATGGGCGTGGCCTACCCGGCCGCCGACCCGGCGGTGCTGGCGGTGGGCGCGGTCTGGAGCGGCAGCTTCGGCGGCCCGATCAACTACGCCAACGGCGCGATCGACTACAGCACCGGTGCGGATGTGCTGGCCGCCTTCGGCCAGCGCGATGACCAACTGCTCGACGTGCTGGCACCCGGCACCCGGATGGTCGGTGCCAACTACAACGGCGGCACCCGGACGATGTTCGGCACCAGCCAGGCCAGCGCCTACCTGGCCGGCGTGGCCACGCTGGCCCAGGATCTGGCGCTCGATCACCTGGGCCGCAAGCTCAGCCTGGCCGAGTTCAGCACCCTGCTGGCCAGCACCAGCGTGCAGGTCAACGACGGCGACGACGAGAACGACAACGTCATCAACACCGGCCTGGACTTCGCGCGGGTCGACCTGCTGGCGCTGGCGGAAGGCATTCTCGCGATGGAGGCGCCGGACACGTCGACCGGCGGTGGCAGCACCACTACCACCGGCGAGGCGCATCCGCTGGCGGCCCCGGGCGTGCACCAGTTCAGCCTGGCCGCCGGCGAGCAGCACACCGGCGCGGACTTCGGCAACTTCGCGCTGGGCCGCATCAGCGGCACGGTGTTCGACGACCGCAACGCCGACGCAGCGCAGACCGGCACCGAGACCGGCCTGGGTGGCTGGACGGTGTTCCTGGACGGCAATGCCAATGGCAGTCTGGACGTCGACGAGAGCAGCACGCTGACGCTGGGCGACGGCAGCTACCAGTTCAACGGCATCGGGCCGGGCAGCTACCAGATCCGCCTGGTGGGCCAGGACGGCTGGACGCTGACCACCGGCGCCGTTGTGGCCTTCCCGATGACCAGCGGCCTGCAGGCCGACGCGGACTTCGGTGTCAACGCCACGCCGACACTGGCCGCGATCGACGACCTCACCGTCGACGAGGGTGGCAGCGTCGCGCTGCTCGCCAGCGGGGCGGATGCGGTCGGCGACACGCTGGCCTACAGCCTGGTCGGCGAGACCCATGGCGCCACGATCGATGCCGCCACCGGCGCCTTCCACTGGGATGCGCTGGAC
>JAEUOX010000236.1 GCA_016790475.1 Rhodoferax sp. | reverse complement strand
GGCGGCGCAGACGCGCTCCGGGTTCAGGCCGGCGAACACATGGCGCAGACCCTGGCCCTCCTCGCCGATCAGCGCCTCGGCGCCGAGCGCGACGTTGTCGAAGTACAGCATGAACTGCGTCTCCGGCACATGCAGCGCGGTTTCGATCGGCGTCATGCTGATGCCGGGCGCCTTGGCCGGCACCAGGAACAGCGACAGCGGGTTGCGGCCGGCCGCGTCGGTCGTCTCGCCGCGACACACGACCATGATGGCATCGGCCTCGTCGACGGCCGAGGTCCAGTACTTGGCGCCGCTGAGCTTCCAGCCGCTGCCGTCACGCCGTGCGGTCGTGCTGACCTTGTGAGTGTTGGTGCCGGCATTCGGCTCGGTGATCGCGAAGGCGATCTTGCGCGAACCGTCGGCCAGACCGGGCAGCCACTCCTGCTTCATCGCGGCGCTGCCGTGCTGCTCGATGATCGGGCCGATGATCGAGCCGATCACCAGCGACAGCACCGGGCAGCCCTGGGCTGCGGTTTCCTCGACGACCACGTTGTAGTCGGCCAGACCACTGCCGCCACCGCCGTACTGCTCGGCAATATGGACGCCGAGGAAACCGGCCTTCGCCATCGCGCCCCAGAGCTCGTCCGGCTTGCGCCGCTGCTTGACCACGTCCTGGAAATAGCGCCGCCCGAAGCTGCCCACGAGCTTGCCGACGCTTTCGCGCAGCAGAGCGTGGTGCTCGGCGGTATCTACCAGCGTGGAACCGAAGATGGTGGACATGCAATACCTCGTGTGATGTCAGCGTGACGCCGGCGGGATGGCCGGCCAGTCGAAGAATCCCTTGCCGGACTTCTGTCCGAGCTCACCGCGGGCAACCATCTCCTCCAGCAGGCGGGGCGGGGCGTAGCGCTCCCCCAGCGCGGTCTGCAGATGGCGCGCGATGTCCAGCCGGACATCCAGGCCGACGATGTCGCTCAGCCGCAGCGGGCCGATCGGATGGCGATAGGCGATCACCATCGCGCGGTCGATGTCCTCGGCGCTCGCGACGCCGTCCTGCAGCATGCGCATCGCCTCCAGCGCGGCGATCAGGTCCAGCCGGCTGGTGGCGAAGCCCGGCACGTCACCGACCGTGATCGTGGTCTTGCCGGTGGACTCGGCATGGGCGCGGGCCAGCGCCAGTGTCTGTTCGCTGGTGTGGCGGCCGCGGATCAGCTCCACCATCGGCAGCGACCAGACCGGGTTGAAGAAGTGCATGCCCAGGAAGTTCTGCGGCGCGCGCACGCACTCGGCCAGCGTGTCGATCGACAGGGCGCTGGTGTTCGTCGCGATGATGGCCGGCGCGCGGGCATCGATCTGCGCGAGCACCTGCTGCTTGAGGGCCAGGCGCTCCGGAACGGTCTCGATGACCAGATCCAGGCCGATCGGCAGCGCGGTGGCCGACGCGACCCGCTGCACGCCTGTCGTGACCCGGGCCACCTGTTCCGGCGTGAGCTTGCCACGCCGTGCGCCGGCCTGCGCCACTTCGTCCAGCGTCCGGGCCACGGCGGCGGCGCGCGTGTCGTCCGGCTCCACGACGGTGACCTGCCAGCCGGCAGCCGCGTAGACATACACGATGCCCACACCCATCGTACCGCCGCCAACCACCGCCATCCGGCGGTTATCCATCGATGCGGCGCTCAAAGCCGCACCTCCGGCACAGCCGGCGCGCCAGCCCGGGCCTGCGCCGGGACGAAAGGGATCAGGCGGCCTGGGCGGCCTGCAATGCCTGCGCCGCGGCGGCACCCGCAGCCGGCGCCCGCGCGCCGACCATGGACATCACCAGATGGGCCACACCGTCGGCCGTCTGCTCCTTCGTGAGCCGGCCGCCCGGCCGGTACCAGAACTGCGACCAGGCCACGATACCAATGATCGCCATCGCGGCCAGCCCCACATCCTGCACCGTGAACTCGCCGGTCGCCACGCCGGCCGCAATCACTTCCTCCAGCTTGTGGTCGAAGTCCCGCCGCAGCTGGTTGATGGTCTTGCAGACATCCGGATCGAGTTCCTTCTCTTCCCGGCTGTAGATCACCGAATGCGCCTGATGCGTCAGCAGCGAGTACATGAAGTCGCGCGCGATCATCGCCAGCTTCTCGCTGGGCGTGGCCGGCTGGCTGGAGGCGCGGTT
>JAEUOX010000219.1 GCA_016790475.1 Rhodoferax sp. | reverse complement strand
CTCCTGCACCTGCATCGCCCGCACCGGCGTCGCATGCGGCGCGTCGGGCCAGCAGCGCAGTTGCTCCAGCAGCGCGCGGGAGCGTGCATTGAGGGCATAGGCCCGCACATCCGGCGCCGAGGCGTTCGCGGCAGCTGCCACCAGACCCACCCGCAGGCGCTCACGCGCCAGGAACAGGGCCATCGCATGCCCCACGATGCCGCCGCCACGAATGCATACGTCCAGACGTCTCGCCATGGGCCGGATTGTAGAAGGCGGTGCACAATGGCCGGCTTCACGACGAATCACCCCGCAGGAACACCGTGCCGTCCGATACCTCTGCCGCCACCTCCGATGTCCAGGGCACCATTGCCCGGCTCTTCGTGTACCCGATCAAGTCCTGCGCCGGCGTCGAGCTGCAGGAAGCCCTGCTGATCGACACCGGCCTGGATCTGGACCGGGCCTGGATGCTGGTGGACCGGGACGGCGAATTCGTGTCGCAACGCGAGCTGCCACGCATGGCGCTGATCCAGCCGCAGCTGCGCCACTTCGACCTGGTGGTCCGCGCGCCGGGCATGCTGGCGCTGCACCTGCAGATCGACACCGTCGAGGCCGCCTGCACCGCGCGTGTCTGGAATGACGAAGTCCGCGCCTTCGACATGGGGGATCTGGCGGCGCAATGGTTCAGCACCTTCCTCGCGCCGGGCGCCACCGCCCCCTGGCCCTACCGCCTGGTGCGCTTCGACCCGGACCAGCGCCGCCTGTCGAACCGCGACTGGACCGGCGGCGTGGAGGCGGCCAACCAGTTCAGCGACGGCTACCCGCTGCTGGTGGTCAGCCAGGCCGCGCTGGACGGGCTGAACCGCCGACTGCAGGCGGCCGGCGCGACGGCGGTCGGCATCGAGCGCTTCCGGCCGAACATCGTGCTGGGGGGCCTGGACGAACACGACGAGGACCGCCTGCAGACGCTGCAGATCGGCACGCCCGACGGCGAGGTCATGCTCACGCCCGTCAAGCCCTGCCCGCGCTGCCCGATCCCCGACATCGATCCGCGCACCGCCATCCCCGGCACGGAGGTCGGCGACATGCTGCGGACCTACCGCCAGGATGCCCGCGTCAACGGCGCGGTGACCTTCGGCATGAACGCGATCATCACCGCCGGCGAGGACCGCACGCTGCGGATCGGCCAGCCGGTGCAGGGCAACTTCCGCTTCGACTGACCGGCCGTGCCCGGCCCCACGCAGGCCGGCCTGGCGAGGGCCATGACTTACACTTGGCGCCCATTTCCTGGGGACCAGCATGAGTTTGAAGTGTGGCATCGTGGGCCTGCCGAACGTGGGCAAATCCACGCTTTTCAATGCCCTGACCAAGGCCGGCATCGCGGCCGAAAACTACCCGTTCTGCACCATCGAGCCCAATGTCGGCGTCGTCGAGGTGCCGGATCCGCGGCTGGCGCAGCTGGCAGCCATCGTCAAACCCGAGCGCGTCGTGCCGGCGATTGTGGAGTTCGTCGACATCGCCGGGCTGGTGGCCGGCGCCAGCACCGGTGAGGGCCTGGGCAACAAGTTCCTGGCCCATATCCGCGAGACCGACGCGACGATCAATGTCGTGCGCTGCTTCGCCGACGACAACGTGATCCATGTGTCCGGCCGCGTCGACCCGATCGCCGACATCGAGGTGATCCAGACCGAGCTGTGCCTGGCCGACCTGGCCGCCGTCGAGAAGGCGCTGCAGCGGCTGACCAAGGTCGCCCGATCCGGCGACAAGGAAGCCGCCAAGCTGGTGACCCTGCTCGAGAAATGCCAGGTCGCGCTGAACGAGGCCAAGCCGGTGCGCACGCTGGACTTCAGCAAGGAGGAGCTGCCGCTGCTGCGGCAATTCTTCCTGATCACCGCCAAGCCGGCGATGTTCGTGGCCAACGTCGCCGAGGACGGCTTCGAGAACAACCCCTTCCTAGACCGCCTGCGCGCCTATGCCGAAGCCCAGAAGGCGCCGGTCGTGGCCATCTGCGCCAAGCTGGAAGCCGAGATGGCCGAGATGAGCGACGAGGACCGCCAGATGTTCCTGGAAGAGCTCGGCCAGAGCGAGCCGGGCCTGAACCGGCTGATCCGCGCCGCCTACACGCTGCTCGGCCTGCAGACCTACTTCACGGCCGGCGTCAAGGAGGTGCGCGCCTGGACGATCCACCAGGGCGACACCGGGCCACAGGCGGCCGGCGTGATCCACACGGATTTCGAGAAGGGCTACATCCGCGCCCAGACCATCGCGTTCGACGACTACATCCACTTCAAGGGCGAGCAGGGCGCAAAGGACGCCGGCAAGATGCGCTCCGAGGGGAAGGACTATGTGGTCAAGGACGGGGATGTGATGAACTTCCTGTTCAGTTCCTGAGCAGGGAGTCGTTCGACCCGGCAAGCTGCGGGCCTGGCGCCCCTCCTCGCGCTGCGCCTAGGCCGCTTCCCTGATCAGGCCCCGGATCAGGTCATCCACGGCCTGATGCCGCGGCCGGTAGGTCGGCGTGAAGACGCCGATCTCCGCCCGGAACGGATGCTCCAGCCGCCGCTGGGCCAGGCTGGCCGACGCGGCCCGCCGCACCGTCATGCTGTCCGCCACGGCCACGCCCAGACCGGCCTCGACCATGCGGCAGGCCACGAAGGCCGTGTCGACGCGGATGCGGACCGAACCGAACACCGCGTCGACCTGCGCCGGCTGCACGAGGTGCTAGGGGGCGGGCGACACCTCGACCGTGATGACCGGATAGTCCTGCAGGTCCGCCGGGGTCAGCGCTTCCCGGGCCGTGAGCGGGTGCCCCGCCGGCGTCAGACAGGCCAGGCGCAATGCGGCCAAGGGCGTGTAGTGTGCTTGGGGCAGGCTGCGCAGGTGCAGACAGATGGCCAGATCGACCTGCTGGGTCTGCACCCACTCCGAGCCGCAGCCGGGCGTCGTGACCCTGGTGGCCAGGGTCACGGGCGCGCAACCTGGACCCCGCGTGGTCCTCAACGGACACCTGGACACCTTTCCGGTCGGTGACGCCTTGCGCTGGTCGCAAGGCCCGCTGGAAGGAGCCTTGCACGCAGGCCGCATCTACGGCCGGGGCGCGGGCGACATGAAGGCCGGCGTGGCCATCCTGGTGCAGGTGTTGCTGACGCTGGCGGACGAGGTGGATGCGATGCACGGGGAGGTCTTCCTGCTGCTGGTCGGCGACGAGGAGACGGGCGGCAAATGGGGTACCGGTTACCTGCTGGAGCACGAACCCGCAGCCACCGGTGAAATCTCGCTGAATGCCGATGCCAGCAACCCGACGGTCGTGCGCATCGGCGAAAAGGGCATCAGCTGGTACCGCCTCACCAGCACCGGGCGTGCCTGCCACGGCGCCCATGTGCACCGCGGCGACAACGCCATCGAGTCCCTGATGGCAGCGCTGTCTGACATCGTGCAACTGCGCGACGCGCCGACCACCCTGCCGAAAA
>JAEUOX010000199.1 GCA_016790475.1 Rhodoferax sp. | reverse complement strand
GCAGCACCTCCAGCGCGCCCAGGTTCTCCTGCAGCTGCGCCATCTTCGACGCGCCGGTGATCACCGTGCTGACGCGCGGATTGCGGGCGACCCAGGCAATCGCCAGCTGCGCCAGCGAGCAGCCGAGCTCGGCCGCGATCGGCCGCAGCGCCTCGACCGCCTCGGCACGGCGGCTGTCGGTCAGTGCCTGCTGCAGGAAGCTCATGTCCTTGCGGGCGCCACGGCTGCCCTTCGGGATGCCCTGGCGGTACTTGCCGGTCAGCAGCCCGCTGGCCAGCGGGCTCCAGGTGGTCAGGCCCAGGCCGATGTCCTCGTAGAGCCGGGCATATTCCTGCTCGACGCGCTTGCGGTGGAACAGGTGGTACTGCGGCTGCTCCATGACCGGCTTGTGCAGGTGGTGGCGCTCGGCGATGTCCCAGGCGGCCCGGATCTCGGCGGCGGACCACTCGCTGGTACCCCAGTACAGCGCCTTGCCCTGCGTGATCATGTCGCTCATCGCATGCACCGTCTCCTCGATCGGCGTGTGCGGGTCGGGCCGGTGGCAGAACACCAGGTCGATGAAGTCCAGCCCGAAGCGCGCCAGCGAGCCGTCGATCGCCTGCATCAGGTACTTGCGGTTCAGCGTGTTCTTGCAGTTGATGCCGGCACCGTCGCCCGGCAACCCCCAGTAGAACTTCGTGGAGACGACATAGTCCAGCCGCGGGCGCTTCAGCGCCTTCAGCGCCTGGCCCATGACCTCCTCGCTCTTGCCGCCGGCATAGGCCTCGGCGTTGTCGAAGAAGTTCACGCCGGCGTCCATCGCGGCAGCGAGCATCTCGCGCGCGGCGCGCGTGTTGACCTGGTTGTGGTAGGTGACCCAGGAGCCGAGCGAGAGGACGCTCACCTGGAGGCCGCTGCGGCCCAGTCGACGGTATTGCATGTTGCTTCCTGCACAATGGGATGGTGGACATTCCAGCGTAACAGACATCCATGCCCTTGAGCCAGACCTGTGTGATGGTCGTCGACGACCAGGCCGTGATGCGCATCCTGATCCTGGGCCACCTGCGCCAGCTCGGCGTGGAGCAGGTGCATGCCTTCGGCGATGCGGCCAGCGCGCTGCATGCGCTGCCCGCCGCACGGCCCGACCTGGTGCTGACCGACGTACAGATGCAGCCGATGGAGGGCCTGGCGCTGGTGCGCGCGCTGCGCGCGCTGCCCGACCGGGAACTGTCCACCACGCCAGTCGTGTTCCTGAGTGGCGACGACAGCCCGGAGCTCCACGCCGAGGGCGATGCGCTGGGAGTCTGCGGCTATCTGGCGAAGCCGACCACCTCGGCCGCGCTCGCGGAGTTGCTGAGGCAGGTCCTGGGGCGCTGACGGCGGGACACGGTCAGAGCGTCCGGCCGCCGTCCATCGCGAGTTCGGCACCAGTCATGTAGCGGGCCTCGTCGCTGAGCAGGAAAAGCACCAGGCCGGCGATCTCGTCGGCCGTTCCCATACGCTTGATCGGCTGCTGGTTCACCAGGGCCTGGTTCACGGCCGCATCGCGCTCACGCACCATCTCGGTGTCGATCATGCCGGGGTGGACCGAGTTCACGCGGATGTTGCGCGGACCGAGCTCCTTGGCTGCGGCCTTGGTCATGCCGCGCACCGCCCACTTGGTCGCGGTGTAGGCCACCGCGTTGGGCACGCCGATCAGCCCGGCGGCCGAGGAGAGATTGACGATCACGCCACCGCCCGTGCGCTCGAACGCGGGCACGACAGTGCGGATCCCCAGGTAGGTACCCAGCTGGTTCACCCGCACATGCTGGTTGTACAGCTCGGCGTCGGTCTGCGCGATCGGCAGCGGCTTGAAGATGCCGGCGTTGTTGACCAGGCCATGCAGCGGGCCGAGACGCTCCGCCGCGGCCACGACCTCGGCCCAGCGCGCCTCATCGCCGACATCCAGCGGCTCGAAACAGGCGGCCGGGCCGAGCGACTGCGCCAATGCCCGGCCTTCCGCCTCCCGCACATCGGCCAGCACGACGCGCGCGCCCTCGGCGACCAGGCGCTGCGCCTGGGCGGCACCCAGGCCGCGGGCGGCGCCGGTGATCAGGTAGAGGCGGTTTTCGAAGCGGCGCATGGAGGCTCCTTGGTTCGGTTGGGTGGCGGGGCAGCGAGGATCGTAGCGCCTCGCTGCCGCACGCAGCCTCAGGCGACTTCGAACAGCCCGGCCGCGCCCATGCCGCCACCGACGCACATCGTCACGACGACATACTTCACGCCGCGGCGCTTGCCCTCGATCAGCGCATGGCCGACCAGCCGCGCGCCGGTCATGCCGTAGGGGTGCCCGATCGAGATGCCGCCGCCGTTGACGTTGTAGATCTCCGGGTCGATGCCGAGCTGGTCCCGGCAGTAGAGGGCCTGGCAGGCGAAGGCCTCGTTGAGCTCCCACAGGCCGATGTCCTTCACCGCCAGCCCGTGCTGCTTCAGCAACCGCGGCACGGCATAGATCGGGCCGATGCCCATTTCCTCCGGTGCGCAGCCGGCCACCGCCATGCCGCGGTAGATGCCCAGCGGCTGCAGGCCGCGCTTCTGGGCCAGCGACGCGTCCATGACGACGCAGGCGCTGGCACCGTCGGACAGCTGGCTGGCATTGCCGGCGGTGACCATGCCGCCCTCCAGCACCGGCTTGAGGCCGCGCAGGCTGTCCAGTGTGGTGTCGGCCCGGTTGCCCTCGTCGCGGGTCAGCGTGACCTCGCGCTGGCTGATCGCGCCGGTGGCCTTGTCGGCGACCGCCATCATCGTCGTGAAGGGCACGATCTCCTGGTCGAAGTGGCCGGCCTGCTGGGCCAGCGCCGTGCGCTGCTGCGACTGCAGCGCGTAGGCGTCCTGCGACTCGCGGCTGATGCCGTACTTCTTCGCGACGAACTCGGCCGTCATCAGCATCGGCATGTAAGCCGTCGGAGCCACGCGCTCCAGGTTCGGATCCTTCGCGGCCATCACACCGTCGAAATAGGCCTTCTGCTCGGCGGTGATGTTCTCGTGGCCGCCAGCCACGACGATCTGCATGCCGTCGACGATCACCTGCTTGGCGGCGGTCGCGATCGCCATCAGGCCGGAGGCGCACTGGCGGTCCATCGTCTGTCCCGGCACGGTGACCGGGAGCCCTGCGGCCAGCGTGGCATTGCGCGCCAGGTTCATGCCGGCCGTGCCGGAGGCCAGCACCGTGCCGATGACCACGTCGTCCACCTCGGCGCCGTCCAGGCCGGCGCGCTGCACCGCCTGCCCGATCACATGCCCCAGCATCGTGGGCGACTTGGTGGCGTTCAGCGAGCCCTTGTAGGCACGGCCGATGCCGGTGCGGGCGGTGGAGACGATGACGGCTTCTTTCATGGGGGTGTCCTTGATGGTGGTGAAAAGGGGGGTGGCCTGCAGGCCGGTTCAATGGGTGCCGTTGTCGGTGCCGAGGTAGGCCGCGATGACGGCCTCGTTGTTCCGGACCTCGTGGGCCGTGCCCTCGGCGATCTTGCTGCCGAAATCCAGCACGACGATCTTGTCGGAGATCTCCATGATCGTCGGGATGTCGTGCTCGACGAGCAGGAAGGTGACGCCGAATTCCTGACGCACGCGCTGGATCAGCGCGGTCATCGCGGCCTTCTCGGTCGTGCTCATGCCGGCCATCGGCTCGTCAAGCAGCACCAGGCGGGCCTTCTGCATCAGCGCCCGCGCAAACTCGACCTCCTTCTGCCGGCCATAGGACAGCTCGGAGGGTTTCAGATGGGCCGTGTCGGCCATGCCCAGGAAATCCAGCACCTCGTAAGCGGCCGCGACCGCGCTGCGCTGCTCGGCCCGGGCCTGCGGTGTGCGGAAAGCCCCCTGCAGCAGGCCGGAGCGGCCTCGCTGGTAGGCGCCGACCAGCAGGTTCTCCAGAACGGTCAGGCCGGCGAACAGTGCCAGGTTCTGGAAGGTGCGCGCGATGCCGTGCAGCGACACCTTGTAGGCGGCCTGCGCCGTGATGTCCTGGCCGTCGAAGCGGACGGTGCCGCTGGTGGGCGTGTACATGCCGGTCACGCAGTTGAACAGCGTGGTCTTGCCGGCGCCGTTCGGGCCGATCAGCGACGTGATGGCTCCGCGCTCCAGCGCGAAGGACACATCCTTCAGCGCCATGATGCCCTGGAAGCGCATCTGCAGCGATGCCACCTCCAGCAGCGGTGTCGTCGGGGAAGCGTGGCTCATGGTGTCGCCTCCGGTGCATGGCGGCGGCTGGCGCCCAGGTAGGACTCCTTCATCGCATCGCTCGCGGCCACCTCCTGCGCGGTACCGGACAGCACGATGCGGCCGCCATTGAGCACATAGGCATGGGCCGCGAACTCCAGCGCCAGCCTGGCGTTCTGCTCCACGACCAGCATGGAGGTCCCCAGCGTCTGACCGACCACCTGCAACTGCTTGTAGATCTCCTTGACGATCAGCGGTGCCAGCCCCAGCGAGAGCTCGTCGACCAGCAGCAGCCGGGGGCGCCCGATCAGCGCCCGCCCGAGCGCCAGCATCTGCTGCTCACCGCCGGAGAGCCAACCGGCCGCCGACTGGCGCCGCTCCAGCAGGCGCGGGAACAGCGCATACACCGCGTCCAGGCCTTCGCGGACGCGGGCGCGCGGCAGGATCGCCGCGCCCACCAGCAGGTTGTCCTCGACGCTGAGCTGCTTGAAGACCAGCCGGCCTTCCGGCACCTGGCCCATGCCCTGGCGTACCAGCTTGTGGCTCGGCCGGCCCAGGATCGGCTCGCCGCCGAAGCGGATCGATCCGGTGCCGACATGGCCGTGGTGCAGGTCCAGCAGGCCGGTCACGGAGCGGATCAGCGTGGTCTTGCCGGCGCCATTGGCGCCCAGCAGCGCGACGATGCTGCCGGCCGGCACGCGCAGGCTGACGTTCTCCAGCGCCAGGCCCTTGCGGGCGTAGCCGACCGAAAGGCCCTCGATCTCGAGCATGTTCGCCATCACGCCCCCCGCCTGGCGAGCAGCCGGTTGCGCCACTGGTTTCCCATGCCGGCAATGCCGCCCGGCGCGAAGATCAGCAGCAGGATCACCAGGCCGCCGAAGATCAGCTGGACCAGTTGCGCCTTGTGCTCGACCAGCACGATCTGCACCAGCCCGGTGCTGTCACCGGCCTGTGACGCAAAACCGTTGATGACCGAAGGCAGCAGCAGCCACAGCGCCGCACCGACCAGCGAGCCCCCCAGCGAACCCATGCCGCCGATGATGATCATCGCGATGAACTGGATCGCGAACTGGATGCCGAAGGCCTCCGAGGTCACGTTGGTCAGGTAGTAGGCATACAGCGCGCCGGCCATCGAGGCGATCGCGGAACTCAGCATGAAGGCCTTCAGGCGCAGCACGCGTACGTCGGCCCCGACCGCGGTGGCGGCCAGCTCGTGGTCGCGCATCGCCATCAGCAGACGGCCCTCGCGGGTCTGCAGGCTGTTGTGCAGGCCCCAGTAGACCAGCGCCACCACCGGCACCAGGAAGAAGTACCAGCGCATCGGCGTGTTGAGCTCGAAGCTTCCCAGCCGTGCCGGCTGGTAGGGAATGCCGACCACGTCGAAGAACCTGAACTGGAATTGCAGGAACGCGAAGTTCACGATGTAGTGCAGCGCCATCGTCGACAGCACGAAGTACAGACCGCGCACCCGCAGCGACGGCAGTCCGGCCAGCAACCCGCTGAGCGCGCCCGTCACGCCAGCCACCGCCAGCACCAGCGGAAAGGGCCAGCCCCACAGGCTGCC